>JAFLCY010000001.1 GCA_017303485.1 Rhodobacterales bacterium
ACATGTCGAACTTTTCGAGGACCCCTTCGTCCTTCTTGCGCTGGCCGTTTTCCGTGGTCCAGCCGCCCGCCAGTTCCCAGTCGGCGCAGGTGGCGAAGTCTTCCAGCGTCTTGATCCCGTCCTGGGCCAGCGCCTCCAGCATCTGCGGGGTCAGACCCTCGAAGTTGACCAGGCTGTCTTCCACACCCATCGCCCGGGCGTTTTCCATCGCCTTGGCGTTGGCCGCTTCCAGATAGTCGCGGGCACGGGCCTGAAGTTCGGCGGCGGTGTCCTCGTCGAAGCCGTCGATGGACAGCAGTTCGTCCAGTTCGACGTATGCCACTTCTTCCAGGTTGGTGAAGCCTTCGGCGACCAGCAGCTGCGCCATCATCTCGTCAACGTCCAGCGCATCCATGAACAGCTTGGTGCGTTCGGCGAATTCGGCCTGGCGGCGCTGCGATTCTTCGGCTTCGGTCAGGATGTCGATGTCCAGCGCCGTGAGCTGGCTGGCCAGACGAACGTTCTGGCCCCGGCGGCCGATGGCGAGCGAAAGCTGCTCATCCGGGACGACGACTTCGATCTTGCCGGCCTCTTCGTCGAACACGACCTTCGAGACTTCCGCCGGTTGCAGCGCGTTCACGAGGAAGGTCGCAGTGTCCTGGTTCCACGGGATGATGTCGATCTTTTCGCCCTGAAGCTCGTTCACCACGGCCTGCACACGGGAGCCGCGCATACCGACGCAGGCGCCGACGGGGTCGATGGAGTTGTCATAGCTGATCACGGCGATCTTGGCGCGGCTGCCCGGGTCGCGGGCGACGGCCTTGATCTCGATGATGCCGTCATAGATTTCCGGCACTTCCATCTTGAACAGCTCGGCCATGAACTGCGGATCGGTGCGCGACAGGAAGACCTGCGGCCCGCGCGGTTCGCGGCGGACGTCCTTGATGTAGCAGCGGATACGGTCGCCGATGCGATAGGCTTCACGGCCGATCTTTTCGTTCCGGCGCAGGATGCCTTCGCCACGACCGATATCGACAATGACGTTGCCATACTCCTCGCGCTTGACGGCGCCGTTGATGATGGTGCCCTTGCGGTCCTTGAATTCCTCGAACTGGCGGTCGCGCTCGGCCTCGCGGACCTTCTGCAGGATGACCTGCTTGGCCGACTGCGCGGCGATGCGGCCCAGGTCCACCGGGGGAACCTCGTCCACGATCTCGTCGCCGATCTGCGGGTCGGCGAGGTAGGTCTTGGCCTGCTTCACGGTCAGCTGGGCGTGGTGGTTCTCCACCAGCTCATCCTCGGTCACCGTACGGACGCGGGTAAAGGAAGCACGGCCGGTCTTGCGGTCGATCTTCACCCGGATGTCCATCTCGGCGCCATAGCGCGACTTGGCGGCCCGGGCGAGGCTGTCCTCCATCGCCTGGATCACCAGTTCCGGGTCGATCATCTTTTCGCGCGCAACGGCTTCGGCGGTCTGCAGAAGCTCCAGCTGGTTGGCGGAGGTGATTGCCATGGGTCCTACTCCCTAGTTTTTCAGTGGTCGCGTGATTGTTGAGGAAAACCGGTACCCACTTTTCCTCATCACGCTTCAGTGTTTCGTCTCGGGGATGGGCGCGTCGTCCTCGTCCCCGTCAATTTCCTCGATCGCGTCGAACTGGCCATCGGCGGGCTCGGCCACCTTCTTCTGGCGCAGCATCTCGGTGATTAGGGCGTCCGAGAGGATCAGCTTGGCATCCGACAGCCAGTCGAATTGGAGGCCGATGGTGACCTCTTCGCCGCCTTCTTCGATGGTGATCAGCACCTCGTCGCCCTCAACCCCGGCCAGATCGCCCTTGAAACGGCGGCGGCCGTCGATCAGCTCGGTCGTCTCGACCCGGGCTTCCCAGCCCTTCCACATCTCGAAATCTTTCAGCCGGGTCAGCGGCCGGTCGATGCCGGGAGAGGAGACTTCAAGGACATAGTTGTCTTCCAGCGGGTCTTCCACGTCCAGCACAGCCGAAACGGCGGTGGAAATGTCGCCGCATTCGTCGACGCCGATGCCGCCATCCGGGCGGTCGGCCATGATCTGCAACACCCGCGTCTTGCCGCCCATCAGCCGCAGGCGGATGAGTTCGAAGCCCAGGCCCTCGATCACCGGGCCGACGATGTCGGCCAGGCGGCGGTCGATGGCGGTTTTCGCGACGAGATCGGTCATAGGGTTCCAGAAACAAAAAAGCGGACCCAGCGGCCCGCCCGTGACTTTCGGTAGCTTCAGGTTTGGACCCTGAAGCAGCTGTTGAGGTGCATATAGGGCCACGGGACCGAGTCTGCAATAGGAACGTGATCGGCCAGCAGGCACCAAATGGCGCGTATCCGGTTTCCGTAGATTGCCCCTGCCGGGACAAGCTGCAATAGTCGGGGAACTATGGTGCCTAAGAGGTCAGTCCGCATGTTCGCCGGTCCTGGAGTGTCGTGGTTCCGGCTGCTTCTGGTGGCGGCGGCAATGGTCGCTGGCACATCCGGGGCACGGGCGCTGGACCGGCTGGATATCCGTGTCGCGGGCGGGTCTGAGGAATTGCAGGCGGCGGTCGAGGCGGCTTCGCAGGTGCGCACCCTGCAAGGACAGGGCCAGACCGATCCGCAGGATCTTCTGGCGGCGGCGCGGTCGGACTACGCCCGGATCCTGTCGGCGCTTTATGCCAAGGGGCATTACTCGGTTGGCATCCGGATCCTGATCGACGGGCGCGAGGCGGCGGCCATTCCGGCGCTGGAGGCCCCGCGCGCCATCTCGGTGATCCAGATCGCGGTCGATCCCGGCGCGCCGTTCCGCTTCGGCGTGGCAAAGGTCGCGCCGCTGGCGCCGAAAACCGAACTGCCAAAGGAATTCCGGACCGGGGCCATCGCGGAAAGCGGGGCGGTCGCCAATGCGGCGGACGTGGCGGTCAAGGCCTGGCGCGAGGCGGGCCATGCCAAGGCATCGGTCGCCTCGGAAGACGTGGTGGCCGACCATGCGGCACAAAGGCTTGATGCAGACCTGCGCCTGTCTCCGGGTCCGCGCCTGCGCTTCGGGCATCTGGAAATCACCGGCGAGGAGCGGATGCGCGAGCGGCGTATCCGCAAGATCGCCGGGCTGCCGGAGGGCGAGACATTCAGCGAGACCGAATTGCGCCGGGCGGAAACCCGGTTGCGGCGGACGGGCATCTTTGCCTCGGTCGCCTTGACCGAGGATGAAAAGATCACGGCGCCGGACCTGCTGGGCGTGACCGCAACCGTGGTGGAACAAAAGCTCCGCCGCTATTCCTTTGGCGCCGAAATTGCCAGCCTCGACGGGGTGTCGCTGTCGGCGTCCTGGCTGCACCGGAATGTCAACGGTGGGGGCGAAAGGCTGGGGGTGGCTGCGGAAGTCACCAACATCGGGTCTGGTGAAAGCGGCATCGACTACGGGCTGGAGATCACGCTCGACCGGCCCGCCACCTTCACGCCGGACACCACGGCGGGGCTGGTGCTTGGCTATTCGCACGAAGACGAGATCGACTATGCGCTGGATGCGGTAACCTTCGGTTTCAAGGTCAGTCACATCCTGTCCGAAACGCTGACGGCGCGGGCCGGGCTGACCTTCGACTTTCTGGATGGCGAGGATCCCGGCGGATCATTCCGTTTCCGCAACCTGTCGCTGCCCATCGGCGTGACCTGGGACAAGCGCGACATTGCCAACAACCCGACCAAGGGCTTCTACCTCGACGCCGAGGCCAAGCCCTTTGCCGGGTTCGGCACTACCGGGTCGGGCCTGCGTGCGACGATGGATGGCCGCGCCTATCGCAGTCTCGGCGCGCCGGGAAAGGTCGTGGTCGCGGCGCGGCTGCAGGCTGGGGCCGTGCTGGGCTCAGAGCTTCTGGAAACTCCGCGGGACAACCTGTTCTTCTCAGGCGGGGGCGGCACGGTGCGGGGGCAACCCTATCGGTCGCTGGGCGTGGAAGTCACGCGCGGCCTGGGGCCAGAGTTCCTGATCGGGGGCAGGTATTTCCTGGCCGGGTCGGTGGAGCTGCGCACCAAGATCACCGACAAGATCGGCGTGGTGGGTTTCGTCGACTGGGGCAGTATCGGGCTGGACGGGTTCACTGGAGCCTTGACCGACTCCCACGCCGGGGCCGGGCTGGGCCTGCGCTATGACACCGGGCTCGGGCCGATCCGCTTTGATGTCGCCGCGCCGGTCAGCGGCAGCACGGGGGACGGCGTGCAGATCTACGTCGGCCTGGGGCAATCGTTCTGATGCGGAAGTGTCTTCTGATCGCCGCCTGCCTTCTGCCCGGCCTGGCCTGGGCACAGGAAGACGACCGCGACTATCTGACGGCGTTTCTGGAAGATTCGCTGTCGGGTGCCGGGCGACAGGTGACAGTGACGGGCTTTACCGGGGCGCTGACCTCGCAGGCCACCATCGAGCAACTGACCATCGCCGACGACAAGGGTATCTGGATCACTCTGAACGGAGTGGTCCTGGACTGGAGCCGCTCGGCGCTTCTGTCCGGCGAGGTGAACGTCAGCGAGCTTTCCGCACAGGAAATCATCGTCGCGCGCCTGCCCCAGACGCAGGACGCTGCGCCTTCGCCCGAAGCCGGCGGGTTCAGCCTGCCGGACCTGCCGGTCTCGGTGAACATCGACCGGGTGGCGGCAGAGCGGATCGAGCTGGGGCCGGAGGTGCTGGGCCAGCCGGTGACCGGGACGCTGGAAGCCGCGATGGGACTTGCGGGCGGCGACGGTCACGCCAAGCTGGACCTGATCCGCACCGGCGAGGGGCCGAAGGGCCAGATCACGCTGGATGCGACTTATTCCAATGCGACGCGCGAGCTGGACCTGTCTCTGGTCGCCGAGGAGGATGCCAAGGGGATCGTGGTCGGTCTTCTGGACATTCCCGGCGCGCCCTCCGCCTCGTTGCGGGTGACCGGGGCAGGCCCGATCGACAACTATGCCGCCGATATCCTGCTGACGACCGACGGCGCAGAGCGTTTGAAGGGCACGATCGCAGTCCACGGCGAGGACGGCGGCTATCGTTTTCTGGCCGATGTGGCGGGCGACCTGGCCCCGATCCTTGCCCCCGAGCAGGTGGATTTCTTCGGCACCGACATTGCGCTGAAGGCCGATGCGCTGCGGTCGCCCGCAGGGCGGATCACGCTGGACAGTTTCGACCTCTCTGCCCGATCCATCAACCTGACCGGCACGGCCGAGATCGCGGCGGACGGCTTGCCGGAATGGTTCGACGTGACGGGCACCCTGGCCGCGCCGGACAACGCGCCGGTTATCCTGCCTTTCGTCGAGGACACGCGCGTCAGCCGCGCGGAATTCCATCTGGCGACAGACCCTGGCGACAAGGACAGCTGGTCGGGCGACGTGTCGGTGGACGGGTTCGACCAGCCCGACATGAAGGTCGCCCGGATGCGGCTGGACGGATCGGGCCGGATCGGGCGGACTTCGGCGGGCAACAGCTTTGGCGGCACTTTCAAGCTCGCCGCCTCGGGCATCGCGCCCGCCGACAAGGCGCTGGCCGAGGCGCTGGGACCGGACGTGAACGGTTCCGTGCGGTTGCACTGGCTGGAAGGCTCCGAGGCGCTGAGCCTGACCGACATCCGGCTTGAAGGGGCGGGCCTGACCGGAACCGGTGCCCTGGAGATCGAAGGTCTGCAGGACGCCTTCCTGACCAGCGGAAAGCTTGCGGTCGAAGCGACAGATTTCGCGCGCTTTTCGGGTCTTGCAGGGCGCAAGCTGGACGGGTCGGGCCGGCTGGACCTGACCGGCTCGGCCAGCCGTCTTTCGGGGTTCTTCGATGCCGAGATCGCCTTTGCGGGTCAGGGCCTGAGCCTGGATATCCCCCAGGCCGATGGCCTGCTTGCCGGACAGTCGACCCTTACCGCCTCGATCCGCCGGGACGAGAGCGGGACCGTGCTGCGCGCCTTCGAGGCTGCGGCGGGCGGGCTTCATGCGCAGGCGAGCGGGAAGCTCTCGACCGCCGGGTCGGACCTGACGGGATCGGTCTCGCTTGAGGATCTGTCGGTTCTAGGGCCGGGCTACGGCGGCAAGGTCGCGCTGGACGGGCGCTTCACCGGCACGCCCGAGGATGGCCAGGCGAAGCTGTCGGGAACCGCGCAATCGCTGCGTCTGGGCAACCGCGAGGCGGACAAACTTCTCGCCGGGGCAAGCACGCTGGACGTCGCCGTCGGCCTGAAAGACGGGGTCGTGCAGGTGCAATTGGCGCGGCTGAGCAATCCGCAACTGTCGGCAACCGCGAAGGGTGAAGTTGACGGCAGCCGCCGCAGCATCGACCTGGAGGCGCGGCTTGCGAACCTCGGGCTGATCGTGCCCGAGGTGCAGGGGCCGCTCACCCTGTCCGGTACTGCGACGCAGGATGAAAAGGGCTATGTCCTGAACATCACCGGCAGCGGCCCCGGCCAGATCAACGCCACGGTTGCGGGGCAGATCGCGAACGGCTTCGGGTCGGCGGACCTGACGATCAAAGGCGCGGGCGAGGCGGGGTTGGCGAACCTCATCCTCTCGCCCCGGTCGGTGTCGGGCCGGGTCGGCTATGACCTGCGGCTGAGCGGACCGCTGGCCCTGCGGTCGCTGTCCGGCCGGGTGACTTTGTCCGGCGGGCGCATCGCCGATCCCGGAACGGGCCTCTCGCTGCTGGATGTCGAGGCCATCGGCCAGTTGCAGGGCGGCACCCTAAGGCTGGCGGCGACCTCCGGCGTTTCCTCGGGCGGCAAGCTGCGCGTCGATGGGCCCATCGGGTTGACCAGCCCGCAAAGCGCCGATCTGACCATCACGCTGGACCGCCTGCGGCTCTACGACCCCGAACTGTACGACACGCGGGTCAGCGGTGGCCTGACGTTCAAGGGTCCGCTTACCGGCGGGGCCTTGCTGGCGGGGACCTTGAACCTGGCCGAAACCGAAGTGCGGGTGCCCTCGTCAGGCTTCAGCACGGGAGCCGCACTTCTGGACATCGGCCATGTCCGCGAGCCCGGCAACGTGCGCGAAACCCGGCGCAAGGCGGGCCTTCTGGGTGACAGCAGCGCGCCATCCGGTGGCAACGGATCGGCACGGCCGATCGCGCTGAACCTGACCATCTCGGCCCCGAGCCAGATCTTCATCCGCGGGCGGGGCATCGACGCCGAACTTGGTGGCGCCCTGACCCTGCAAGGCACCACGGCAGATGTCCGCCCTTCGGGCGGGTTCCATCTCATCCGCGGGCGAATGGACATCCTTGGCCGCCGGCTGGTGCTGTCGCAGGCCGATCTTGTCATGGAAGGTAGCCTGGTCCCGAACATCAGTGTTGCCGCCTCGACCGAAAGCGACGGGATCACCAGCACCGTGACGGTCGACGGACCGGCGGATGATCCCGAGGTCAGCTTCACCTCATCCCCCGAACTGCCGCAGGAGGAAGTCCTTGCGCGGCTGCTTTTCGGACGCGGCCTGGACAAGATCTCGGCCTTGCAGGCTGCGCAACTGGCGAATGCGGTCGCCGTGCTTGCCGGGCGGGGCGGGGTCGGCATGGTGGGCAACCTGCGCCGCAACTTCGGGCTGGACGACCTGGACGTGACCACGACCGAAGACGGCTCGGCTGCGCTCAAGGCGGGGAAATACATCTCGGAGAATGTCTACACCGAGATCGAGGTCGATCAGGAGGGCAAGAGCCGGATCAACCTGAACCTCGACCTGCGCAAGGGCGTCACCGTCAAGGGCAAGCTGGGCGCCGACGGCGAAACCGGGGTCGGCATCTACCTGGAGAGGGACTACTGACTGAGGTCTGACCCGAACCGGCAGATCACGGCGGGGCCGGTGCCGCCTCGTCATCCGACCCGCACATCACGATGCACAGGACCAGAGGCACCGCCAGCCAGGGCAGGATACCGGCGCTGGAGGCGGGCTTTTCCTCGACCACGGGGGGCTCTTCCTCGACAACGACGACCGGACCGCCGGCTTGCGCCGATGTTGCGCACAGGGCGGCGGACAGTGCCAATGCATACAATGCCTTCATGGTGCCCTCCTGCAGCGGTTCCGTTGCCAAGCATAGAAGATGCGCCCCGGCATCGCACCGAACATTCCGGGTCCATGGAAACTATACCGGAAACCAGGTGCAAAATGCACCAGATTCGTCCCGACCGGCCCGCCGCTGCCGGGAGTCAGTCGATGACACGCTCGAATTCGATGTAGCCGATGCCGCCGCTGACCCATTGCCGCGACTTCCGGATCGAATCGCCCTCGATCCAGTAGTCGTTGGTCAGCTTGCCAAGCGGACGCTCGCAAAGCTCGGTCACATGGGTTGCACTGTGGGTGCGACCGACGATCTCGATGGTTTCCTTGCCGGTGATCGAGGTCGTGCAGTCGTAGGTCCGCCGCGTGCCCTGATCGTCATCGCCAAGGAAGTAGTAGATGCGCTGATAGCTGCCGCCGGTGCGCAGCAGCTGGCCGACCGACGGCGCCTGTGCCGACATCAGGTCGGAGCCCAGGCCACGGGTCTGGATCAGGACGCCGTTGCGTTGCGAGAAGGTCGACCCGCTGGGACCCTTCCAGGTCAGGACATCACCCTTGGCGTCCAGGATCGTCATGAATCCGGCCTGGCCGGTGGATTCCGAGGACATGCGCAGGACCGGCTTTCCAGCCTCTTCCAGCGCGGCACGGCGTTCGGCGGGGGAAACGGTCTTGCCGGCGGACTTGCCGCCCTCCTTGCGCGCCTTCACTTTGGCCACACCGTCCTTGGCCATCGCCCCGATGGCCGACACCACGGGGTTCGGGCCGGTTTTCTCGTTCCCGCAGGCCGCCAGCAGGGCCAGAACGGCCACTGCGGCCGCAAACTTCATCTTCAATGTCACCGCCAGACCCTGCCCCAGTCGGGATCAAGCCCGTCGGTATGATATTCGCGCAGCGTGTCGTACAGCCGGTCGTCGACATCCACGCGCGCGCCGCCATCGCCGGTTTTCGGCCGCAACGTCATGCCGAAGCCACGGCGGGAATCGGTTCCAAGCGCCCAGTTGAACGGGATGGTGAAGCGGATGCCCTTGTCGAAGCCGCCCTCGCCGAAGTCTTCGGCGCTGACGTCGGTGACGGTCGCGAAGGCACCGACGCGCCAGCCATTCGCGAAGACCCGGTCAAGCGAGATGGTGGCACCGACATCGCCCGCAAGGTAGCGGCCGACATCCAGCTGACCCAGATATCCGTTGCCAAAGTCGTAGTAGGCCGAGACATAGCCGGTCATGACGTCGTAATCATATTCGCCAAAGCCCAAACCGCCATCCGTGTCCCGCTGCTTGGTGTAGTTCAACTCGACCCCAAGGGCGAGCTGGCTGTCCACAGGCTTCCACAGCACTTCGCCGGAAACCCCGGCATGCATGCGCTCCAGATAGCCGAAGGTGACGCGGGAATAGATGTTCTCAGCCGGATGGGCGTACCAGGCGAGGGTCAGCTTCTCCAGCGAAGTCTCGCCGAATTCGTTGTAGCGCCAGCTGTCGGTCCGCACATGCTGCAAGGGTGAGGTCGAGTCCGTGTCATTGTCGCGGTTGCTGGCGATCTGCTGGTGGATCGAACCTGACAGCACCAGCCCCGGCGCAAAGTCGTAGCTGGCCGAGAGTCTGACCCCGATGTCACCCTTCTTGGGTTCCGACAGGCGGACGACGGGTTTCAGGCTCCAGCGGAACTTCGGATACAGGTCTTCGTCGCCCAGCGAATAGGCGGGGGTCGGGCCCGCATCGGTGACCGTGATCCGCTCTCGCAGCAGCGAGGCGTTGTCGGCGGTATATTCCAGCTCTTCCAGATCGCTGCGCCGGATGGTGATCTTCGAGGCGCCAATGCCGTTCACCACCGGAACGATCTCGAACACCTCGACCGAGGCGGGCATGACATGGCTGAGGGCGCGTGCGGTGCGGCCGATGGCCTGCGATCCGGCGTCGATCCGGCCGTTGCGAATGCGGACCTGCACCGTTGTCGCGGTATAGGCCAGATCCTCAACCGCGATGCCGTCGGCGGCCAGGCGCTTGGCAAGGTTTTCGCGCAGGATCGGTCCGGCGTCCGGCTGCGTGACCCAGCCGCCGTCATAGGCGTCGGGATCGGCCGCCCGTGAGGGCCGCGCCTTGACCGGGACCGGGGCCGCACCGACGATTCCGCCCGTGGCCCGGCTTTTCGGGTCAAGGACGACATGGAACGCAAGACCGATCTCGGAGCCGTAAAGAGAATAGACGCCAAGCCGGACGTTCGGCCCGCGATGGTATTCGAGACCAAAGTTGAACGGGCTGTCGCGTTCGATCAGCCCGCGCGTCTCATCTTCCAGCAGATAGTCGTCCGAGGAATACTCGCCCTTGATCGTCCAGCTGTCGTTGATCTTGTATTCGATTCCGGCGAAGGGTGCGGCCTCGCCCCGGAACCACTGGTCAG
The DNA here is from genome assembly GCA_017303485.1 of Rhodobacterales bacterium. Classification (GTDB taxonomy): domain Bacteria; phylum Pseudomonadota; class Alphaproteobacteria; order Rhodobacterales; family Rhodobacteraceae; genus Tabrizicola. The sequence goes on from JAFLCY010000001.1 coordinate 10,375, forward strand.
AGTTCGGGGTGCCCAGCGGGTCGACTGGCGGCCGGTTGCCGAACGGCGCCCCTATGCCACCATAGCTGCCCAACCGGCCCCACCCGAGGCCCGCGGTCACCTTCAGCCGGTCGCCGAAGGTCTTGGTGGCGGCAATATACTCCGAGGCGAACATGCCGCGTCCGGTCAGGTCCTGCAGGCCTATCGTCACCGCCGGGGCGAACTTGCCCTCTTTCAGGACCTGGTAGCGCAGGTCGATGCTGCGGTCTGTCTCGCTGTCGTCTCCGGGAATGACGGTGTCCCAGTCGCGCCAGGTCTGGAACCGGAACGAGGCCGACAGTCGTTCGGTGGCCTGAAAGCTCAGCGTCGTGCGGGTGATCGGGCCGACAGAGCCCACGCTGAACGAAAACGTGGCGTCCTTCTGGGCGTCGCCCGACGGCATGTCGATCAAGCCGGTCACGCCGTTCATGTTCAGCGAACCCGTCATTTCGGCCATCGCGGGCGCAGTGGAAAGCGCAGTGCCCAGGGCAAGCGAAGCAAGCAAGTAACGCAAAGAATTCTGCATGGCGACCGGATCTCAGGATACCTGTCCAGTCTATGCGAACATATCGCAGGCAGGGCAAGACCTATCGGCGACTTCCGGGGTGGATCGATGGGCGGCTATGGCATTTCGGACATGGAACAGGTGCCCCGGCCTCAGCCCGGATCGTCTTCCAGCTTGATGCGCAGCTCGCGCAGAACCGGCAAAAGCGACCGCACACGGTCGCCTCCGATGGCCTGCACAACCTCGGCAATCAGCGGCACGACGCTGGCCAGTGCCGCTTCCCGCGCCGCCCTGCCGCTCGGGCTGATCGCGACAAGCTTTTGCCGCGCGTCCTCCCAATCCGGACGGATGTGGACATGACCCGCCCATTCCAGCTTGGTCAGCGTGTTGGTCATCGCCCCGCGCGTCACATGGAAGGATTTCGCCAGTTGCGCCGGGGTTCGTTCGTCGCCTACCCGCGCCAGATGGTTGAGAACGCTGAAATGCGACAGTTCCATGCCCTTCGGCAGCACCTTCGAGATACGGTTGCGCGCAAGCTGATCGGCCATGAACAGCTCGCCGAACAGTGCCACCGCAATGTCGTCGGCCTTTTCGGCGCTCATGGCCCGTCGAAGCTCCGGTCATGGGTCAAGGACGGCACCCTGCCCCGCGCCTTTTCGACCTCGGACAGGTCAAGGTTGACCAGAGTCACGCCCGGCTCGGTGCCGGCATCGGCCAGCACCTCCCCCCATGGCGCTATCGCCAGCGAATGCCCGTGGGTCTTGCGGCCCTTGCCATTCGCCTCCGCGTGAAAGCCGGTCTGCGCCGGGGCCAGCACGAAGCAGCCCGTCTCGATGGCCCGCGCGCGCAGCAGGGTTTCCCAATGCGCCGCGCCGGTGATGTGGTTGAAGGCCGCCGGAACCGTGATGACCTGCGCCCCGCCTTGCGCCAGACGCCGATACAACGTCGGAAAGCGGACATCATAGCAGACCGTCATGCCGATCTTCGCAAAGGGTGTCTCGGCCACAACGGCCCTGGTGCCGGGCCGGTAACCCTCGCTTTCGCGGTAGATCTCTGTCGCAGATACGTTGACGTCGAACATGTGGATCTTGTCGTAGCGGGCCGCGATGCTGCCATCCGGGGCGATCAGGAAGCTGCGGTTGGCAAAGCGGCCGTCCGCGTCATGGGTCAGCAACCCCAGCGAGCCGATCAAGAGCCAGATGCCCGCCGCCTTCGCCTCGGCCCGAAGCGCGGCGAGGGTCGGATCGTCATCCTCGTGCCGGAAGACTGCGCGCTGGTGCGAGCGGCTGGAGGACAGACCATTCGTCAGCTCTGGCGTCAGCACGAACCCTGCCCCGCCGGCGACTGCCTGCCGGACAAGCCCCACCGTCACCGGCAGGTTCGCCGCCGGATCGTCCGTCACGTTAAGCTGGACCAGCCCCGCCCGCATCATTCGGCCAAAAGCGGGTCAAGCTTGCCCGCATGCTCCAGCGCGTGCAGGTCATCCGACCCGCCGACATGGGTGGCCCCGATGAAGATCTGCGGAACGGTCCGCCGCCCGTTGGCCCGCTGCACCATCGTCGCGCGCAAGTCAGGGTCGGCGCTGACATCAATCTCGCGGTAGGCCACGCCCTTGCGGTCCAGGAGCCGCTTGGCCATGGCGCAGTAGCCGCAGAAGGGGGTGGTGTAGATTTCAACGGGACGCATAAGGGCACCTCTTTCGTGCCCGAATATAGGGAATCAGCCGTCTTTCGCAACGCGCGCCAGACAGAGGACCGACACCGACCGCGCCCCGGCAGCCAAAAGAGCCTCGGTTCCCGCCGCAAAGGTCGCGCCCGAGGTCATCACGTCATCGACAAGCAGGATATCCCGCCCCTCGACCCGCTTCTCGCGCGGCTTCGGTACGACGAATGCGCCGACCAGATTGGCAAAGCGGGCGTCGCGGGTCTTGTTGTCCTGACTGCCGGTGGACCGATTGCGGCGCAACGCATCCGGGCAATGATCAATCCCGGCGGATTTCGCGATGGCGCGGGACAGGAGAGCCGCCTGGTTGAACCGTCTGCGGAAGAGCCGCGTCCAGTGCAGCGGCACCGGCACCGCCAGCATTCCCGGTTGCAGGATCGGCTTGGCCGCCTTCAGCATCCAGGTCGAGGCCGGGCGGGCGAGGTCCATCCGGTCGCCATGCTTCAGCGCCAGCACCAGCCGCCGTCCGTTTTCATGATACATCAGTGCCGCGCGGCCCCGGTCCCATGGGCGGGCAATCATCATGCAGTCATCGCAAAATGCCCGCTCGGCACTGTCCTGCCCCGGCAAAGGCACGCCGCACTTGTCGCAGACAAGGCCGGACACGAAGGGCGTCTCGCGCCAGCAGTCGGTGCAAAGACCGAAGTCGGATTGCACCGGGGCCGCGCAGGAAATGCATTGCGGGGGATACAGGATCTGCAGCGCGCCTTGCATTCCCATTCTGCCCTCCTAATCTCCGCCAGATGACCCAGCCGATGATCCTGACCGACCGTAGTGCGCTGACCCGCCACCGCGCCCGTGCCCGCCGCCTGCCCGGCCACGACGGGGCGCTGTTCCTGCATCGCCTGGCCCTGTCCGATCTTCAGGAAAGACTCAGTGAGGTTAACAGAAGGTTTACGGCGCCTGCTGTTGTGACCGGCAGCCCTGAAATCTTTGGTGATTTTCCGGGTGCGGCGATTTCCGACGATGGCGATATGATCGCACTGGAACCAGGCGCTCACGATCTAGTTGTTCACGCCATGTCTCTGCACTGGGCCAATGATCCGGTGGGCCAGCTTGTCCAGTGTCGGCGGGCCCTGAAGCCAGACGGCCTTTTCCTTGCCGTACTGCCGGGCGGTCGTAGCCTGCAGGAACTTCGCGCCTGTCTTGCGGAGGCTGAGGCGGCCGTGACTGGTGGCCTTTCACCCCGCGTCCTGCCGATGGGCGAGATCCGCGATCTCGGCGCCCTGATGCAGCGGGCCGGTTTCGCCCTGCCCGTCGCGGACAGCCTGCTGCAGACCGTCGAGTATCGCGATTTCTCCGCCCTCCTTTCCGACCTTCGCGCGGCAGGCGAAAGCAACGCCCTTGCCGCCCGCCTGCGTCACTTTACCCGTCGCGCGGTACTGACAGAGGCCGCGCGTATATACCGCAGTAGCTACAGCACGCCCGAGGGTCGGTTGCGCGCCACGGTCGAGCTGGTTTTCCTCACCGGCTGGGCGCCGCATGAAAGCCAGCAGCAACCCTTGCGGCCGGGTTCGGCCAAGGCCCGGCTGGCCGATGCTTTGGGGGTGCCGGAGAAGCCCCTGCCCAAAGACGGTTGACCCCGTCCGCCCAACCCTTATGTCCCGCCCTGAACCATTGGGAAGAACCGCCATGCAGGGATCAAAGACCACAGCCGCTCCCGACCAGGGCCGCCTTGCCCATGCGCCCGCCGATCATCCTCCGATCAGACCGGCGCGCGTTGGGGTGCTGCTGGCCAACCTCGGCACCCCGGACGCCTACGACTATTGGTCGATGCGGCGCTATCTGAGCGAGTTCCTGTCGGACAAGCGGGTCGTGGACTACCCGAGCTGGAAGTGGCAGCCGCTTTTGCAACTGGTGATCCTGTCGAAGCGGCCCTTCACCTCGGGCGCGAACTACAAGCTGATCTGGAACGAGGAACTGAACGAAAGCCCCCTCCTGACCATCACCAAGGCGCAGACCGCCGCGATTGCGACCGCGCTGGCGGAACGGCACGGGGCAGAGGTGATGGTCGACTTCTGCATGCGCTACGGCAATCCCTCGACCGGGGCGAAGGTAAAGGCGATGGTCGCCGCGGGTTGCGAGAAGATCCTGTTCTTCCCGCTTTATCCCCACTACGCCGGGGCGACTTCGGCCACGGCAAATGACCAGTTCTTCCGCGCCCTGATGCAGGAGAAGCGGCAACCGGCGGTGCGGACCGTGGCGGAGTACTTCGCCCATCCGCTTTATATCGACGCGCTGGCCGGGTCGGTCGAGGCGGCCTATGCGAAACTTGACCACAGGCCCGACGTGCTGGTCGCGTCCTACCACGGAATGCCGAAACGCTATCTGATGGAGGGCGACCCCTACCACTGCCAGTGCCAGAAAACCTCGCGGCTGCTGCGGGAACGGCTGGGGTGGGAGGCAGGGTCGATCGACACCAGCTTCCAGTCGGTCTTCGGGCGCGAGGAATGGCTGCGGCCCTATACGGTGCAGCATGTGGCGGCGCTGGCGAAGGCGGGGAAGAAGCGGATCGCGGTGATGGCACCGGCTTTCTCGGCGGACTGCATCGAGACGCTGGAAGAGATCAACGGCGAGATCAGGGAGGCCTTCCTTCACGCCGGGGGCGAGGTCTTCACCTACATCCCCTGTCTGAACGACGAGCCGGCCCATATTGAAGCTTTGGTGGCGGTGATCGAGGAGAACCTGGGCGGATGGCTACCCCGAAGGGGATAGGCTGCCCACGCGCGGCGCTTTTTTTCGGCGCAATGATTTCAAAGGCTTGCCTTGACCCTTTAGTGTGGCCTTAACCTTGCTGCAGGCGGCCTGATCGGCGCGGGGGAGAGACGGGATGACGGATAGGATCCTGCGCGCGAAGGCCCTGATCGCGGGACAGGCGAGCGGCGAAATCCTGTATGCCGATACCGGCCTCAGCTTCATGGGTGGGGTCGATGCCTCGACGGGGCGGATCATCGACGTTCACCATCCGCTGTGCGGGCAGTCGGTCGGGGGGAAGATCCTTGCCATCCCAAGCGGGCGGGGGTCCTGCTCCGGCAGTCTGGTGATGTTTGAGCTTTTGATGAATGGCCACGCCCCGGCAGCACTGGTCTTTCGGCACAAGGAGACGATCCTGACGCTGGGCGTGCTGATCGCTGGCGAGTTGTTCCAGCGCGGCATTCCCGTCCTGCAACTGGACGAGACGGACTTTGCGGCGCTGTCGGGTGTCACTCATGCCCGGATCGAGGGCGATTCGATCCAGCCGCCGGACGGGCCGACAACCCAGCCTCCAATCTACATTCTGCCGGAACCTGATCCGGCGGACTTCACCTTGAGCGAGCTTGACCGCCGCTTTCTGGCCGGAGAGTTCGGCGAGGCGGCAAGGATCGCGATGCGGATTGTCCTGCAAACCGCCCGGATCGAGGGCGCGACTGAATTGGTCGATGTCGAGATGGCGCATCTGGATGGCGTCTTCTACCAGGGCCCGGCGGGTCTGCAGTTTGCCCGGCGGCTGTGCGAGATGGGCGCGCGCGTTCGGGTGCCGACGACGATGAACGCGGTGTGCGTCGACCGGCGGCAATGGCGGGCCTTAGGTGTGCCGGAGGTGCTGGGCGAGGCTACAGATGCGCTGGCCGACGCCTATGTCGAGATGGGCGCAAAGCCCACCTATACCTGCGCGCCATACCTGCTGGAGCCTGCACCGAAGGCAGGGCAGAACATTGCCTGGGGAGAGTCGAACGCAGTGGTCTTTGCCAATTCGGTGCTGGGGGCAAGGACACTGAAGTATCCGGATTATCTGGATATTCTGGTCGCCATCACGGGACGCGCGCCGGCGGCGGACTGCTATCTTGCCGACCGTCGTCGCGCAACCATCCGCATTGATCTGCCGCCTTTGGGCAAGGTTGACGACCTGTTCTTCCCGCTGCTCGGCTACCACATCGGCAAGATCGCCACGAACCAGATCCCACTGATTTGCGGGCTTGCGGGCCATGCCGTCAGCCATGACGACCTGAAGGCCTTCGGGGCAGCCTTCGCCACGACCTCTGCCGTGCCGATGTTCCATGTTCAGGGCATCACACCGGAAGCCAGCACTGCGGATGGGATACTGGGGGAGGACATGCCTGTCGTGCAGGTGACGGAGCGGGACCTTGTTGAGACCTGGGAAGAGCTTAACATCGCGCGGACTCCAGATGTCGATCTGGTGGCGCTGGGCAATCCACATTTCTCGCTGACCGAAATCGCGGCTTTGGCCCGACTGTGCGACGGGCGGCGCAAGGCTGAGGGCGTTAGCCTGATCGTCACTTGCGGGCGGGACGTTTTTGCCATGGCCGAGGCGGAAGGGCTGATCGACGTGATCAGGAGATTTGGCGGCCAGGTCCTGAACGACACCTGCTGGTGCTTCATCGGTGAGCCAGTCGTGCCGAAGTCGGTGCGCAACATCGCCACGAACTCGGGGAAATACGCGCATTACGGCCCGCCGGTGGTGAGCAAGGGCTTCCACTTCGCCAGTCTTGCGCGCTGTGTGGACGCCGCCTGCACGGGCCGGATCAATACGACGATGCCCGCCTGGTGCCGCTCTGGCTGAAAAAAGAAAGGACCGCGGGGCCTTTCAGCCACGCGGTCCAATCCGTTTGGTTGTGTCGAGCGGTCAGATCAGGCGCACCTGCGTGCCGACCTTGGCCATCTCGAACAGCTCTTCGATGTGTTCGTTGTAGAGCCCGATGCAGCCCGAGGACGAGCGGCGACCGATCTTGCGGGTATCGTGGGTGCCGTGGACCCGGTAGGCAGGCCAGCCGAGATAGAGCGCACGCGAGCCGAGCGGGTTGTCGGGCGCGCCGCCTTCGACAACGGGAGGCCATTCCGGATGGCGTTCCAGCATGGATTTCGTCGGGCGCCAGGTCGGGTTCACAACCTTCTGGATGACCGAGGTGACGCCGCGCCGGGTCAGTTCCTCCGTCAGAGGAACCGAGGTCGGGTAAAGCCGGTAGATCGACTGGTCTTCCGACCAGTAATGCAGCGCCCGCGAGGTGGTATCTGCCAGGATCAGGCCGTTGCGGGTGTTGTCGAAGTAGTCCTGCCACTGCAACATGCGGAAGCTGGAGATGTTGTTGCGCACCGAGGTTGCCGGCTCGGTGAATTCGGTGCTGCCGTCCTGAGCAAAGGCCGGGAGCGCCGCCAGACCGGCCACGCCCACTGCCCCACCCAGGATCGCGCGACGGCTGACCGTGTCGTTCGACATGGAGATACTCCTGAAATCCCGTGTTCGTGCCGCCTATAGCGCCTTTTTCGGCCTGCCGCAAATCAAACACCTGTCAACAAATCACCGTGAGCGGCATCCGCCGACGCGAATGTGACCGCCAGCGTCCGCCGATGGCAAGAAGCCTGTTTGAACCCGCCGCGAGCTTCCGCTATGGAGGGGCCGAACGGCCGCTTCGCGACGGCTTATTTCTGGTGGACTGAATGGATAGACGCATCTTTCTGGCGCAGGGCATGGTCCTGGCCCTGGCTGGCTGTGCAGCGACCAGCGCGCCCACTGTCGGCGCCGACGGCAAGCCCCTGCCCCGGGTCTACAAGATCAAGGACGCACGCGAGGTGTCGTTCCGCTTCCTGGATTCGATGAACACCCTGCGCGCGGCGAAATCGCTGCCCCCGGTGGCCTTCGACGCGGCGCTGAACGCCGCCGCCGAGACGCATTCGCGTGACATGTCGGTGCAGAACCGGCCCTGGCACTTCGGGTCCGACGGCTCGTCGCCGCTGGTCCGGGTGCAGCGCAGCGGGTTCACCGGACGGCTTCTGGGCGAGAATATTTCGGAGACCTACGAGACCGAGCTGGAGACGCTGTCGTCCTGGATGGCACAGCCTGACACCCGGGTTGTGATCATGGACCCGCTGGCGACGCGGCTGGGCTTTGCCTGGTTCCAGGAGCCGGGCGGCAAGATCTGGTGGACGATGCTGACCGGGGCCTGAGCCCGGGACAGATGACGCGATCCAGGGGGCCCTCGGGCCCCTTTTTCGTTTCAGGGCAGGATGTAGATCGGCGTGCCCGGCTTCACCATCGAGTAGATGACTTCCATCTCGCGGTCGGTCACGGCGACGCAGCCCCAGGTCCAGTCGCGCTTGGAGACGCGGCTGGTCGGCCCGCCATGGATGACGATGTCGCCGCCGGGGGATTTGTCCTGGGATTGCGCAAAGGCGACGTCCGCCTCGTTCGGGTAGGAGATCTTCAGCGACAGGTGATAGTCGGAGTTCGGGTTCTTGTAGCTGATGAAATACTGGCCTTCGGGTGTCTTGCCGTCACCCTCGAACTGCTTGTGGCCGACCGGCTGGAAGCCGAGGCCGATGTCATAGGACTTCAGCACCTTGTCGTTGTGGAAGAGATACAGCTTGCGGTCGGCCTTGTGGACCTGGATCTGCGTCACCTCGGGGCCGTTGTAGCGCTTGAACTTCGAGCCGCAGCCCGAAAGACCGATCACCGCGACGAGGATCGCCAACCAACCGAAAAACCGCATGCCCGTGTCCGCCTGTAGTGCGCCTGTTTTTTCCAATGGATACAGGAAACTGGCGGCCTTGCCTAGTCGGCTGGCCGGGCGGCTGCTTCACGGAAACGTCAGGGACGGGAAAAGCGGGCGACAAGCTCGATGTGGGTGGACCAGCGGAACTGGTCGACAACTTGCACCGAGTCGAGCCGGTATCCAGCGACAGTGAGGGTCCGTGCGTCGCGGGCGAAGGTCACGGGATTGCAGGAGACGGCGGCGATCACCGGGGTTTTCGACGCGGCGAGGGCGGCGGTCTGCGCCTCAGCCCCGGCGCGCGGTGGGTCGATGACGGCTCCGGAGAAAGTGAGCAACTCGTCAGGTTCCAGCGGCCGGCGGAACAGGTCGCGGGTTTCGGTGGAGATGCGGTGCAGGTTCGGGGTGTTGCGGGCGGCAAGGTCGAGGGATTTGGTCATGGCGGCATCGCCTTCGACGGCGTGGACTTCCATCGCTTCCGCCAGTGGCAGGGTGAAAGTGCCGACACCGGAAAACAGATCGACCACACGCTTCTGCGGGCCGAGGGCGTGGCGGACGGCGGCGAGGAGGGCGGCTTCGCCCTCTTGGGTCGCTTGCAGGAAGGCCCCGGCGGGGGGGACGACGGTGGCTGCGCCCATCGTCAGTGCAGGCCGATCCCTCAGCGCGACGGTCTCGCGATCCCAGGTGAGGCGCGAGAAGGCGTGGGTTTCGACCAGCCGCGCAAGGTCCATCCGCAGGGTAGCATCCAGCGGTTTGCCCCCCGTGACCACAACATCTGGCCCTCCGCGCGTCAGCGTCACCTGAAGGGAGAGTTCCATCGTGCGCGATCCACCGGCTTGCACCAGTGCCTGCAACCCGGGAAAGGCAGCAAGGATGCCGGGATGGAGGAGCTGGCAGTCGGGGATTTCCGCGATGGTGTCCGAAGCGCGGGCGTGAAAGCCCATCAGCACGCCGCTCTTGGTACGCCGGGCCGAGAGGGTGGCGCGGCGGCGGGACCGGGCGGGGGAGGTGACGAGCGGCAGGAATTCGGCGCTCAGGCCCTGACCCGCCAAGGCATTCGCGACGATCTCCTGCTTCCACCCGGCCACGAAGGCGTCGGAGGCGTGTTGCAACTGGCAGCCACCACAGGCGCGGGCATGGCGGCAGGGCGGCTTCACGCGGCTGACCGAGGGGGTGACGATCTTGGGGTCGGTCAGGCGGTCGCCCTCGGGCGTGCCTTCGACCACCTCGCCCGGCAGGGTGCCGGGGACATAGATCGGGCCGGGAGCGATGCCATGCCCCAGATGCCCCAGCCGGTCGATGGTAACGATCACTCCGCCGCTTCCGCTTCGTCTTCGGTGTCGATGAAGCCGCCAGACTGCCGGTTCCAGTAGCGGGCGTAAAGACCGTCCAGCGCCAGCAACTCGGCATGGGTGCCCTGTTCGACGATCCGGCCCCGGTCCATGACGATGATCCGGTCCATCGCGGCGATGGTGGACAGGCGGTGGGCGATGGCCAGCACGGTCTTGCCCTCCATCACCCGGCCCAGCGCCGCCTGGATGCTCGCCTCGACTTCGCTGTCCAAGGCCGAGGTCGCCTCGTCCAGCACAAGGATCGGTGCGTCCTTCAGGAAGGCGCGGGCGAGGGCGATACGCTGGCGCTGGCCTCCGGACAGCTTCACCCCACGTTCGCCAAGGAAGGCGTCATAGCCGCGGCGCGCCTGATGGTCGAGCATGTGGGCGATGAACTCATCCGCCTCGGCGGCCTTGGCGGCGGAGATGATCTCTTCTTCGGATGCCTCGGGTCTACCGTAGGCGATATTGTCGCGCGCGCTGCGATTGAACATCGCGGTTTCCTGCGTGACCATGCCGATCTGGCGGCGGAGCGATTCCTGCGTCACCGCGCGAAGGTCGTGGCCGTCGATGGCGATCCGGCCCTGTTCGGGGTCGTAAAGCCGCAAGAGCAGCGAGACGAGCGAGGATTTCCCCGCGCCGGAGGCCCCGACGATGGCCAGCTTCTCCCCCGCACGGATGGTCAGGTCGATACCCTGCACCCCGCCCCTTTCGCGGCCATAGGCGAAGGTCACGTCGCTGAACTGGATTTCGCCCTGCACGCGCGGCAGGGCGATAGCGTCGGGCGCGTCGGTCAGGGTATGGGGCACCGAAAGCGTGCGCATCCCGTCCTCGACCTCGCCCACCGAGGTATAGATCGACATCAGGGTGAAGCTGACCCAGCCCGACATCTGCGCGATGCGGAGCGCGATGGCGCCGGAGGCGGCAATGTCCCCGGCGGTGGCCGCGCCCTGTTGCCAGAGGAGGACCGTGCCGCCGATCAGAAGGACGGGCAGGATCCCCGCCAGCAGCATCAGGGCGAAACGGAACCAGGTGGAGATGACGCCGAATTCCAGCGAGCGGTCACGGAAGACCTCCATCGCGTCGATGGCGACGCGATCCTCGAAAGCGGCATGGGCGAAGAGCTTCACCGTCTTGATGTTGGTGATCGTGTCGACAACCTGTCCCGACACCATCGCCCGGCTGGAAGCGCGGGCGGCGGAGTTCTTGCGGATCACCGGCAGGAAGAAGCGGATCAGGACGACATAGGCGACCAGCCAGACCAGAAGCGCAATCGCGGCCTTGGCGTCGACCGCAAGCAGGAAGGCGACCGATCCGATGACGGAGGCGAGGGCGAAGCAGACGGTGTTGATGACTTCGGTCGCGACATCAGTGACGGCACGGGCGGCCTGCATCTGCTTTTGCGCGATGCGGCCGGCGAAATCGTTGTCAAAGAAGGTGACGGCCTGGCCCAGCGTCCAGCGGTGCAGGCGCGACAGCACCAGGGGCATCACGTTCGGTCCGATGATGATGCTGTTCGAGGCCGAAGAGACGGCGAAGGCAAGGGGGCGCAGGATCAGGTAGAAGGCTATGAACCAGACGACAAGGTTCCAGTGGCGGGCGAAGAAATCGGTCGGCCCCGCACTGACGGCGGCGTCGATCACCCAGCCAAGGATCAGGGCGCTGACCACCTCGGTCACCCCGGCGAGCGAGGAGAGGATGCCCGCGACCACCAGCATGGGCCAGGACCCGGCCAGCGACCAGCGCATGAAGCGGCCCAGCCGTTGCGGCGGCGGGCCGTCGGCGGGGCGGAAGGCGTCGATGAGGGAGCCGAGGCTTTGAAGGGCGCTCATGGGGGAGAGGTAGGCCTGTGGGCGGAGGGAAGCAAGGGTCTACGTCTGACGGCGGGGGTCGGTTCCCTGTCGGTGCGCGCGGAACGGCTCGTCGGGGACTTCGTCCCTCCTCGCGGGAAGGTCCGAGGAGAAGACGAAGTCGCGCGACGAGGGGCTATTCCGCCGCGTCCTCTTCCAGCCCGATGAAACCGCCGGACTGCCGGGCCCAGAAGCGGGCGTAGAGGCCGTTCCTGCGCAGCAGTTCGGCATGGGGGGCGTCCTCGACCACCTGACCATCTTCCAGTACGACGATCCGGTCCATCGCGGCGATCGTCGACAGGCGGTGAGCGATGGCGATCACCGTCTTGCCCTCCATCACACCGTAAAGCGCGCCTTGAATGGCAGCCTCGGCCTCGCTGTCAAGCGCCGAAGTCGCCTCGTCCAGGATCAGGATCGGGGCGTCCTTCAGGATCACCCGGGCGATGGCGACGCGCTGGCGCTGGCCGCCGGACAGCTTGACCCCGCGTTCGCCGACATGGGCGTCATAGCCGGTGCGGCCCTGGGGGTCTTCCAGCGTCAGGATGAAGTCATGCGCCTCGGCTTTCCGCGCGGCGGCGATCATCATCGCTTCGGTCGCGTCGGGGCGGCCATAGAGGATGTTGTCGCGCACCGAGCGGTGGAGGAGCGAGGAATCCTGCTGCACCATGCCGATCTTCTGGCGGAGGCTTTCCTGCGTGACGTCGGCGATGTTCTGCCCGTCGATCAGGATCGCGCCGGATTCGGTGTCGTAGAAGCGCAGCATCAGCTTGACCAGCGTGGATTTTCCCGCGCCGGAACGACCGACGACGCCGATCTTCTCACCCGGGTGGATGGTCAGCGACACATCCTGCAAGCCGCCGAAACCGCGGCCGTAGTGGTGCGAGATGTGCTTCAGCTCGACCAGGCCCTGCTGGAAATTCAGCGGTTTGGCACCGGCCTTGTCGACCAGGGTGACGGGTTGGGCGATGGTCTCCATCCCTTCGGCCAGGGTGCCGAGGTTCTGCACCAGCTGGGTCGAGGCCCACATGATCCAATAGGTCATCGAATTGATGCGCAGGACCAGCGCCACCGCGGCAGCCACGGCGCCGACCGAGGCGCTGCCGTTGACCCAAAGCCACATGGCAAGGCCGGAGACGCCAAGGATCATCAGCCCGTTCAGGAAGGTGAGCGCGATGTCCATCTTGGTGACGATGCGCATTTCCTTCTGGAAAGTCTGTCGCGCGTTCTCGATTGCGTCCTTCGCATAGTTCAACTCGTTGCCCTGGTGGGCAAAAAGCTTGACGGAATGGATATTCGTGTAGCTGTCCACCACCCGGCCGGTCACCGCGCTGCGCGCTTCGCTGGAGGCGGTGGCGGCGGGACCGGCGCGGCGGATCGTCCAGCGCATCAGGGCAAGATAGCCGATCAGCCACAGGATCAGCGGAATCATCAGGCGCGGGTCGGCGTCGGCCAGCATCAAGAGCGCGCCAACAAAGGTGGTGCAGGCGAAGGCGGCCATGTCGAAGACCTGGAACACCGCGTCACCCGCCGCCGGGGGGGCCTGCATGATGCGGTTCGCGATGCGGCCTGCGAAGTCGCTTTCAAACCAGCCGACGGGCTGGCGCAGCACATGGCGATGCGCCCGCCATCGCATCATGGTGCCGAAATTCGTCAGGATCGAGTTGTGCAGAAGGCCGACCGATCCCCCGGCCACCAGCGGACGCACGAAGACGATGACGAAGGCCACCAGCAGGATCTCGGCCCAATGCGCCGAAAGGAAGGCCTGCGGCGTCTGGCCGGTCATCAGGTCGACGAGGCGGCCGAGATACCAGATCAGGCCGATGTCGAGGACGCCGTTGCCGATGGAAAACACCGCGGTGACGGCAAAGACCTTGCGGAAGGCGCTGACGTAATCCTTCAGGAAGGGCCAGAGCCGGGTGGGCGGCGCGTCAAGCTCGGCATAGGTCTGATAGGGATCGACGAGATTTTCGAGGAAGCGGAACATGGGGAGAAACCCGAAATTAGGTGCAGCGATGGAGTGACGCGGTGCCTGCAAGCGACCGCCACGACGGGATCGGTCAACTCAGGTGAGTTGGCGTGGGATCCCGTGTTCCATGCTGGTCTCCTTTTTGGGTGCGGTATGCCTAGCCTACTCGGGACGGATTGTCACGCCCCTTTCAGCAGGTCTTCCCGGCCGAGGGTGAGGTTGGAAGCGAGCCAGCGCGATTCCATCACCTTCAGCCGGGCGCCCAGCGCCTCGCCCTGCAGGGTGGGCATCAGGTCGGCGGCGGTGACGGGGAATCGGGCCTTCGCTCCCCGGTGTGCCTCGGCCTGCCAGTCGGCAGGGGATGGCGTTTCCAGAAGGGCAGCCCGGGCCAGGATCGCATCAGCGGCGAGGGGCTCGCCCAGTCGCCAGCCAAGGACGGCCGGGGTTTCCGTAGTCTCGATGGCCGCGCGGAGAGCGGCAAGGTCGCGCGCTTCGGATTTGGACAGGCGGAGGTCAGCACTGATGCCGCCGAGAACGGCAAGGCGGCGAAGCCAGTGGGGCGGCTGATCGGCATCGAGGTGGACCAGCGGGGCCAGCGCCCGGGTATCGGCGCCGGGAAGGATGCGGGCGAGGACCCCCGATTGCGCCATGGCCGCGACAGAAGGGGCAGGGTCGCGGGCGGCGAGCAGCTTCTTCAGTTCGGCATGGATGCGTTCGCGGGAAATCGTCTCTAATCCGGCCGAAAGTGCGGCGCAGGCGGCCAGACCCTCGGCATCCAGACCGCCATCCGGATCGCCATAACAGGCATGAAACCGGAAGAAGCGCAGGATGCGCAGATAGTCCTCACGGATGCGCGTCTCGGCCTCGCCGACAAAGCGGACATGGCGGGACAGAAGGTCCGGCAGGCCGCCAAGCGGGTCGATCACAAGGCCCTGCCGGTCGGCATAAAGCGCATTCATGGTGAAATCGCGCCGCTGGGCGTCTTCCTCGATCCGGGTGGAATAGGCGACCACGGCGCGGCGGCCATCGGTTTCCACATCGCGGCGGAAGGTGGTGACTTCATGCGGCTTGCCCTGGGCGATCACGGTCACGGTCCCGTGGTCGATGCCGGTGGGAACGACCTTGAAACCGGCGGTTTCGGCGATGTTAGAGACTGTTTCTGGTGCCGCGTCGGTTGCGATATCGGTATCGGCCACTGCTTCGTGCAGCAAGGCATTGCGCACGCAGCCGCCGACCAAGAGGGCGCGATGGCCCGCAGCCTCCAGCGCGGCGCAGAGGCCCTGCGTGCCGGGATGCTCCAGCCAGTCTCCCGCGATCTTCATGTCGAAACCCGCTCTGCCAGCCCCCGCAGGATACGCGCGGTGGCGCCCCAGATGTAATACGGACCATAGGGCACGGCATAGTAGCGCCGCCGCACGCCCATCCAGAGCCGCCCTTCGATCAGGAATCGGGCCGGTTCGAGGACATGGGAGAGCGGAACGGTGAAGACCTCTTCCACTTCCCCCGCCTCGGGCGTTGCGGTGAAGGGACCGTCGATCAGGCCGACGAAAGGGGTGACTGCGAAGCCGGTAACGGTTTCATGGACGGGAAGCGTGCCGAGGACTGACACGCGGGCGGGATCAAGGCCGATCTCCTCGCGGGCTTCGCGCAGCGCCGCGGCCTCGGGGCCCGCGTCGGTGGGATCGACCTTGCCGCCGGGAAGGGCGATCTGGCCCGGGTGGTGCTTCAGGTGCGAGGACCGTTTGGTCAGGATCAGCCCCGCGCCCTCGGGCCGGAGCCAGACCGGAACCAGCACTGCCGCCGGGCGCAGCGGCTTGTCTGGCCGGGGCCGGATACCGGGGTTCAGATCGAAGTCCGAGGACGGCCCTGCGGCACGGGTAAGCGCCGCGCGCAGGGTCGCCTCGACTTCGGTCATTCCGGCTTGACCCCCTCGAAGCCGAGCGTCTTGGGGTCCAGCTCGTAATGCGCGCCGCAGAACTGGCAATCGGCGGTGACCATGCCGGCCTCGGTGGTCATCTGCGCGATGTCCTTCTGACTGTAGATCGACATCGTACTGCGCACCTTGTCCGCGGAACAGGAACAGCCGAAACGCACCGGCTGGGCGTCGAAGACGCGCGGACCTTCCTCGTGGAAGAGCCGGACCAGAAGATCGGTCGGCGGAAGCGAGGGACCGATCATTTCCAGTGTCTCGACCGTGTCGAGCAACCTGTTGGCGCGGTTCCAGTCCTCGGATTCCGCACCGCCCAGGATATCGGCATGGGTCAAAAGCCCGCCCTCGCCGCTGCCCTGTTCCGCCGCGACACCCGCCACGGCGGGCATGTGCTGCAGCATGATCCCCCCGGCGCGCCAGTGCAGCGGACGGCCCGGCTCGGCGCTTTCGCCATAGGCGAGCTGGAAGCGGGTGGGAATCTGCTCCGACTGGGCGAAATACGTCTCTGCGCAGGCCGAAAGCGAGCCTCCGGCGATGGGCGTGAAGCCCTGGTAGGGAAGCATCCCCTCACCCTGGTCGATCATGACCGCGAAGTAGCCTTCGCCGATCTGAGAGAACGGGTCTGCGTCCGGGTCAAGCCGGTCGGCATCAAAGCTGGCATAGGCCCGGATGCGGGCAGGCTCGCCATCCTCGCTCGGGCCATAGTAGTCGGTCGCGATCAGGCGGGCCGGGCCCTTGCCGCGAACCTGCAGCGAGAGCTTCCAGCGCAACTTGATGGCCTGGCCGATCAGCGCGGTCAGAAGGGCGGTCTCGGCGACCAGCGCCTCGATCACGGAGGGATAGGCGTGCTGCTTGAGGATCTGATCCAGTACTCCGTCCAGCCGTGCGATGCGGCCACGGATGCCGGATACATCCAGTTGGAATGGCAGGACGGTATCGTCCCAGGCGATTTTTGAACCAATGGTCATTCGGGGATTTCCTGAAACTGCCAGACTTGGCATACCGCGCCAATATAGGCAGAGCAACGCCTGGTCCAAGGGGGCAGTGGATGATCCGACGCTATGGCGAGGCCGTGAAGCCCGGGCAGGTCTACATCCGCAGGCCCGGAGTCTATGGCATCCTGCTTGACGGCGACCAGATCCTTGCAACGCATCAGGCCAGTCCGGTGCCCGAGTTCCAGCTGCCCGGCGGCGGGATCGACAAGGGGGAGCATCCGATTCCGGCGCTGCACCGCGAGGTGTATGAGGAAACCGGCTGGAAGATCGCCGTGGTGCGGCGGCTGGGGGCGTTCCGGCGCTTTACCTACATGCCGGAATATGACCTTTGGGCGGAAAAGCTCTGTGCGGTCTATCTGGCGCGGCCGGTGCGGCGGCTGGCTCCGCCATCCGAGGCCGGACACACGGCGGTCTGGCTACCCATCCACGACGCGCTGACCCGGCTGGGAAATCCCGGGGACCGGGCTATGCTGGCCCGCTACTTCGGGTAAAAGATCCAGCACGATGCCCGACACGTCGTCGGGAAAGGCGTCGGTTTCCGCGGCGCGGGTCAGGTCCCAGACCATCGCTTCCAGAAGGTCGGCGCCGGAAAGACCGGCCGAGGCGTGCAGGCTTTCGATCAGCCCGTCTTCGCCAAAATCCATGCCGCCCGGCAGCGGGCATTCGGTAAAGCCGTCCGAGCAAAGGACCAGCCGGTCGCCCGGAGCGATCTGGACCGAGATCGGTTCGAACCGCGCCCCGGAGATCAGGCCGACGGGAAGGCCTCCCTCTCCCAGCTTTTGTACCCGTCCGTTCTTGCGGATCAGCATCGGATGGGGGTGCCCGGCCTGGACGAGGTCAAGCTGGCCAGAGCGACGGTCAATGACCGCGAAGACCATGGTAAAATATTGTTCGGCCTGAATTTCCTCCAACATCAGCCGGTTGAATCGTTCGACGACGGCAGCGGGCGGCAATAGCACATGGTCCCCTTCTGCACCGGTCTGGAACGCCAGGTTCTGTTCCGGCGTCGAGCCGGTGAGAAATCCTGCCAGTCGTGCGGTCATCATCGCCGAGGCAACGCCATGGCCGGAAACATCGATCGAATAGACGACCACCCGGTCGTCATCGACGCGGAAACTGCCGACAAGATCCCCTCCCACCCGGCCGGAATTGCGCAGGAGCAGCGAAACCCGGGCCCAGCCATAGTCGCGCTCGCGGTCGCGGATCAGCGTTTGCTGAAGCTTGCGCGCCTCGATCAGGTCGCGGTCGAGCGAATCGTACAGCTTTTGCAGTTCGACCAGAGTCGCGACGATGACCTTGTTCTTGGCCAGAAGCTCGGCCTGCATGGCAAGCATGCGTTCCCCGGCGCGCAAGCGGGCACGGAGTTCATTCGAGGCCACGGGCTTGGTCAGGAAATCGTCGGCTCCGGCCTCCAGCCCGTCGGCGATTTCCGTCTTTTCCGACTTTGAGGTGAGGAGGACGAAATAGCCATAGCGCTCACGGCCCAAGGCTCTGAATTCACGGCAGAACTCAAGACCGGACATCCCGGGCATCATCCAATCGCTGATGATGATGTCGATCTCGGACTGCCGGCACAGATTCAGCGCGCCAAGGGCGGATTCGCATTCGGAGACCTGGTAGCCCCAGCGGCGAAGCTGCATCGACAGCATGTGCCGCTGGGCACGACTGTCATCCACGATCAGCACATGTCGCGGCACCTCGGCCGCCCGCATTCCGCTTTCGACTGTCATCGCACTGGCAAACACGTCCCGACCTCCGCTGCGGCGAGACTGGCGTGCAGGTCTTAACGGCGCATGAATGTTAAAATGCGCGGTGTTTCGACAAGGGGCAGGCACCAATTGTTAACGGTGTCAGCGTCAGGATGCGGCCTTGGGTGTGACGCGGGGTGAAGGCCATGATCGACTGGAAGCGGGTGGCAGAATTGCGAGAGGAGATCGGCGCGGACGGCTTCGCCGAGGTGGCCGACATGTTCCTGGACGAAGCGGATGGCGCAGTGCGCATGCTGGCGGCGGGGTTGCCCGCGGACGAGGTCGAGGGTCAGCTGCATTTCCTGAAAGGCAGCGCGCTGAACCTTGGCCTGTCCGATCTGGCGGCGATCTGCCAGGAGGGTGAGCGCAAGGCCGCCGCCGGGCAGGGCGATGCCGTCGATACGGCTCAGGTCGCGGCGATCTACCGTGCCTCGCGCGCCAGCCTCTTGGGCGGATTGTCCGCCGATCAGGCGGGTGCCGCCTAGATCAGGAACTCGGACAGCGCCTCGTCATTGGTGATGTCGCGGAAGGCAAGGCCCGCCGCGTCCATCCGGTCGGTGAACTGTGCAAAACCCCCGGCCGTTTTGGTTTCGATCCCGATCAGGACGGAACCGAAGTTGCGTGCGGATTTCTTCAGGTACTCGAACCGGGTGATGTCGTCATCGGGGCCAAGCAGGTTCAGGAACTCGCGAAGCGCGCCGGGGCGCTGCGGCATGCGGAGGATGAAGTACTTCTTCAATCCGGCAAAGCGTTGCGCACGCTCCTTGACCTCGGGCAGCCGCTCGAAGTCGAAGTTGCCGCCCGAGGTGACGCAGACCACGGTCTTGCCACGGATTTCCCCGGCCAGTTCGGGCAGGACATCGACCGACAGGGCCCCGGCGGGCTCCAGCACGATGCCCTCGTGGTTCAGCATCTCCAGCATGGTCACACAGATCCGGTCCTCGGGGGCCAGCAGCACGTCGGCAGGATCGACCCAGGACAGCATCCGGAAGGTGTTGTCCCCCAGGCGCGCCACGGCAGCGCCATCGACAAAGCTGTTGATGCGGGCAAGCTTGGTCGGCGCGCCTTCCTTCAAGGCAGCGGTCAGGCTGGCCCCGCCAAGCGGCTCGACAAAACGGAATCCGGTCTCGGGCGCTGCCGCGCGCAGATATCCGGTAACACCTGAGGCAAGACCTCCGCCGCCGACCGGCAGGACCACAAGGTCCGGCGCGCCGCCAAGCTGTTCCAGCATCTCTACCGCGACCGAGGCCTGTCCCTCGATCACGTCAGGGTCGTCGAAGGGCGACAGGAAATGTGCCTGCCGGTCGGCGCACCAGGCCTGCGCGGCGGCAAGGGTCTGGTCGAAATAGTCGCCCGTCAGCTCGATCCGGACATTGTCGCCGCCGAAGACGCGGGTCTTGTCGATCTTCTGCTGCGGCGTGGTGACCGGCATGAAGATGGTGCCCTCGACCCCGAATTGGCGGCAGGCGAAAGCAACGCCCTGCGCGTGGTTCCCGGCACTGGCGCAGACGAACTGGCGCTGGTCGGGATTGCGGTCCCGCACCTTGCGCATCGCGTTGAAGGCCCCGCGCAGCTTGTAACTGCGGACCGGGGTCAGATCCTCGCGCTTGAGCCAGATGTCGGCGTCGTAGCGCGCCGAGAGAAAATCGTTTCGTTGCAGCGGCGTTTCGGGAAACAGCGCCCGCAGCGCCGCGGTTGCCGCATTCGCCGCCTGATTGAAGCCTGACATGACGCTTTTACACCCTGGGTTTATGCGCTTGGTCACATTTTCGCCACGATCCGGCGTTGCCTTAAAGGGGGTACTGAAATCCCAGCCATTTGCAAGGAGGCCGCCCGATGCACCTCAAACCTTTGACCGTGGTCCTGGCAGTATCGCTGCTGGCGCTCGGCCCTGCCATTCCCCTTTTCGACATGACCGGCGCCGGAGCCGCCTATGCCAAGGGCGAGAAGGGTGGCGGCAATGGAAACGGCGGCGGCAATGGCAATGGCAATGGCAATGGCAATGGCAACGCCGGCGGCAAGGCCAATGGCAACCAGTCCGGGGCCAAGGCCGCCAAGGCGTCACAGGGGGCCACCGGGGCAAAGGTCGTGAAGGCCAAGAAGGCCGCCGCGACGCCCGAGACCGAAATCACCGAGGTCAAGGGAAAGAAGAAGGCAACGGGTGAGCTTGCCCCGAACGAGCTGGGCAAGATGAATGGCGCGATGAACGCCAACATCAATGCCGTCCTGGCCCATATCCGCAACGGCCAGACCTCGAAGGGTCCAGTCGGCCTGCTGGCAGGGCTTGCGGTCGCAGATGCTGGCGCTTTGGCGGCGAGCACCGAAGCAGCCGAGCTTGAGGCATTGGCTGGGGGTTTCGAAGATCTTGAAACCGGACTCGCGGACGCGGGTTTTGCGACTGTCGAGGACTATCTTCAAGCGAAGGCGGACGGCACGCTGACCGAGGAGCAGATGGCCGAGATCGATCCTTTGGTTGATGCTGTGGGTGGGGTGGACGAAACGGGCCTCGGCCTGTCCGAGACCGCTCCGACCGACGAAGAGATCGCCGCGGCGGCGCAGGCCGCTGCCGGGGCCGAGCAGGCGGTGACCGACGCAGAAACCGCCATTGGCGAGGCGTGGAACAAGGACGGCGATCTGGAAACGCTGCTGGGCCAGTTGCGCGACCGGCTGGCGCCGGATCAGGCTGCCATCGACGCAGCGATTGCCGAGACGCAGGCCGCCGATGACCTTGCAGAGGTGGAACCGGACGACCCGGTGATCATTCTGGAGTGATCGGGTTCCGTCAGAGCCGATCCTGATCCAGGCTGACGCGCGGCCTGTGGCGGCGTGTCAGCACGGCTATTCTTGCCCTTGGCCCGGTTTCCCTTTAATCGCCTGCGAAACCGCGCCGGAGCCCTTGCCATGCAGAAGCCCAAGAAAGTCGTGCTTGCCTATTCGGGCGGCCTCGATACCTCGATCATCCTGAAATGGCTGCAGACCGAATACGGCTGCGAAGTGGTGACCTTCACCGCCGATCTGGGGCAGGGGGAAGAACTGGAACCGGCGCGGCAGAAAGCCCTGTTGATGGGGATCAAGCCGGAGAACATCCACATCGTCGACGTGCGCGAGGAATTCGTGCGCGACTTCGTCTTCCCGATGTTCCGGGCCAATGCGCTGTATGAGGGGCTGTATCTGTTGGGCACCTCGATTGCCCGTCCGCTGATCTCGCAGCATCTGGTGCGGATCGCGCATGAGACCGGGGCCGATGCGGTGGCGCATGGGGCGACGGGCAAGGGCAACGATCAGGTGCGGTTCGAACTGTCGGCGGCGGCACTTGACCCCGCGATCAAGGTCATCGCGCCGTGGCGGTTGTGGGACCTGACCAGCCGGACGAAGCTTTTGGAGTTTGCCGAAGCGAACCAGATCCCGATCGCCAAGGACAAGCGCGGCGAGGCGCCGTTCTCGGTGGACGCGAACCTGTTGCACACCTCCTCGGAGGGTCGCGTGCTGGAGAACCCGGCAGAGGAATTCCCGAATTACGTCCTTCAGCGGGTGGTGCCGGTGGAAGAGGCGCCCGATCAGGCCGAGATGGTCGAGATCACCTTCGAGAAAGGCGATGCGGTCGCGATCAACGGCGAGGCGATGAGCCCGGCCACGATCCTGACCCGGCTGAACGAGATCGGCGGCAAGCATGGCGTGGGCGTGCTGGACCTGGTGGAGAACCGCTTCGTCGGCATGAAGTCGCGCGGGGTCTACGAGACGCCCGGCGGGACGATCCTCTTGGAAGCGCACCGGGGGATCGAGCAGATCACGCTGGACGCCGGGGCGGGGCATCTGAAGGATTCGATCATGCCGCGCTATGCGGAACTGATCTACAACGGCTTCTGGTTCTCGCCTGAACGCGAGGCGTTGCAGGCGCTGATCGACAAGACCCAGGAACATGTCTCGGGCACGGTGCGGGTCAAGCTGTACAAGGGCCGGGCGGTGACGGTGGCGCGGTGGTCGGAGGAGTCCCTGTACTCCGAGAAGCACGTCACCTTCGAGGAAGATGCCGGGGCCTACGACCAGAAGGATGCGGAAGGTTTCATCCGGCTGAACGCCCTGCGGCTGCGGCTGATCGCCAGCCGGAATGCACGGGTTGCGAAGTAGGCGCCACACGCGGCAGGTTTGTCGTCTTAATTGAATCAGTGGGTTACAGGGGGCGATTTACGCTCCCTTAACTTTTGGCGGTTCGCTTTCGCGCAGCTATGCCGCTGCATCACCCGCCGCGCTGAGCGCCCTGCCAAGTTCCAATCCGGTGCTGAGCAGGGCGTCTGCGGACTCCGCGCCCGCAAAGATGGACTGGGCTGAAAGGAACATACCGGCACCCGACAAGAGCCCCGCTTTTGAGTAGAGTGCCACGTTCAGGACGCCTGACCTCGCCTCCGCGCTATAGAGGCGCACCCCGCGCGGCAAGCGCTGCCCGAAGTCGGCGAGGATGGTCATGACAGGCGCGAGGCCGACATCGTCGGAAGCACCTGTCGGACGCAGCAGATCGAACTGCCGATCAGCGACCGGGATGGTCTGCACGGAAGCGAAACCCTGGGTGTCAATGGTCGACGCCATTCCCAGCCAGCCGCGCTTTGTCCACGCGACCTCGACCATCAGGAAATCGGGCAAGTTCCGCAGCCCGTCCACCTGCACCACAAGGCCGTAGAAATCGCTCTGAGCTGAGCCGTCGCCACTGCCGGATTTGGCATCCGCCAGCCGGACTACTCGGCCTTCGACCTTGCAGTGAAAGAGCGCGCCGACAGTCACGGAGTCATGTCTGGGGAACATCTGGCTGGGCAGGAGCCAGAGGAAGTTGGCCTTGTCCCGATCTATTTCCAGACCAAGGCTGGCAGCGATTGGAGCAAGGATAGCCGCATCCTGGGATCGCTTGAGTCCGTTGATGGAGACCGCCAGCACGATCAGCAGAAACAACGGGGCGGCATAGGTGAACGGCGGATCGAGACTGTAGACCCAGAGGCAAAACAGACCGCCGAAGATCAGGATGCCCCAGGCCCGCATGGCCTGCCATTTCAGCCGTGGCAGATTGGTGCTGACGACCTCCCCGGAGTGATGAGATCGCTCGCACGGTCTCGGGATGGTGGCGGGTGGCTGTGGGTCGGTCACTGCTGTACCCCCGCCGCTTCCTCGGCCTCGATCAGAAGCTTCGCCAGCGTCAGCGGCACGGTCAGATCCTGCATCGCGGCGCGAATGTCGCGGAAAAGCTGGTTTTCGTCCGGGAAAAGCCCGCCAAGGTGGAACAGGTTGCGCTTGTGCGACAGCGCGATGTGCATCTCCTCGCCGTTCGAGGTTGCGGCGTATAGTTCGGCCCCGGGTCCGACATGATCCTCGATCCGGGTCAGGATGGCGACGACCCGGGCCAGCGCGGGCGGCTCCTCCTGCTGGCTCCAGGAGGTCCAGACGCCGTAGCTGCGCCCACCGTTGCCGGTGACATTGCGCAGGTGGTAAAGCCCCTCGGTCGAGAGGTCGCCGCCGAAAAAGAGGCCGCGACGGGTCTTGTCCTCCAGCGCGATGAAGAAGGCGGGCATGGCGGTGCGGTTGGGGAACTGGGCGACGATGCCCTTGAACAAGGTGCGGGAGTTCTTGCCGCCGGTTTCCACGTTCACCTCGGCCATCTGTATGGCATGTGCGCCGATGGTGCCGCGGACGTGGTCTTCGCCTGCCCGGATGCCACGTTCGGGTAGCAGGCGTTTCGGCAGCGCCCTGGCGAAGGGTTTGGCATCCTTGGAGTAATCCAGACCAATCGCCCGGGCTAGGATCGGCATGACCTTTGCTTCCTGCTTGCGGGCCGTCCATTTGTAGGTCCCGGTCACCACGAAGAAGGCCGCTATCCCGGCGACCACAGCAATCTTCGCGCGGCTTTCGCCATCCATGCCGGAGTTCAGCGCAAGGACCATTGCAACGGCCGCACCTACGATGGCGAAGGTGATGATGCCGGTGGCGATGGCCGCCTGGCGCTTGAGCGCCGGCATAAGCGCGCGCACGGCAACCGCCACTTCGGTCGAGGCATCCGGTGGCGGCGTATCCTGTGGCACGACGGTCCTCCTGCCGTTCAGGGCGTGCGCGGTAGATGGGCCGGCTTGTAGTTCCAGGTGCCGGACAGGCTGTAGGCCTCGTCGGCGGTGCCGTGGCGATAGGTCAGGTCGCCCGCTTCCCTGCCCGAGATGACCAGATGCAGGCTGAGGCCGTCATCCCCCTCGTCCATTGCCACCTCGGTCCCGGTCCCGCTGACGGCAAGGTCGGGCCAGAAGCGGCAATCGCCAAAGGCGAAATCTCTGCCGCGTGCAGTGGGAATGGCGGTGATGGTGCCCCCAAGCGGACAGCCAAAGGTTGTCGGGGTCTCGTTGTCCCAGGTCGTGAGGGGAATGAATGTCGACAACTCGACCTCGACCGCGCGGGCGACGGTGAAGGCGTCCTTCATCTGGGCCGGATCGGTCAGGGTCAGCGGCACATAGTCGGCCATCGGGTCTTGTTCGCAGATCTGCTCACGCGCGGCCGGCAAGGTGCCGTCGAACAGAAGCGCCTGGACAATGGTATCGGGGCAGGCGAAACCCCGGCCCCAGATCACATGCGGACCGCCGCGCATGAAGACGCCGTAGGCGTTCCGGGCATTGTCGAGAACGTCGTAGGCCATGGTGATCGGGGTGATCGGGTCATGGTCGCCGTTCAGGACCAGTGTCGGAAAGTCTCCACCCGCATAGGGCGCGGGGCGGATATCGGGGCCCTGATCCGGCCAGTAGGCGCAGGCGATGCGTTCCAGGAAATAGGACCGCAGCAGGCGGGGTGCTTCGGGCGCCAGGGCGCGGGCTTCATCAAGGATGCGGGCGGCACGTTCGTCGGCAGTGCCGCTGCCCGAACCGTAGTCAGAGCAGGTGATGGCGTAATAGGCAGCTCCAAACCAGCCGGGGTCCTCCATCTCGATCTCGGTTTCGGGGTCGATGTACATGTTCGTATAGCCAAGCTGCAGCATCGGAACGAGGTTACCCTTCCCGGCAGCGGCGAGTGTGCGGAGGAATTCAGCCCGGCCTTCGGGAGAATAGAGGGCGTAGAAGGCATTGGCTTCGAGATGGCCAGACGTCAGCTGGCGGGTGGCCTGCGATCCGTCGGCAAGAGTATAGGAAACAGGGATTGGCGCAGCAGCGGCGCGCGCGGCGAGGTCATCGTAGACCTGGGCCGCTCCGCCCGGGATGTCGGAGTGGCAGGCCGGAAGGTCGGCGCAGAAGGCGAAGGTTTCGGTCAGAAGCGCCTCGGCCGCCAGGGTGTAGCGGCGGTAGAAGCCTTCGGCCGAAAGGGCCAGATCGACGACGCCGTCGATGATGACGCCCTTCACCGCCTCGGGGAACTGGGTGGCATAGGCCTGCACCAGCTGGGTGCCGTAGCTTTCGCCATAGAGCCAGACCTTCGGAGCGCCGATCTTCTGTCGGAACAGCTCGGAATCGCGGATCGCCTGATCCGTGTCGACCACGGCGAGAAGCGCATCGGCGTCCAGCTCGGCCCTGCAGTCCCGGACATAGGCTTTCGCGATGGCGAGGATCGCGTCCGGGTCGGATAGGGCTGCGGGCGCAGTGTCGAAGCGCGCCTGGGCCTTCAGGCAGGCCAGGCCGTTGACGGGTCCGGTTCCGCGCTGGTCGACGAAGACGATGTCCATGTTCTCGGTCAGCGATGGGTCGAAGGCGGCAAGATAGCTGTCCGCCGAGGCGAGGCCCGATCCGCCGGGTCCGCCGACGAAGTAGAACAGGATGCCGCGGCTTTCGTTGCTGGCAAAGGAAAGGGCAAAGGTGATGTCCAGCGTCTGCGACGGGTCGTTCGCGCGGTGGTCAAGCGGAACGGCCAGTGTGGTGCAGGTGAGGCTGCCGAGATCGCAGGGAAAGAGCGCAAGGCCAGACGTAGCATCCTTCAGCGACATCTCGGCCAGCGCCGGGCTGGCAAGAAGTCCAAGAGCAAGCAAGGCGTGGCGCATCTGGGGTCTTCCGATCCGGACAGGTCTGGTGGCAGGCTACGGTGGCGCTGAGGTCAGGCCAAGGCCTTTGCCGCGAGAGATTGGGTGCAGAAGCCCGTCATGTGATCGGCGGCAGCCCGGCAGCGGCGCGCAGGTCGGGCGAGCGGACGTCAAGCTCCTGTCCGGCAAGCGCGTCGGCCGCTGCGGTGCAAAGCCAGGCAATCGCTTTCGCTGGCTCGTGGGCGGGGGCAAGGTCGGCCCGGGGAATCTTCGAGACCGGGTTGATCCCCGAAGCGCGGATGGCGCCTTGCATGTCCGTATCGACGACGCCGGGGGCAAAGCCGAAAATGCGGATGCCCTGCCCGCCGTATTCCAGGTGGACCGAGCGGGTCAGCATGGCAAGCCCGGCCTTGCCCGCGCAATAGGCGGACCAACCCTCCTGCGGCCGGTGCGCCGCGCCGGAGGAGATGTTGACGATGGTGCCGCCGCCATTGGCAACCATCCGGACCAGGGCGCGTTGGGTAGCGTGGAAGGCGGCAGTCAGGTTGACGTCGATGCTGGTTGCCCAGTCTTCCGCCGAGACGTCGAGGATACAGCCGATGGGGCCGATGACGGCTGCGTTGTTGATGAGGATGTCGAAACCCTGCTCAAGCAGCGTGGCCATCGCGATGCGGTCGGTCATATTGGCGTGGTGGCCGGTTGCGGGAATACCGCCAAGTTCGCGTTGCGCGGCCGCGATGTTGGCGGCGCTGCGGGCGGTGAAATGGACCTCGGCCCCGGCTTCGGCCAGCGCGCGCACGGTGGCGAGGCCAATGCCGCGATTGCCGCCGGTGACGAGGGCTTTCTTGCCGGTGAGTGACATGCGATGGCTCCTTGCGTGAAGCGACAGGGTAGCGGCGGCGAGGGTTCGCTGTCCATCGGGAAGGGCGGCTTGACGCTGGCAAAGGCGCGGGCGACGGTCGGGCGCAAAAGGGAGATGGCGGTGCGCAAGCTGTTGATGGTTCTGGTCTTGGCGGGCTGCGCATTCCGGGGTGATTTCACCGGGATTCCGGCGGACCAGGTCGCAGGCACGCCAGAGTCGATTTTCGTCGGCACCACCCGGGCGGAGGGCGCGGATGGCTTCGGCTTCGAACGCTCCGAGACGCCGAGTTTCCTGCGCTACGACATCAGCATTCCGACCGATCGCGAGCTGGGAGAGCTGAACTGGCCGCCCAAGTCGCGCAAGCCCGATGCGGCGCGGGACTTCCTGCTGCTGGACGAACACCGCTTCGCCTCGGCGGATCAGTTCGGCGCTGCGCTCAAGGCAGAGGTGAAGCGGCGCGGCCAGACCGATGCGGTGGTCTATGTCCATGGCTTCAACAACACGATGGCCGAAGGCATCTACCGGGTGGCGCAGATGCACCATGACCTGCAGATGCCCGGAATGGCGGTGCATTACGCCTGGCCTTCGCGCGGGTCGGCACTGGGCTATGTGCATGACCGGGATTCGGTGCTGTTCGCGCGATCGGGGCTGGTCTCGTTGCTGGATCAGGTCGATCGCTCGGGGGCAAAGAACGTGATCCTTGTCGCGCATTCGATGGGGGCCTTCCTGGCGATGGAGGCGTTGCGGGAAATTGCGCTGCGCGACGGGCATGAAGGGCTTGACCGGATCCAGGGCGTGGTGCTGATCGCACCAGACCTGGACCTCGACGTGTTCCGCGCGCAGGCGAAGGATATCGGCAAGCTGCCCGAACCCTTCGTGATCTTCGGCAGTTCCCGCGACCGGGTGCTGACCATTTCGGCGACGCTTTCCGGCACGGGCGACCGGCTGGGCAATATCGACAGCCTGTCCAAGATCGGTGACCTGAACGTGATTTACCTCGACACCGCTGCCTATTCGACCGGCACCGGGCATTTGAACATTGGTGAGAATCCCGCCCTGCTGAAGCTGTTCGGCGCCTTGGTGAGCATCGAGGATTCCTTCAGTGATGACGCCCGGTCGCGTGTTGGTCTTCTCCCCGGTCTGGTCCTGACAGTGCGGAACGCGACCGAAGTCGTGCTGTCGCCATAGGGGTCGCGTTCACATGGCGGCTGCGCTGGCCCCGAAGCCTCGCCCAACCCGAAGAATGCCGACTGACGTCAGCTTCTGTTGGTCGCGCCCGCGCCAAGGCGCTGGGATATTCCCGCTGCCATTGCCAGCAAGCCCTCGCGGGCACCATCGATCGAGACCGTGTTGGTGCCAGACAAACGACGGACGAAAGGGATGGTGATGGAGGCAACGACGCGCCCGGTCAGGTCACGGACCGGCGCGGCGATGTTGACCACCCCCGCAATCGTAAAGGACTCGTTCTGCGCATAACCTGCGGAGCGGACGGCGGGCAGGTCGTGAACGAAGGCCGCCTGCCGATCTTCCGGCCCGGGACCGGCATCCGCCAGCAGCCCCGCAAGCGAATCGTCGTCCATCCAGGCGGCCAGCACGCGGCCGGACGAGGTGTCGTACAGTGAAATCTGCGCGCCGAGCCGAACGGAGGTGACGTTGTTGTCGTTACAGTCGACTTGCGCGATGACCAGAACCTTGCCGGAATGCAGGATTGCCAGGTGCATGGATTGGTTGATGCGGTTGGCAAGCTTCTGCATCGCTTCACCCGCGATGCTTGTCAGGCGGCGGATCGGCGGATGGCGGTGCGCGATCTCGAACAGTTTGGTCGTCAGGCTATAGCGGTCGTCTTCCTCGTTCAGATGCACATAGCCGCGCTTGCGCAGGACCATCAGCATGCGGAAGATTTCCGACGTGGTCCGCCCCAGCGTCTTGGCAATCTCGGCCTGGGTCTTCCCATCGGATTCGCTTGCCAGATGTTCAAGGATGTCGAGCCCCTTGGACAGCGCCGGTGCCCGGTACTTGTCCTCTAGACCCTCGCTTTCGTCGAGATCCTCGTCGTCCAGATCCTTGCGCGACATGCCGTCTCCTCTTTTGCCAGTGCTAGCATGGGTTCAAATCTGAAATCAAATCTACGGCAAAGTTTGAAATGTGAAATTATGTTTTACTTGTAAATTGTCCCTTGGTACAACGTCAGTGTTGCGGGAGGGCAGATCATGGCGGCGGACATCGTCCTGAAGGGAATGACGTGGGACGACCCCCGGGGCTATGATCCGGTGGCCGCCGCCGCTGCGGAATTCGCTCGCCTGCATCCCGGGGTGCGCATCGAATGGGACCGAAGATCGCTGCAGGGGTTCGAATCCACGCCGGTGGACGAACTTGCCGCGACCTATGACCTGATGGTGATCGACCACCCCCATGTGGGCGCCGTGGCGGGCGACGGATGCCTGCTGCCGATCGACCTTCATGCCGATCCCGAAAGCCTGGTCCGGCTTGAAGGCGAGACGGTGGGCAAAAGCTTTGCCTCCTACCGGATGGCTGGCCGGCAGTGGGGTTTGCCCATCGACGTTGCGACCCAGGTTCAGGCAATCCAGCCCGACCTGCAGCCGACCCCCGCCCTGCGCTGGGATCAGGTCATGGATGCTGCGCGGGACGGGGCGGTCCTCTGGCCGCTGCGTCCGCCGCATGTCCTGATGAGCTTCTTCACGCTGGCCGCCAATCTGGGCGACCCCTGCGCGGTGACGCGAGGGCCGCTGGTAGGCCGCAGGACCGGCCTTGCCGTGCTGTCGGCATTGCAGGCGCTGGCCGAACTGGTCGACCCCGCCTGCCGGAAGATGGACCCGATCGCCGCCCTGAACGCGCTGGCGGAAAGCCCGCGGCACCGGATCATTCCCCTGACCTACCTTTATGCGCCCTACGCCCGCGAAGGCTACCGGACGCACCGCATCGCCTTTCACGACATTGCGGCCATCGGCACGGGCGGCCCGATCGGCTCGGCGCTTGGCGGGACCGGGATCGCGGTTTCGGCCCGCACTGCGCAGCCCGAGATCTGTACCCGCTTCGCGGTCTGGCTTGCCTCGGCCGAGATGCAGCGCGGACTTTTCGCTTCCCACAACGGCCAGCCGGGCAATGCCCGCGCCTGGGGCGATCCGGCTGTGAACGCCATGGTCGGCAATGCCTATGCCAACACCCGCCTGACGCATGAGGCCGCCTGGCTTCGGCCACGCCACAAGGGCTACATGGGTTTCCAGGAGGCCGGCAGCCAGATCGTTCTGGACGCGATCACCGGCCGCACCTCGTACGCGGCGGCGCTGGACGCGCTCGACCTCCGTTTCATCGAAAGCTTCCCGGAATGACGACCTCCCCCCTGCCGCTTGAAGGCCTGCGCGTCCTTGACTTCAGCCAGTTCCTCGCCGGCCCCTATGCCGCTTTGAAGCTGGCCGACATGGGTGCCGATGTCGTCAAGGTCGAGCGAACCGGAACCGGCGACCTGTCGCGCCACCTGTATCTGACCGACACCCGGATCGGCGGCGAAAGCACGATCTTCCACGCCATCAACCGCAACAAGCGGTCCGTCGCCGTGGACATGAAGTCGGATGCAGACCGCGCCGCGATCCGCGACCTGGTGCGTGGGGCGGATGTGGTGTTGCAGAACTTCCGCCCCGGCGTGATGGAGCGGCTGGGGTTCGGCTACGAGGCGGTCCGCGCGATCAATCCGAAGGTTGTCTACGGGTCTGTCACCGGCTACGGCACCGAAGGCCCCTGGGTTGACCTGCCCGGTCAGGACCTGCTGGCGCAGGCCCGGTCGGGGATGATGTGGCTGACCGGCGGGGCAGGGGACGGGCCGGTGGCTGTCGGTCTGCCCATCGGCGACGTGCTGGCAGGCGCGGCGCTGGCGCACGGCGTCCTGGCGCTTCTGTTCCGCAGGGAGCGGCACGGGATCGGCGGGCTGGTCGAGACCTCGCTGATCGAGGTGCTGGCCGACCTGCAATTCGAGCTTTTGACGACCTGGCTGAACGACGGCGGGCGGTTGCCCCGGCGTTCGGCCCAGAACCCGGCGCATGCCTATCTCGCGGCACCCTATGGGGTCTATGCGACGGCGGATGGCCATATCGCCATCGCGATGGGCAAGCTGGATCTCCTGGCGCGGATCACCGGGCTGGATGATGCCACCGTGGCGCTGGACCCCTTCGCAGAGCGCGACCGTATCAAGGCCGGTCTGGCGGCCGCGCTGGTCAAAAGACCAAGCGCCGAGTGGATGGAGGCGTTCGTCGCGGCGGACATCTGGGCCGCGCCGGTGCTGGACTGGCGCGAGCTGGTCGCCACCGGGATGATGGAGACGCTGGACATGCTGCAGGAGGTCGAGCGTGGCGATGTGCGGCTGAAGACGACCCGGCTGCCGATCAAGTTTGACGGCCAGCGCCCGGTTGCAACCCGCGCCGCCCCTGCGCTTGGCGATGCGAATGATCTGCTGGCGAAGGGGTGGGGCTAGGCCATGGCCGAGATCGGCGTTCATGCGCGCGCCATGGCGGGACTGCCCGAGGACCACGCGGCGATCCCGGTCTGGAACTCCGAGGACTGGTATTTCGAGGACTTCGTGATCGGCGACCGGATCCGCTCGATCCGCCGCACCATCGCCGAGGGCGAGTCGATGCTGTTCAACAGCCTGGTGATGGACCACCACCCCTATGTCAGCGACGAGACCTTTGCCCGCGAGGATGGCGTCTTCGGGCGCAGACTGGTGGCGGGGGCCTTCGTCTTCTCGCTGGGGTTGGGGCTGGCGGCGACGAACTGCCTGAATTCGTTCAGCTATGGCTATGACGGACTACGCTTCATCAAGCCGGTCTTCATCGGCGACACGATCTACACCATCCGCGAGAACCTGTCGAAAGAGGTCCACAACGAGACGATGGGCAAGCTTAAGGTCAGCTACTCGGTCTACAAGGGCGAGGGCGAGCTGGTGCTTTACGCCGAACACCTGCTGACCGCGCTGTACCGTGATCCGGCGCCCTTTGCCGCGGAAGCCCGGGCGAAGATGGCGGCAAAGGAGAAGTCCCGCGCCTGACCCGGCGCGGGACCTTGCCCGTCAGTCGTCGGCGACGCAGACCTGGCGCTGCTGGCCCAGGCCTTCGATCCCCAGCTCCACCACATCGCCCGGCTTCAAGTATTGCGGCGGCTTCATCCCAAGGCCCACGCCCGGCGGCGTTCCGGTGCTGACCACGTCCCCCGGATGCAGGGTGAAGAACTGCGACAGGTAGGAGACAAGGAACGGCACCTTGTAGACCATGGTTGCCGTACTGCCGTCCTGCATGCGCTTGCCGTTCACATCCAGCCACATGTGCAGGTTGCCGGGGTCCGGCACCTCGTCGCGGGTGACCAGCCAGGGGCCGATGGGGCCGAAGTTGTCGGAGGACTTGCCCTTGGACCATTGGCCCGACCGTTCGGTCTGGTAGGCCCGCTCGGAGACGTCGTTGCAGGTCATGAAGCCGGCGACATGGTCCATCGCATCCTTCTCGGCGATGTACTTGCCGGGCTTGCCGATGACGAAGGCCAGTTCCACCTCCCAGTCCGTCTTCACCGATCCCCGGGGAATGATGATCGGGTCATCCGGCCCGCAGATTGCGGAGGTGTACTTGGCGAAGATCACCGGCTCGGGCGGGACGGCCATGCCGGATTCGGCGGCATGGTCGGAATAGTTCAGCCCGATGCAGATGAACTTGCCGACCCCGGCCACTGCGGCACCGAAACGGGGGTTACCCGGCACCAGCGGCAGGCTGGCCGGGTCAACCGCGCGGAGCGCATCGAGATCGGCCAAGAGCGGCCCCGCGATATCGGCGACATGCGCGGACAGGTCGCGCAACCGACCCTCTGCGTCGATGAGGCCGGGCTTTTCGGCGCCCCGGTCTCCGTAGCGGCAAAGTTTCATTTCATCCTCCGTTCAGGCAGTCCAGCCGCCGTCGATCACATGTTCCGTCCCGGTGGTGAAGCCGGATTCGTCAGACGCCAGGTAGCAGACCAGCGCGGCAATCTCGTCGGCACGGCCAAGCCGCCCCATGGCCTGCCGGGCAATAAAGGCTTTCAGCGCGCTGTCATAATCGCCCGTGGCGCGCAGCCGCTCGTGCAGGCTAGGGCTGTCCACCGTGCCCGGGCAGATCGCGTTGCAGCGGATGCCGCGCGTCACATAATCCGCCGCGATCGCCCTGGTCAGGCCCACGACGGCGGATTTGGAGGCCGAATAGACCGCGCGATTGATCGGTCCCTTCTTCGGCCCGGCGACCGAGGACATGTTTATGATCGACCCCGCGCCCTTGGCCAGCATGCCCGGCAGGAAGGCGCGGATCATGCGGAACTGCGCCTTGGCATTCAGGTCGAAGGCAAAGTCCCATTCCGCCTCTGTCGCTTCCAGCACCGTGCCGTTGTGAACGACCCCGGCGCAATTGAAGAGGATGTCCACCGGCCCCACCTCCTCCGCCAGTGCGGCGATGGCGGCCGGGTCGAGGACGTTCAGCTTCCGCGCCGTGATCCCGGGCACCTGCGCAAGTGCGGCCAGTGCGGCATCGTTCACATCCGTGGCGATGACCCGGGCCCCTTCCTGCGCCATGCGTTCCGCGCTGGCCCGCCCGATGCCCTGTCCCGCCGCCGTGATCAGCGCGATCTTTCCTTGCAGTCTTTCCATGATGTTTCCTTCAGGCCGTGCGCGGCAGGCAGGCCGGGCCAATGGGGTCAAAACTCTTGTAGGTCAGGATGAACTCGCGATGGCCCAGCCCTTCGGATTTCGTCTGCTCACCGCCCGCGACCGCCAGAACCCGGTCGCGGATCTCGTGGCCGACCTCGTCGATGCTGCGCAGGCCCTCGATGATGTCGCCTGCATTGACATCCATGTCGTCGCTCAGCGCCCGGTAGGTGTCGGGGTTGGCGCAGATCTTGATGACCGGCGAGATGGCGCTGCCCACGACCGAACCGCGCCCGGTGACGAACAGCGTGAGATGCGCGCCCGAGGCGATCATCTCGACGATTTCGGCGTTGTCGCTGATGTTCGGGAAACCGAAGCGCACCTCGCCGTCAGGCACCACGTCCATCAGGTAAAGCCCCCCGCGCGGCGGAATGTCGCCCGGCTTGATGAGCCCCGAGATCGGGCTTTCGCCGGATTTCACATAGGCACCGAGCGACTTTTCCTCGATGGTCGAGAGCCCGCCCGCCGCATTGCCGGCGGCAAAGCTGCCGTAGCCCAGCGTCGCATAGTAGCGTTCGGCCTTCTGCACGCTGTCACGCAGGACTTGCCCAAGTTCGGGCGTGACGGCACGGGTCGCCATGATCTCCTCGCAGCCGATCAGCTCGCCGGTCTCCTCGAAAATGCAGGCAGCGCCATCCGCTACCAGCAGGTCGAAGGCCCGACCGGCTGCCGGGTTGCCCGAAATGCCCGAAGTCCCGTCCGAGCCGCCGCAAACCGTGCCGATCACCAGATCGCTGACCGCCATCGGCACTTGCGGGACCAGGGCGACCTGGTTCAGCGCCTCGCTCACCCAGTCCTGCCCGGCCTGGATCGTGGAGCGTGTCCCGCCCGCCTTCTGGATCACCAGCGTCCGCACCGGCCGCCCCGAGGCCTGGACCGCCGCCGAAGCGCGGACCTTGTCAAAGCTTTCGCAGCCCAGCGAGACGAACAGCACCGCGCCGACGTTGGGATGGGTGCAGAGCCGCTCCATCATCCGGGCGGCGTAGTCGTTGGGGAAGCAGCCCGGAAACCCGATCAGCTGCACGTCGCGGCCCCGGAAGCCCGCCACGATCTCGGAGGCGACGAAATGCGCGCATTCGACCAGGTAGGCCACGACGATGGTGTTGCGGATCCCCTTGCGCCCGTCGGCGCGCAGCCAGCCTTGCAGCCCGGTCATAGCGACACCCCGGCGGTGATCCCGTCGGCATCCTGCAACGCATGAGTTGGGGTATAGGCCGAACGGATGTTGTGAACATGGACATGCTCGCCCGCCGCGATGGCCTCGGTCGCGATGCCGATGGGCATTCCGTATTTCAGGACCGTCGCACCCGCCGCGATGTCATGGCGGGCGATCTTGTGGGCCATGGGAATCGGACGGCCCAGCCGCACGGTGCCGCTGTCCAGCACGACCTCCACCCCTTCGGCCACATTCATGCGGGCGACCAGAACCGTGTCAGAGGGGTGCAACAGCAGGAAAGGCCCCGTCATTTTCGGCATTCCACCATATAGATGTGATCGGCGACCAGCACGGTTTCGCCCTTCTGGTTCAGCACCGTCAGACGCTCGGTCACCCGCCCGTAGCCCGGGCGTTTCTCCATCAGTTCCTTTGCGATGATCTCGACGCGCGAGCGGATCGTGTCGCCGATGAACACCGGTTTGACAAAGCGCAGCCGGTCATAGCCATAGGAAAAGGCCACCGGGTTGATGATCGTCGCGGTCAGGCCGACGCCGATGGTGAAGACCATGGTGCCATGCGCGATGCGTTGACCGAAAGGTTGGGTCTTGCAGAACTCGGCGTCCAGGTGATGCGGGAAGAAGTCGCCGGAGTGACCGGCGTGAACGACGAAATCCGTCTCGGTCACAGTGCGCCCGACGGTCTCGCGCCCTTCGCCGACGCCGTAGTCCTCGTAGTATCTGACCTGTTCAAGCATCTGGGGCGCTCCGGATCGGGTGGGCGGGAAGGGCTGCGCTTTCGTAGGCCGCTTCGACAAGGGCCATGGTGTGCCAGGCATCCTCGGCGCTGCCCTGAAGTTCGGCATCCTCGCCCACGGCAAAGCGCATGACCTGGGTGATGCGGCCGATGAAGGCCTCGATGAACCAGTTGCCCGTCAGCGGCACCTGCCGCCAGTCGCCATTGGTGTTCAGCCAAAGCTCATCCGGTTCGCCCTTCGGGTAATCCAGATTGACGCCCAGCTTCATGTAGGCCGCGCCTTTGGTGCCGCAGATGCGGAACTCACAGGCCTGGAACTTCCGCCCGAAGGCGTGGTTGTGGTTGATGGACAGGCTGGCGCGGATGCGGGGACCATAATCCAGGATCATCGCCGAGCGCGTATTCGACACGGTCGAGGACGGGTGACCAAGCGTCCGGGCATGCACGCCCAGTGGATTGCCAAGAAGATCGCGGATCGCATCGAGATAGTGGATGGAGTGCAGGAGGATCTCCACCCGCGGCAGATCGGCCAGGAAGGCCCAGAGATGCCAGGGTGTGTCCACGGCCAGCAACCCGTCGATATCGACCACCTGCCCCAGCAGGCCCCTGTCGGTGGCATCCTTCAGCGCCAGCAGCGCAGGTGCGAAACGGAGCTGGAAGTTGACGGCGGCCTTGAGGCCCTTGGCCCGGCAGATGCGGATGATGCGGTCGGCCTCGGTCAGGTCCGACCCCATCGGTTTCTGCATGATGGCCACGGCACCGTCGGGCAGGGCCTCCAGCAGGGCCGGATGCGCCGCAGGCGGGGTGGCCAGATCGTAGACCGCGCCAAGCCCGAGGGCGGTGGCCTCCGCGACGCTGGCAAAGGCCCGGGTGCCCGCCTTTGCGGCCACGGCTTCCGCCTTCGCGAGGTCGGGATCATAGATGCCCGCGACCGTGAACCCCAGCCGGGCATAGGCGGGCAGATGGGCGTCGGTGACGATGGACCCGGCCCCGAAGATCACGACGGGAAGCGAGGTCCGGGGCAGGGAAACGGTCTGGCGCAGGTCAGTCGACATGGAAGATTTCCGCCATGTCGGCCCACCATTCGCCCTCTTTCCGGGTTTCCATAGGGCGTTGCAGCGGCATGTTGATCGCCCACCAGCGCTGCGTTTCGGGGTCCGCGGCCATGCGGGCCATGTCGGCATCGAAGTCGGTGCCGTGGTATTCGAAATAGGCGAACAGCAGGTTCTCCGGCTCTTTCAGAAAGATCGAATAATTCCGGATGTTGCAGTCGGCGATCTTTGCCAGCACGCCGGGCCAGACAGCGGCGTGAAGCTTGCGGTATTCGGCCTTGCCTTCCTCCGACACGCCGATGACGGAACCATAGCGCTTCATGCGGGCCTCACTTCAAACTGGCTGCCTTCCGACATCCGGGCCTTCAGGGCATCCTTGTCCCAGTCGATCCCGAGGCCCGGCGCGGTGGGGGCCAGGGCGAAGCCACCCTCACGGGCCATGGGCGCCGCGATCTCGTCCAGTTGCGGAATGTACTCCAGCCAGGGCGCATTCGGAACTGCGCAGACCAGGCTGACGTGAAGCTCCATCAGGAAATGCGGGCAGATCGACAGGTTGTGCGCCTCGGCCATGTGGGCGACCTTGAGCCAGGGCGTGATCCCGCCAACCCGCGCCACGTCGGCCTGCACTATCCCGCAGGCATCTGCCGCGATGTAGTCGGCGAACTGGCCGGGGGAATAGAGGCTTTCGCCCACCGCGATGGGCACCCGCGACTGGCGGGCAAGCCGGGCGTGGCCGGCGATGTCGTCGGCGGGCAAAGGTTCCTCGAACCAGCCAATGTTCAGCGATTCAAGAAGCGGCAGACGGCGCGCGGCTTCGGGCTGCGTCATCGACTGGTTGGCGTCGGTCATGATCTCGTAGTCCGGGCCAAGGGCGGTCCGCACCGCCTCCAGCCGCGCGGCATCCGCTGCAACGGTGGGCTTGCCGATCTTGATCTTCGATCCCAGGAAACCGCCCGCCCGCATGGCCAGAGCATCATGGACCAAGGCCGAAGGTTCCAGGTGCAGCCAGCCGCCTTCGGTCGAATACATCGGCACCCGCGACTTCGCGCCCCCCGCCAGCACATGCAGCGGCAGGTTTGCACGCTTGCCGCGCAGGTCCCAGAGCGCGGTGTCGATGGCGGCAAGCGCCAGCGACATGATCGGGCCGACTGCCGTGGCGTGGCTGGTGAACAGAAGATCGCGCCAGATGGATTCGATCATCTCAGCCTCGCGGCCCATCAGCGCGGGCAACAGCGTGTGCTGCAAAAGGGCCAGCACCGAAGGCCCGCCGTCGCCGATGGTATAGCTGTAACCCCGACCCGAGGCGCTTTCGGCATCGGTGAGGGTGACGAAGATGGTCTCCTGGCTCTTGAAGCTCTGGATCGCGTCGGTGCGTTTCACCTTCGGCACCAGATCGACGAGGAAGGCTTCAGCCCGTTCGATGCGTGGCATGTCAGACCCTCAGGCTCGCGCCGGTTTCGGCGTCGAAAAGATGGCACTTGTCCAGCGCGATCCCGAAACGCAGGACTTCCCCCGTGCGCACGGGGCGCGGATTCAGCATCTTGGCCTGCACCTCGGTCCCGGCGAGGGTGCCGAACAGCAGCGTTTCGGTTCCCAGGGGCTCGGTCAGGGTGACGGGCATGTCGACATGGGCCATATGTGCCGTGGGCGGCAGGGCGTGACCGTCGGGCATGATGTTGTCGGCCCGCACGCCAAGCTGCACAGCCTGGCCGTCACGGGCCGAAAGCCCGGGCGGCAGGGGGATGGTGGACCCGTCAGCCAGCCGCACCGCGCCGCCTGCGATCGTGCCGGGCAGCAGGTTCATCGGCGGCGAACCGATGAAGGTCGCGACGAAGGCGTTCACCGGACGCTCGAACACTTCCAGCGGGGAGCCGATCTGCACGATATGCCCGTCACGCATGATGACGATGCGGTCGGCCAGCGTCATCGCCTCGACCTGGTCGTGGGTGACGTAGATGATGGTGGTGCCGACCTTCTGGTGCAGGCGCTTGATCTCGACCCGCATCTGGGTGCGCAGCTTGGCGTCGAGGTTCGACAGCGGCTCGTCGAACAGGAACACGTCGGGATGCCGGACAATGGCGCGGCCCATGGCGACGCGCTGGCGCTGGCCGCCCGACAGCTGCCCCGGCTTGCGGTCCAGAAGCGGGGTCAGCGACAGGATTTCCGCGGCCTGCGCCACCGCCTTTTCGATGTCCGCCTTCGGGCGCTTGGCGATGTGCAGCGAGAAGCCCAGGTTTTCCCGCACGGACATGTGCGGATAAAGTGCGTAGTTCTGGAACACCATGCTGATGTTGCGGTCGCGTGGCGGCAGGTCGTTCACCACGCGGTCGCCGATCCGCACCTCGCCGCCCGAGATCGGCTCCAGCCCGGCGATCATCCGCAGCGTGGTGGACTTGCCGCAGCCCGAGGGTCCGACCAGCACCACGAACTCGCCATGCGCGATGTCGAGGCTGATCGCATGGACCACAGACACGGAGCCATATTTTTTTACAACGTCCCGCAGGACCACTTCAGCCATGACTTATCCTTTCACGCCGCCGAAGGTGAGGCCGGCGATGAGGTGTTTCTGCACAAGGAAGGTGAGCAGCAGTGCCGGGATGATCATCAGCACCGCCAGCGCACACATGCCGCCCCAGTTGAGGGTGAACTGCGAGGTGAAGTCCATCAGCCCGACGGGCATGGTCTTCGAGTTGAGCGACCGCGTCAGCTGGCTGGCCAGCGCATATTCGTTCCACGAGGTCAGGAAGGCGAAGATGCCGGCACTGGCGATCCCCGCCCGCGCCACCGGGAATTCGACCTTCCAGAACGCCTGCCAGCGGGTGCAGCCGTCGATCTCGGCCGCCTCGGCCAGTTCCTTCGGGACCTGCCGGAAGAAGCCGTCGATCAGCCAGATGGTGAAGGGAACGTTCAGTGCCACATAGACGAGGATCATGCCCAGATGCGTGTCGATGATCCCGATGCGGCCGAACAGGATGAACAGCGGCAGCGACAGCGCCACGCCCGGAACCGCGCGGGTGACCATCAGCGCGACGAAGATGGCACCCTTGCCGCGGAACCGGTAGCGCGCGAAGGCATAGCCCCCCGCCATCCCGATCAGCAGCGCGATGGCGGTGGAGGTGAGCGAGATGATCACCGAGTTGCGGAAATAGGTCAGCACCGGCACGCCGCCCGAACCCGCCCCGCCGAACATGGCGCGATAGTTGTCGAGGTTCAGCCCGCTTGGAATCCAGACCGGCGGCTTGGCCATGATCTCGACCGTGGGACGGAAGCTGTTCAGGACCACCCAGAAGCCGGGCAGGCAGATGAAGCTCATCGCGAGAAAAAGCCCGATCAGATGACCGGCCCTCAACAGGCGGCGGCGGAGACGGTGCTGTGCGCCGGTATCCATGGCTCAGTCCCCCATCCCAAGCGAGGTCCGCGCAGAGTTCAGCTTGCGGAAGAAATAGACGGTGAAGGCGATGGCCAGAAGGATCGAGATGTAGCCCATGGCATTGGCATAGCCCATGCGCGCATCGACGTAGCCGGTCCGCCCGATCAGGGTCCACAGCAGCTCGGTCCGCCGGGCGGGGCCGCCCGCGGTCATGATCTGCACGATGTCATAGGCCCGCGCCACGTCCAGCGACCGGATCGCCATCGCGATGTAGATGAAGGGCATCAGGAACGGCAGCGTCACGTAGCGGAAGCTCTGCACCGGCGTGCAACCGTCCACCCGCGCCGCCTCAAGCGGGTCTTGGGGAATGGCGAACAGCCCGGCAAGGATCAGAATCGCGAAGACCGAGGTCGAGGTCCAGATCTCGGCGATCAGGATGGAAATGAAGGCAAGCTGCCCGTCGACCAGCCAGGGAATCGCTGTATTGACCAGCCCCAGTGATTGCAGGGCGTTGTTCACCAGACCCACGTTGTCGTTGAAGATGAACTTGAACTGGAACCCGACGAGGATGGGCGAGAACATCATCGGAAACATCATCAGCGTGCGCAAAAGCCGCTGGCCGCGCATCACCTTCGACACCAGAAGCGCCAGCCCGAGACCAAGAAGCATTTCCAGGTTCAGCGCAAACGTCACCAACAGCAGGGTCCGGCCGAAGGCGGCCCAGAAATTGGCGTCGGTCAGGGCCTTCTGATAGTTGAACGTGCCGATCCAGCGGGTGATCGTTTCCGGGCGGGTCAACTGGAACGCGGTGAAGCTGGAGTACAGGCTCAGCACCAGCGGAACCGCGACGACGATCATGAGGATCACGAAGGCCGGTGTCAGCAACACCAACCAGGGTGGAAGACGCGAGCGGTACATTCTGGACAGTCCATGGCAATGGAGGGAAGCGGCGCAGAAGGACGCGCCGCTTCCAGGGGCGTGACTGCGAGGCTCAGTAGACCCCGTTTTCGCGCATCAGGCCGTCAACCGCGTCCGATGCTGCCTGCAGCGCCTCGTCAACCGTCTTGTCGCCCAGAATTGCGGCCTGCAGTTCCGGGTAGATCAGGTTCGTCGCCTCGATCCAGTACGGGGTTTTCGGCACCGGGAAAGCGGTCTTGGCCGTTTCCTGGAATGCTGCCAGCACTTCGGCCTTGTAGGGGTCGTTGGCTGCCTGCGAGATGACGTAGTCCCACACCGCCGTCCGCGTCGGCAGCGGTCCGGCCGAGGATTCAAGCTTCTGGCTGTCTTCGTTGGTCAGGAAGTCGACCAGCGACGCGGCGGCCTCCTTGTTGGCGCAGGCTTCCGTGACCGAGAAGCCGTGGAACCCGGACCAGCCCGTCCGCACCCCAGCCGAGCCCTTCGGCGCCGGAGCGACGCCGACATTGCCAGCGGCCTTGGAAGATTTCGGATCATTGAAGAAACCCGACCAGCCCGGCCAGTCCAGGTTCAGCGCGATGGTGCCCGAGGCGAAGCCGTTGCCGAGGTCATCCCAGAGATAGTTCGTGGTTCCGGGCGGAACGGCCCCGGCCTTGTAGAGGTCAACGAACCACTGCAGCGACTGCTTGCCGGCGTCCGAGTTGAAGGCGGGCGAGAAATCATCGTTGAACAGCTTGCCGCCATTGGCGACGACCAGTTCGTAGAAGCGCCCGGCGATACCCTCTTCCTTGCCGGCATACTGGGTGCCGTAGAAATTCGGCGGATCGGCAAAGAACATCGCCTGATCGCGGAACTGGTCCCAGGTTTCCGGCACGGCGAGGTCATAGCCGAATTTCGCCTTGAACGCCTCGGCCTTCGCCGGGTCGGCGTAAAGCGACTTCTGGTAGTACAGGGCCGAGACGTCGAACTGCGCGCGCGGCAGCATCACCAGTTTGCCATCCAGCGTCGCCGCCGCGATGTTGGCCGGGACGAAGGCTGCCACCGTCTCGGCGGGCAGAAGCGGCGTCAGGTCGGTGTAAAGCGCCGGATACTGCGGTGCGAAGGAGGAGTGGTTGGACCCGACACACCAGGAGATCGACCCCGAGGCGATGTCGGCCTTGAATTCCTTGTCCAGCTCGAAGTGGTTCTTCTGGCTGACGATGTTCACCTTGGCGCCGGTCTTCGCCTCCCATTCCGGGATGCGGGCGTAAAGCGCCTCGTACTGCTGGCCGCCGATCAGCTTGGCGTCGATGGTGACCCCCGCGAACTCGCCATCCGCGAGCGCGGCCGAGGCAAAACCAAGCCCCGCCCAAAGTGCCAGCGCGCTGCTGGCCGCGATTGTCTTCATTGCATTTCCTCCCTGGCTGTTGCCGCACGGTCTGTGACCGCACCTCGCACCGCTATTAGTTTCATATCCGGAACGATGTTTTATGTATAAATGAAGTTGAAAGACTGCGTCAAGCAGCGTTTATATGTGAAAGCACGCGTCACACGCGAAATACGGAGAGAATCGCATGATCTTCGACACGCACCTGCACCTGATCGACCGGTCGCGGCTCAGCTATCCGTGGCTGGCGGGCCTGCCCGCGCTGGATCGCGACTGGGACTTCGCCTCGTACACGGCCACGGCGGCCCGAGTCGGGATCACCGGGGTCCTGCATA
Source organism: Rhodobacterales bacterium (assembly GCA_017303485.1). GTDB lineage: Bacteria > Pseudomonadota > Alphaproteobacteria > Rhodobacterales > Rhodobacteraceae > Tabrizicola. The sequence goes on from JAFLCY010000001.1 coordinate 53,427, forward strand.
TGGAGGTGGACGTCGCAGAGACCGACATCGACGCGGAAACCGCCTGGATCGCCGAACTGATGGCCCGGCCGGGAAGCCTGATGCGGGGGGCGATCAGTTCGGCTCGCCCGGAATCCGACGGGTTCGAGGCCTGGCTTGACCGTGTCGACCGGCGCGTCGTGCGTGGCATCCGGCGGGTGCTGCATGTCGTACCGGACGCCGTGTCGCAGGATGACCGCTTTCGCCGGAACCTGCGCAGACTTGGACAGGCGGGGCTGCCTTTCGACATCTGCATGCTGCAACGCCAGCTTCCGCTGACAGTCGCGCTGGTGGATGCCTGCCCCGAAACGGTCTTCGTTCTGGACCATTGCGGCGTGCCCGATATCGCGTCCGGATCCTTTGCCGACTGGGCCGGATGGATCAGCCGCCTTGCAGAGCGACCGAACGTGAACGCCAAGCTTTCCGGCATCAGCGCCTACGGACCGCCGGACTGGACCTTGCAGACCCTGCAACCCTACACGCGCCATCTGATCGAAGCCTTCGGCCCCGGGCGCGTGGTCTGGGGGTCGGACAGCCCGGTCTGCACCCTGCAATCCTCACTGCCGGAATGGGTCGCGACCAGCCAAGCCCTGCTGCAAGAGCAAACCCCGGCGGATCGCGCGCTGATCCTTGGCCACAACGCGGAACGGATCTGGTTCGGCGCAGTATAGCGTGCCTGCGACCCGGCAAGGTCAGGGTCGGCTAGCGGCGGCGCAGGTAGACGTAATAGGCCCCGCCGCCACCGTGTTTCAGGTGCGCCTCGCTGATCTGCAGGACGGCCGGGCCCAGCGGCGGCAGGTGCAGCCAGTGCGGCACCTGATGGCGCAACGCGCCCATGCGCTGCGGGATCGGGCCGGTGTCATCACGGCGCTTGCCCTTTCCGGTGATCACAAGAACAAGCCGCAGGCCCTGCGATTGGGCGTTCAGGATGAAGCGGATCAGTTCGGGGTGCGCCTCGGCCAGCGTCATGCCATGCAGGTCGATCCGCGCCTCGGGCGCAAGCTTGCCGCGGGTCATCCTGGAATGGGTCCCGGCATCCATCCGCAGCGGCGCCTGACCGACTAGCTCGGGCAGGCTGGGGGCGAGATCGCGCCGTTCCGGTTTGTGGTGCTTCTCTCCCAGCAGAAAGGGCGACAGGCGCGGCCTGGCGGGGGCCAGCGGGGGCGGATCAGGAGGCAGGACAGGATCAGGCAGGGGAACGGGATGGCCGTGAAGCGGTCGCGCGGTACGGGCGACCGTGCGCCAGAGGTCGGCCTCCTCGGGCGAGAGATGACGGCGGCGGGGCATTTAGGTCAGCCGCCTTCCAGCATCGCGAAGGCACGGTCGATGGGAAGAAGTAGGACCATGCGACCGCCGTCCTTGACTACGCCCGCAGCCTCGCCCGCCGCGCCGCCGGTGCCATAGAAGATGTCGGCGCGCTGCATCCCCTTGATCGCGCCCCCGGTGTCCTGCGCCACCATCAGGCTGCGGATCGGGCGCCTGCCGTCCTTCTCGATCCAGACCGGGGCACCGAGCGGGGTGAACTTGGGGTCGATGGCAATGGAGCGGAGCGTGGTGATCGACCGTCCCATGGCGCCGATGGGGCCGTCTTCGGGGTTCAGCGTGCCGATCTTGCGGAAAAAGACATATGAGGGGTTGGTATCGAGAAGATCGCGACCCGCGCCCGGGTTCGAGCGGACATAGCTGGCGATTTCCGGGGCGGAGACCTGATCCAGCGTATGTGTGCCACGACGGACCATCTCTTGCCCGACTGAGCGGTAAGCATGGCCGTTCTTGCCGGCATAGCCCACGCGGACCACTGAACCGTCGGTCATGCGGATGCGGCCAGAGCCCTGAACCTGCAGGAAATAGACATCGACCGGGTCGTCAAGCCAGGCGAGTTCGAGACCCCGGCCCGCAATGGCCCCACCCTCGATGGCCGAGCGGGTGTGATAGACCATGCCCTCGGTCAGTTCGGGCGGACGGCGGTAGATCGGATATTTGAAGCGCCCGGTGCGGGTGGGCGATCCATCCAGTTCCGGCTCGAAATAGCCGGTGAACAGCGCGGGCGGGGTGCCCACGACAACCGGCTTGAAGAACAGCTCAAAAAAGCTCCGGGCCGAGGCGTCGTCCTGTGGCACATCGGCGGCCATGGCGCAGATCGGCTGCCAGTCGGGCTGGTCGATCAGGTCGCAGGTCTTCAGGAACGAGGCCAGCGCCTCGACGTGGTTGTCGTCGCGCCAACCGTCGAGGGCTTCGAAATCAAGGACTTCGGCGGGAAGGGGTGCGGCGGCCATCACGGCCGCCACGGTTGCAAGGATGCGAAGCGCCGGACGCATCCCAAAGGGTCAGTCGCCGGTGGCCACAAGCTGCCAGTTGGGGTCATCGGACCCCATCTGGCGCGCGAAGGTCCAGGTGTCGCGGGTCTTCTTCACCTCGCGCGGGGAGCCTTCGACCACTTCGCCCGCCTTGTTGCGCACGACATAGGTCTGGTCGGCGACGAAACGGACGGCGATTTCACCGAACCGGCTGTCGCGGGCAAAGGTGGCGTCCTGCAAGGCCAGTTCCTTAATGCCGAGGAAGCTGGCTTCGACCGTCAGGCCGTCCCGCTCGCGCTGGGCGATCGCTTCGGCAAAGCTGGCCTCGACTTCGTCGGAGAGGAAGGGGCGGATGCGGTCAAGCTCGCCCTTCTCGAAAGCCATCAGGATCATCTCGTAGGCCCCGCGGGCGCCCTCAAGGAAGGGGCCGACGGCAAAGCTGGGCTCGGCCTTCTTCATCTCGGCCAGGGCGCGGGCGGCATCGGACCCTTCGGCGACATGGTCGGTGATGTCGCGATCCGGGCCGCCGTCGATCACCTCGAAGTCGCGGCGGACGCGGGGGCGCACATCGTCCAGTGGAATCGGCGGCTTCTCAAAGCCGTCGCGGGTGCCAAGGACTGACCGCAGCTTGAGGATCAGGAAGATCGCGATCCCGGCAAGGACGAGGAGCTGGATCAGGGACCCGTTCATTGTTGACCTCTGGACACTGGTGGTTCCGTTTGAATTGGCACGGCTTGCCCTTATGTAGGGTGGGGTAGCAGCGAAGTCTACCATAGGACCGAAACCAGCGCACGGAGTACGGCGATGTGGATCGTATTGGGAATTCTGGCCTTGCCGCTGGTGGAAATCGGCCTGTTCGTCACGCTGGGCGCAAAGCTGGGGCTTTGGCTGACGCTGGCCTGGGTGATCCTGACCGGGGTTCTGGGCGTGCTTCTGTTGCGCGGCCTGGCGCTTGGCGGGCGGGAAACCCTGCGCCGTGGATTGCAGGAAGGGCTGCATGATCCGCTCTCGCCACTCGCGAACCGGGCGCTGATGGCCATGGCGGCGGTGCTGCTGATCCTGCCGGGCTTCTTCACCGATACGCTGGGGCTTCTTCTGTTGTTGCCGCCCGTGCGCGGGCTGATCGTCAACGTTCTGGCAAGGCGGATGCCGAATGTGACGGTGATCCACCGCGGATCCGGGTTCGAGGACGAGCCCTATGAACACCGAAACAGCCATGACCGGCTGAATTGAGTGCGTCTGTTGCAGCGTCTGGCTGGGAACGGTCGGGCATTGCCGGATTGGCGTGCCAAGAAAAATGGGCTGCAACCGAAGTTGCAGCCCAGTCAGGAAGTGCGGCAGGGAAAGACCGCTTCCTTGGGGACGGAGGTCAGCGCCTCATTTCGCCGCTTGGCAGCGAAAAGAGGAAAGGGATCATGAAACTTGCGAAAAGAACCGGGGCAACCCCGGCAGAGAAGCCCGCCAACAAGGCCACGATGCCGATGACCAGAAAGGCGGCAGCCCAGCCAGACATGGGATTTCTCCTGTGAAGGTCGCGCCCGGGCGGGCGACGATTGACGATCCGGACGCTCAACGCAGGGTCGTGAACATCGGTTCCGCGAGTCGGGTGAAATTTTTTGACCTTGTGCGGGGCAGGCCGTTGACCGCAAGCACTCTGGCAAAAAGCTCTATCGCCGCGGAGGTGTTGCGAGGCCTTGCGATCCAGCGGTTCGGCCTCGAATGGCCCAGGGTCTTCCGCTCCGCCGTCGCAGGCGCGGCAACCGTCATGGTCTGACTTCAACGCAGGAACGGGATGCCGTAGCGGAGCCTGCGTCGCGCGCTGCCCGTTACCATTGCAGGATCGAGGGCAAGTTGGCGCCATTCCCGTATCGAATCCACATGGAGGACTGCGGGATGAAGCTGTTTGTCGGGCTGCATGTGTCGCTGGAGAAGACCGCGATTTGCGTGATCAGCGAGCCTGGAAAGATCGTGCAGGAGGCGCAGGCGGCCAGCGAGCCGGCCCCCTGTAGCAATGGCTGCACCGCAGGCTGACCGAGTATGGATCTGACGTCGTGCTGATAAAAACCCGGCAGATGAAGGGGGCGCTGAAGGCCATGCCGATCAAGACCGATCGCAGGGATGCCGAAGGGATCGCGCGCCTGCTTCATCTGGGGTGGTTCCGGCCGGTTCACTGCAAGTCAGTATCGGCACAAGAGGTCCGCGCGGTTTTGAACGCGCGCAAGGCAGTGCAACAGGGCTTCATCGCGCTGGAAATGTCCCTGTGCGGGTTCTTGCGGAACTCCGGCCTCAAGGTCGGCACCGCGTAGCGTACGTAGAAAAACACCGCGAAGAGGATCACGTCCTTCGGAAACTGAGCGTCTTTGAACGAGATCACAGCCAGCCCTCCCATCCAGGTTGCCGGCTCAGTTGATCGTCAATGCCAGCTACAAGCCCAGTCAAGCAGAAAGGTCCGCGACAGAACCCGCCAGGGAGTGAACCCAAAAACATAGCGCTCCCAAAACGCGAACCCTCGGCCTCTGGATATTCACATGCGGCGAAGCCAAACTCGCTGAGGAACAATATTCTGACATTGCATTTGGAGGCTTCGCATGAACGACGGCTCAGACAGCGAACATGTTCATCGGCTCAACCGACTGGCCCTGTCGGCAACGATCCATTGCTTGACCGGCTGTGGTATCGGCGAGGTCCTTGGTATGGTGATCGGCACGGCGCTTGGTTGGTCGAATCTGGCGACGATCGTTCTGGCAGTCATCCTTGCATTCCTGTTTGGCTATGCGTTGACGATGCGCCCGCTGCTGCGATCCGGCATGGCATTTGCCAAGGCGACCCGACTGGCACTGGCCGCCGATACCGTTTCCATCACGGTGATGGAAATCGTGGACAACTTGGTGATGCTGGCAATCCCAGGCGCAATGGCGGCCGGACTGGCATCAGGCCTTTTCTGGGGCAGTCTGCTCATCGCGCTGATCCTGGCGGCCATAGCAGCCTTTCCTGTGAACCGCTGGTTGATCGCGAGAGGGCGGGGGCATGCCGTTGTCCATGCGCATCACACAGGGCATTCCGGCCATGAGCACCATGCCGGACAGGATCACCATCACTGACAGATATCAGGACTTGCAGCGCGCATATTCCGTGTCGCAACCCCGCCATTCGGCATCGGAGCAGTCTGAAGGCCGTGTGGAAGCGGGGCATGGCCAAAAGACCCCGTTACCTCCCCACCATCACCCTCAGGGTATGGAACGATGGCAACCTCCGCACCGGCCTGCTGGTCCTGCTGCCCCGGCTTGATAGCCTACTTTCCGGTCTGAGAGGTTGGCGTGCCATGACTGCGGGCGTACCGGCCAGAGGACCCGAGACTGGCGCGATGGTGATCGTTGGAACGCAGGCCCTTCGATGCCGGTCAGCCGAATTCAGGGTCCTGTCGCGCCCGCTCGAGGATGAGCGGGATGACGATATCCTCCTCGTCGGCCAGATGCTGGCGCAGGATCGGCGCGACGCGGTCGACGCTGGCGGCCAGATCGTCGACAGCACGGCGTTGGTCGCCGGTCATCACGCCTTCGGTCTGGCCAAGGCGGCGCAAGGTGTCCTGCGTTGCCGCCGCCAGTTCGTCGATGGCGTCATGGATCATGTGATGATCCGCGTCGAGGATCTCGAACCCCCTGACCAGCCGTGGTTCGGCGCGCTGGAACATCGGAAAATAATGATGGTCCTCGACCCGGTGATGCCCGTCCAGACCGCCGAGCAGGCTGCTGATATGGCGTCGCAGCGCCGGGCCGCTGTCATAGCTCGTCTCGGCCTCTTCGCGAAGGCGCAGGAGCTGCGCCCCGATCCGTTTCGAGATCGCGCGGAAATAGTCGTGGTTGCCCAGCCATATCTCACCGATGCCGGCCAGCGCGGGCTGGCTCTTCCAGGTGCCGCGCGGGTGCTTGTCGGTCAGGAACAGCTGGTCTTTCGGCAATCCCTTGCGGGTGCCGAGCTTCCATGTGTCGTCCATGTCATGCTTCCTTGGCTCTCGGGCCGCGTCCGCCGCATCCAGACCGGTGGTTGCCCCAGGCACAGGCTGCGGAAACCGCTGTGCGCTTGGTCTGCATCCTGTTCCGGAACGGTCCTGCGTCCGCCTCGACCTTTATGAAAGCACCCGAAGCGGATTGTACAAGGCGGGGCGTGGTCGGCTCTAATGAACAGAGTATGTTCGGTCTGGGCACTGGTCTGGACCGAAGACCGCCTCATATCAAAGCCATGCAGTAGGCACTGTCCCGACACGCCAACATCTTCGGATTCTGGATGTTTCGCCCGTTGCACCGAAAACGAACCGGATGGGAGTACAGATCATGACCTCGTCACACCAGCAGAAGACACCGCTGATCCTTCCTTTCATGGGCCCCTTCTATGACCGGGTGGCCGCACCCCTCAGCCATCTTGGCTTGCGTGTCCTTGTCGGCGCGATGCTGATCATCGAGGGCTGGCCCAAGATTCAGGCACCCTTCGCCATGGCCGGGTTCACCGAGAGTCTCGGCATGTATCCCGGCTGGTTCTGGTCGCTGGTTCTTGCGGTCCTGCAGTTTGTCGGCGGTGTGATGATCCTAGCCGGTTTCCTGACCCGCCCGATGGCGCTGGCCAATGGCGTGATGCTGGCGGTCACCTTCTGGTTCCACTGGGCGTTTCCCTATGGCGACCTGGCGCTGACGCCCGAGGGTATCGCCGCCGCGCAGGCCGCGGGGCAGACGCTGTTCACCGAGGACGGGCTGCGCAACCTCGCCAGTGACGGCGGCGCGGTGTTCCTGCATCAGGTGCAGTTCAAGGCCGAGGGCCTGTCCGCGCTCTGGACGGTCGCGGCGCTGTTCCTGGCCGCCTGGGGAGCCGGGCCGCTGTCGGTCGACCGATCCATCCTGAACCGCGAATTCTGAGGAATATGCACATGTCCGATATCATCATCACCAAGGAAGACGGTCCCAAGGCAGGTCGCTATGTCGCCCGGATCGAGGGTATCGAGGGCGAAGGCGAGATCACCTATACGCGGCCCCGCGACGGGGTGATCAGCGCCAATCATACCGGAGTTCCGGAATCCATGGCCGGGCGTCACGTCGCGAATGCGCTCCTCGACTACATGCTTGAAGACGCTAGGCGCGAAGGTTTCAAGATCAAGCCCGTCTGCCCCTTCATCCGCAAGCAATATGCCCGCCATCCGGAATGGGCCGATCTCTTCACCGTCAAGCCGGGAAGCGTGGACTGATGGGACAGCTGGTGGACGGCGTCTGGAAAGACGTCTGGTACGACACGAAAGGAACGGGCGGACGTTTCGAGCGCTCGACGACCTCTTGGCGCAACTGGGTAACGCCAGACGGCGCGCCGGGACCGACGGGCGAGGGTGGTTTCGCGACCGAGAGCGGTCGCTACCATCTTTATGTGTCCTTCGCCTGCCCTTGGGCGCAGCGCACCCTGATCTTCCGGGAGATCAAGGGCCTGACGCCGCATATAGATGTCTCGGCCGTGCATCCGGACATGCTGTCCGACGGCTGGACTTTCGAGACCGGCTTCCCCGGCGCGACCGGCGACGCACTGTTCGGCGCACCTTTCCTGCGCGACATCTACCTGCGCGCCGACCCCGCAGCCTCAGGCCGCGTCACAGTGCCCGTGCTTTGGGACAAGAAGCGCGGCACCATCGTCAGCAACGAAAGCGCCGAGATCATCCGGATGTTCAATTCGGCCTTCAACGGGCTGACCGGCAACACAGACGACTACTACCCCGAGGATCTGCGCCCCAAGATCGACGCCCTGAACACGCGCATTTACGACAGCGTGAACAACGGCGTCTACAAGGCCGGGTTCGCGACCACCCAGACGGCCTATGATGAGGCCGTGGGGCCGCTTTTTGACTCGCTCGACTGGCTTGAGGATTTGCTGAGCCGGAACCGCTACCTGACCGGCGATCGGCTGACCGAGGCGGACTGGCGGCTCTTCACCACGCTGCTCCGCTTCGATCTGGTCTACCACACCCATTTCAAGTGCAATCGCAAATGGTTGCGCGAATATCCCAACCTGTGGGGATGGACGCGCGAGCTGTATCAGAGGCCGGGAGTGGCCGGGACAACCAGGTTCGACCATATCGTGCGGCACTACCATTACAGCCACAACTCGATCAATCCGCACCGGATCATCCCGATCAACCCGGTGATCGACTGGTCGGAACCGCACAGGCGGGGCTAGGTCACCCGGCCCGGATGCTTTCCGCGAAACCGGCGACAAACTCGCGCAGCGTGGCGCGGATCTTGTCGTCAGTCAGGTTTCCCTCGGCGTCAAAGTGATTTCCGGCCTGCGGGACGATCAACCGGCCCTCCAGCCACTGCCGCGCCTTCAGAAAACGCAACACGCCAAGCCAGGCATTCTGCGACAGCAGCGTGCCAAACCCGCCGGGCGAGGCTCCGATCACCGCCACCGGCTTGCCGGCAAAAAGCTGCATTCCGCCCCCGCGCGACATCCAGTCGATGGTGTTCTTGAAAACGCCCGGGATGCTGTTGTTGTACTCGGGCGTGACCAGCAGCAGCCCGTCCGCCACCTTGAGCTGCGCCTGAAGCCGCTGGACGGCGGCCGGGATACCCTCGGCCGTCTCCAGGTCGCCGTCATAAAGGGGAACGTCCCGGATCGAGCCGATCTCGATCGTCACACCCTCCGGCACGACCTCGGCCGCCGCCCGCAAGAGACCCGCGTTGAGGGACGTTGCCCTGAGGCTGCCCGAGAGGCCGAGTATTCTCGTCATGTCCGGCGATCCTTTTCTGGCTTGGCTTCCTCAGCCGCTAGCTGCCCCCGCGGCGGGTTGCAAGCCCAGATGGTGGGCAAGTTCCAGCGCCGCGCTGCGCCCGGCCCGGTTCGCGCCGATGGTCGAGGCCGAGGGCCCGTAGCCGACCAGGTGCACGCGCGGGTCCTTCGCGACCTGCGTCGCCAGGCGGCCGGTCATGACGATGCCGCCGTTTTCCTCGCGCAGTCCGAGCGGCGCGAGATGATCAAGCGCGCTGCGAAAGCCGGTGGCCCAGATGATCGCGTCGACCGGCTCCTCGCGTCCGTCGGCCCAACGCAGGCCGGTTTCGGTGATCTCGTCGAACATCGGCTTGCGATCAAGGACGCCACGCGCCTCCATCGCCCGGATCGCAGGCGTCAGCGGAATGCCGGTGACCGAGACGACTGACCCCGGAACCAACCCGCGCCGCACCCGGTCCTCGACCAGGGCGACGGCGGCCCGGCCATCCTCGGGGGTGAAATCGCCGTCCCGGAGCTCGGGCGGGCGGCGCGTCACCCACAGCGTCCCGGCGACCTGTGAGACCGCGTCGAGGATCTGAAGCGCCGAAATCCCGGCCCCGACGATGGCAACGCGCTGGCCGGTGAAGTCCTCTGGCACCCGGTAGTCATGCGCGCCCTTTGAAGGCCTCGCGCCCCGGATAATAGGGGATCTGCGGCGCATCCCATGTGCCGGTCGCGTTGATGATGCCACGCGCGGAAAAGGTCTCGCGGTCGGTCTCGATCCGGATCCGGTCCCCGCGCCCGCAGACGACGCGGACGGTGACCGGTCGGTAGACGGGCAGGTTGAAGCGCTCCTCGTAGGCCTTGAAGTAGGCCGGAACCGCCTCGGCCGCCCGCACCTCGGTCTCGCCGGGGTCCAGCACTTCGGCAAATTCCATGCCGGGCAGGTCGTGCAAGCGGTTGATGGTCCGCATCGTCAGCGTGGGCCAGCGGAACTGCCAGGCCCCGCCGGGCTGCGGCGACTTGTCCAGCACAAGAAAGCCCCGGCCGGGCGCAAGGCCGAACTGGCCGAGATGATAGGCCGAGGACAGGCCCGCCTGTCCGCCGCCGATCACGGCGATGTCGATCTTGTAGGCCACCTGCGCCATCGGTTCTCGCGCCTCCATGGAGATTGTCGGGCGGGCCCACTCAGATGGGCCGACCCGCTCAGGTCTGGTCGGTCGAGCAGCTTCAGCCGGCCTCGATCTGCACACGCCACGGCTCGGGGAACACCGGCGGGGCAGGCGTTTCACCCATGCTATCAAAGGCCTCATCCACGGCAAGGCCCGGCCGGCGGAGCTGGTTCCGGTGGTCAACCAGACCCGCGACCCCCACCAGGTGCCAGCTCGCGTTCGGCAGTCGTGGGATTGGGCACCGTCTCCGCCGCGACGGCGAACTTGGAAGTCCGGTCGCTTCCCAAAAAGAGAAATAGCCAATCGTCGGGAAAACAGTCCACCGGACTGTTTTCTGACCCTCCTCATACTTCGGCGGTCTGCACCTCTGCAATGTCGATGTGGAAGAACTCAATGGGGTAGTGCTTGAACTTCTGGCGCTTCGGCCCATCGCCTTCGACATCCGGCAGGCGAGAGGTATAGTGCCGGTGCAGACATCGGTGCAGCGCTGACCGCGTCGGATGCGGGATCAAGGGCTGCAGCGCATCGAGGCAGTCATCCAGCGGCGGCAGTGTGTGGTGCCGGAATTCCACAACCATCGCTTCATCTTCCTCGGTCAGAACCGTCGAGAGCGGTTCTGTCCATATCTTCGACCGTAGCGCGCTTGCGCCACTTCGAGACGGTCTTGGGGTTGACAGCAGGCTCCCGGCTCAGCTGCGCGAGCAAAGCTTGCGATCGCTGTATTGCTGCTCTGACGGCGTGCCCTCGCCAGTGGGCTCGAACCGGTGGCGCCGCGCTGGCTCGATCGTGGCGCTGCCTTGACGAACTTGTCCCATAGGGCTTCCTTCGATCCCAGCGAAAGGATCGCGCCATCAAACCGTGGGTTCAAACACCTAGCCCGCAAGATCAAGAAGCGGGTCCGACCGATGCTCGACTTCAGGTCCTTCGCGCAAGCGGCTGCTACACTCGAAGAGATCGAAGTGGCCAACATGATCCGCATGGACCAGTTCAGGCCCGGACTCTGCCCGTTCGCCCAATTCGCGGCACTTGCAACCTGACAGAGGAAGATCAGAGACCTTTTCTGATCAACTCCGAAATTTGCGACAGAACCGCCTGATCTTAGCCAGCCCTCATTCCGCCAAGCTCCAAGTTCTCCCGGCAAGACCATTGCATGCGCTGTTCTGCGAGACGAACCCAGAGACTGGCACCTTGCGCCAGCAAGCGGTCGTTGAAATCGTAGTCCGGATGGTGGCAATAGGCTCCGTGGTTCTCGTCCAGTTGACCCAGTTGAAAATAGCATCCGGGGCGCAGGTTCGACATTATTCCGAAATCATCCGACCAAAGCTCTGGTTCCGGGTCGACGATCACCGTGTCCTTTCCGAAGATGCTCACCGCCGCCGCAATGACATGGTCGGCGATCTCTGGCGAATTCTGCGTGACCGGATAGGAGTTTTCGTAGTCCAGGTCGATGTCCACCGACTCGGCCAATGCAATCGCCTGGACCAGCTTGCGGATTTCGGTTTCCACCGCCACCCGGACATCGCGATCCAGTGTCCGCACGGTCCCCAGCATGGTGGCAGTCTCGGGTATGATGTTTCCTGCCGTCCCGCCATTTATGGCACCCACGGACACCACGACCGGCACGCGACAATCCGAGACGCGCATCGGCAGCCGTTCGAGAGCGAGATGGATCTGTGCGGCGGCCGAGAGCGGGTTCCTGCATTCGTGCGGAGAGGCCCCGTGGCCGCCCTTTCCGGTGATCCGGATGCGAAGCACATCGGATGATGCAGCAACGACACCCCTGTGCACCAGCACCGTCCCAAGGGGATGCGTCGAATTGTGCAGCGCATAGATCTCGTCGCAGGGGCATTGGTCGAACAACCCGTCTGCAATCATCTTTGCCGCGCCGTTTTCGGCCTCTTCCGCAGGCTGGAAGATAAAATGGATGTTCCCGGCGAAATCGCGACTGGACGAAAGAGCCTTGGCGGCACCCAGCACCATCGCCATGTGTCCGTCGTGCCCGCAGGCGTGCATCGCGCCGTCATGCAGCGACATGTAGGGCAGCCGACGCCTCTCGGTCATGGGCAGGGCGTCAAGCTCTGCCCGAATACCGATGTTTCTGCCGGGGCCCAGGTTGCCGGCAAGCGTCGCGACGATGCCGGTGCTGCCGATCCTTGTGATCTCAAGGCCGAAACCCTGGCACAAGTCGGCGACGAAAGCTGAGGTCTGGTGTTCCCTGAGCGAGAGTTCCGGAATGGAGTGCAACTTGCGTCGCCAGGCCGCAATCTCATGGCTGAGCGGATCAATGAGTGGGTGTGTCGGCACGAAACATGCTCCTGGCGGCAAGAAGGGATCGGAAGCCCATACGGCGCAATGTCGGCATAGCACATGGCGACATTGTCAACATCGGGATCATCGTGAAGGTTGAAGATCGGCTTGTCGATTTCCACCCGATTGCGAAGCGTCGATGAGGGGCTGCATCGCTTCGCCTGAGGATGCCCTTACATGGCAGGCCACCGCCCGGCCGTCCGGCAAGGTGGTCAGGGCAGGCACCTCGACGCGACAGCGCGCTTCGGCCAGCGGGCAGCGGGGGTGGAACGCGCAGCCGGCGGGTGGATTGACCGGGCTTGGAACCTCGCCTTCGACGGGAACCTCACGGCGGACCTCGCGCGGGTCGGGCAACGGTGCGGCCGCGATCAGGGCTTCGGTATAGGGATGAAGCGGCTTGGCGAAAAGCACGTCGCTTTTTGCCAGTTCGACGATGCGGCCAAGGTACATGACGGCGACACGGTGGCCGATATGCTCGACCACCCCAAGATCGTGCGAGATGAAGACGAAGGCGATTCCGGTCTCTTCCTGCAGGTCCATAAGCAGGTTGAGGATCTGCGCCTGCACCGAGACATCAAGCGCCGAGACCGCCTCATCTGCGATGATGATCGCAGGATTGAGCGAAAGCGCCCGCGCTATGCCAAGCCGCTGGCGCTGGCCGCCGGAAAGCTCGGAAGGTAGCCGGTGCATGATCTCTTGCGCCAACCCGACCTTCCGCAGCAGGTCCGACGCCAGGGCCTCGCGCTTCGCGCGGGTCATCCGTTCGAAGTTCTCGACGGGCTCGGTGATGATCTGGCCGGCGGTAAGACGCGGATTCAGCGAGGAACTTGGGTCCTGAAACACCAACTGCATGCGGCGCCGTCCGTCCCGCAGGGCATGGGTGTTCAGGCTTGCGATATCGGTGCCTTCAAGCAGCACCCGACCTTCCGTCGGCTCGGTGAGGCGCATCAGAAGCCGCGCGACCGTCGACTTGCCACAACCGGATTCGCCGACGATGCACAGGGTCTCGCCGGCTTCGACGGTGAACGACACATCCTGCACCGCTCTTACCACCTTGGCGTTCTTCTTGAACATGCCTTTCCCCAGCGGATAGTGCTTCACCAGGTTCTCGACTTTCAACAGCGGACCTTTCATGCGCGCGCTCCCTCTGTGGCGTGCCAGCAGGCAACGGCATGGTCGGCGCCGATCGGTTCCAGTACCGGGGTCTTCTGGCGGCAGATGTCGCTTGCGATGGGGCAGCGGGCCGCGAAGCTGCAACCCACCAGCGGTTCGCGCAGGCTGGGCACGATGCCGGGGATCTCGGTCAGCCGCCGTACCTTGCCGCGCCTCCGGTCGGGCACCGAGCCCATCAGCGCCTTGGTATAGGGATGCGAAGGCCGCGCGAAGAGATCGACCACGCCGGCTTCCTCGACGATGCGACCGGCGTACATCACGACGACGCGGTCGCAGGTTTCGGCGACAACGCCAAGGTCATGCGTGATGAACATCACGGCGGTTCCGGTACGGGCCTTCAGGTCGACGATCAGCCGGAGAATCTGCGCCTGAATGGTCACGTCAAGTGCGGTAGTCGGCTCGTCAGCGATCAGAAGCTCCGGTGAGCAGGCAAGCGCCATGGCAATCATTGCGCGCTGACGCATGCCGCCTGACATTTCATGCGGGTAGTTTCTAACCCGCCGGTCGGGATCGGCGATGCGTACCAGTTCCAGCATCTCCCGTGCCTTGGCCATGGCTTCGGCCTTGGAGGCTCCGGTATGTATCCGCACGGCCTCGGCAATCTGGCGCCCGACCGTGTAGACTGGATTGAGGCTGGTCATCGGGTCCTGAAAGATCATTGCGATCTTGCCGCCGCGGATATCCCGCATCTCGCCTTCGGAGAGATCCAGAAGATTGCGGCCATGGAAAAGCACTTCGCCGCCGACCGTTCTTGCCGTCAGCTTCGGCAGAAGCCGCAGGATGGAAAGCGCGGTCACGCTTTTGCCGCAGCCGGATTCGCCCACGACGCCCAGGGTTTCGCCCTTGTTGACGCGAAAGCTGACCCCGCCAAGGGCACGCGTCACGCTATCCTCACCGAAGAAGTGGGTTTCCAGGTTCCGCACATCCAGAAGCGCTTTGGTGTCGGCGGATCCGTCCACCCTGATATCTTGCTTGAGCATTTCAGCGTCTCCTCTTTGCGCGCGGATCAAAGAGGTCGCGCAGGCCGTCGCCGAGCAGGTTGATCGACAACACTGTCACCGCGAGGAAAATACCCGGAGCGAAGATCGTCATCGGAGCCGTGGCCAGAAAGAGCCGCGAGCTTGAGATCATGTTGCCCCAGCTGGGAATTTCCGGCGGCACTCCGGAACCCAGGAAACTGAGCCCCGCCTCGATCATGATGGCATCCGCGCAGACCATGGCGCTGTGAACCATCAAGGGCGGGATCGTGCTTGGAAGAACATGACGCCAAAGGATCTTTGGCAGCCGCGCACCGCCACAGATCGCAGCCTCGACATAGGGTCGTTCGCGCACGCTGAGAACCACCGAGCGGACAAGCCGGGTCACGCTGGGTATCTGCGGCAGCGCCACGGCGACGATCAGGATCCCGGTTCCCTGGCCTGATAAAGTGATAAGGGCAATGGCCAGAAGGATGGTCGGGATCGACATCAGCGCGTCCATCAACCGCATGATGACGTTGTCGAAGGCGCGCAGGTAGCCGGCCACGACGCCGATCACCAGCCCCGCACCGATCGCCATCAACGCGGCGAACAGTCCGACCGTCAGCGAGACCCGAGCCCCATAGATGGTGCGGGCAAAGAGGTCGCGGCCGAATTCGTCAGTTCCGAACCAATGCTCAGCCGACGGGGGCTTCAGCCGGTTGAACGGGTCCATGCTGTCCGGGTCTCCTGCGAAAAAGGGAGCGCCGAGCGCCATGACGACCACGAGCAACAAGAGAAGGCCGCCGACCGCAACCAACGGATGACGTCTTAAGGCTCGGGCAAGTTCCGAGCGGCGTGTCCGCTCTGCCGCGAAGGCTGGTGTGGATGATCGCGTCATATCAGTACCGGATGCGGGGATCGATCAGCGTATAGGCAAGATCGACCGCAAGATTGATGAGGACATAGAGACCCGAGGTGAGGATCAGCACGCTCTGGATGACGGGGTAGTCGCGGTTCGTGATCGCATCGACCACAAGGCGCCCGACGCCGGGGATGTTGAACACCGTTTCGGTCAGGACCACCCCGCTGATCAGATAGGCGAAACTGATCCCGATCACCGTGATGATCGGCACGCCTGCATTTCTGAGGGCATGGTGAAAGACCATGGCATAGGACGAAGCGCCTTTCGCGGCGGCGGTACGCATGTAGTCTTCGGTCAGCACATCAAGCATGCTGGCCCGCGCAATCCTGGCGATGAAGGCAATGTAGGGCACGCTCAGCGTCAGGGTCGGCAGGATCAGATGCGTGAACCAGCGGCCCACCCCCTGCGCAATCGGAGTATAGCCCTGCACCGGCAGCACGCCGGCGCTGATCGCCAGGACGTAGACCAGAAGGTAGCCGATGACGAAGACCGGAACCGAATAGCCGAAGGCCGAGAAGATCAGAAGCAGCCGGTCAACCAGACCGCCAGACCTCCAGGCTGCCAGAAGGCCGAAGGTCACGCCGACCGTCACCGAAAACGCCAGGGTCAGGAGTGACAGCGAAAGCGTTGCCTCCAGCCGCTGCGCAAGCAGGTCGGTCACCGGGCGCGCGGCCAGGATCGACGTCCCGAAGTCACCGCGCAGCATTTCCGAAACCCACTGGCCGAACTGAACCGGCAATGGCTCGTTCAGGCCCAGCTGCTCGCGGATGTCGGCGATCGCCTGCTCGCTGGCCAGGGGGCCGGCCATGATCACGGCCGGATCACCGGGGACGAGCCGCATCAAGAGGAAGATGAAAATCCCGACCATCGCCATGACGGCGATGGCCGAAACCATCCTGCGGAGGATGTAGGACGCCATCATACGGCCTTCTGCATGTTCCACATGACGAACCCGCCCGCCGGATGACCAAGAACCCCGGTCAGTTCCTTGCGGTATGCCGTCAGTGTGGGAACCTGCCCCAGATAGACCCAGCCGACATAGTCCCACCAGATCCGCTGCATCTCGCGCGCGATCTCCTGACGCTCTTCCGCCTCGATGACATCAGGCCATTTCGACCGAAGTGCCTGGTATTCCTCGGACGTGGGCCAGCCGAACCAGCCGTCTTCGCCGTTCATGGTGGTGTAGGACGAAGAGATGGGGCTGCTGAGGGAAAAGTCGGAGACCGAGGTGATGAAGATGCTCCAGCCGTCCTGGTCGGTCGGGCCTTTCTTCGCACGCCGGGCGACAAGGCCGGGCCAGTCGGTCGACACGATCTCGACATTCATGCCGATCTTGCGAAGTTCCGACCCCAGATACAGCGTCGCATTGTGGGCTTCGATCCAGCTTGTCGGGTCAAGCAGCACGACCTTTTCACCGGCATAGCCGGATTCCGCAAGAAGCTGCTTCGCCAGTTCAATATCACCGGTCTTGTTGACCCATTCCGTGTTCTCGTCATTGGTATAGGCCGTATCGGTGCCGAACAGCGAGGACACGCTGCGGTTTCCCCGTTGGGACGGATTGATGACCTGCAAGAACGCTTCCTGGTTGACAAGATGCAGCAAGGCTTGCCGCGCCTTCACATTGTCGAACGGCTTCTGAAGGCAATTCATGCGGAGAAAGTAGTCGTAGCCCGATTTGTAAAGGTTCGTGAGAACCAGATTGGGATCGGCTTCGATCATCGGGAAAAGATCGGCCGACGGCTGGACAATCAGGTCGACCTCTCCAGCCTGCAATGCCGCCATTGCCATCTGCTGCTCACGCAGATTGTTCCAGATCACGCGCTTGACATTCGCGATCTTTGCGCCGGCCAGGCCATCGGTGGCGTCATCCCGCGGGACATACTCTTCAAATTTGTCGAACGTGACGCTGATTCCGGGAGAGTAGAGTGCTTCATTGAACCTGTACGGTCCGGATCCGATGAATGTCGTCACTGCCTCACTCGGCGGCCGATTGGCATCCTGCTCGCGCATGATGAAAAGCGGATAGGTGACGACTTGCGCCAGCTGATCAATCAGCACCCCAAGCGGTTTCTCCAGCACGATGGTGAATGTCTTGTCATCCTGAGCAGCGACTTCAACTGCCCGCTCGCCCACCAGCTGCCCGCTGGGCGTCTGGAACCAGCGACGAATTGACGCGACGCAATCAGCAGAGGTTACTTGAGTTCCGTCATGCCACATGAGACCATCACGAAGCACGAAAGAGTAGGTATTATTGTCTTCGGAAACGGTCCAGCTGGAAAGCATTTGCGGTTGCGGGGCGAGATTGGAATCCAACCCGAACAGCATGTCGTAGACGCCAAAAGCGTAGTCGAGCGTATTGAAATCGGTGGTGGTATAGGGGTCAAAGATTGACGGCAATCCCTTTGCCCAGATCACCTCTTCCGATCCAGACGTGGCCTGCGCGCGCAAAAGTGACGGGACCGCCAGCGCGACCCCCGAAGCAAGACTCGTTTGAAGAAGTGTGCGTCGCGTGATGGTCATTGCATTGTTCTCCTGATGTTTCTTGGTGGGTGAGTTGTTCAAGTTGCAGTCACAGTGTTGGCGGATTGCGTCAGGCTCCTGCAAATGCAGGTCCTGCCGGTGGACGAGTGGCCGTTCGCGAGGATCAGCCGGGCAGAATTCGCCTCGGGTGAAGATCTGGTTGCCTTGATCTCCTGCCGAGTTGTTCAGGATGCCTCTGACGCCTCTCTGGCCATGTCCTCCATATCAATGAAGCGATCGCCAATCCGCGCATGCGGGCGCCCTCCTGTCGCGACTCCGATTGCGATGACGATTTCATCGGCGGCCGGGGCATCCATGATCGCGAATTCCGTTGTCAGGAAATGCGATCTCGCCCCAGGCTGGGTGATGTGTTTCAGCGGAAAAGTGATCGAGTTTCCCGGTCCGCCACGCTTGTTGGTGAAAGAGATGAACTCGGTGCTATTCACGGCATCGCGGAGGAAATTGCCAAACCGGAGCGTGTGGATCAGCGCCGAGCCGTGCTCGATTTCTCCATTGGTGCCGACGATGGCGCATTTTCCGAATGCCTCGACATTGCGGCCGCCTCCTACCATTGGCATCAGGCGGGCCACCATCTCTTTGCCCAGGACCGGGGCAAGGGCATGGATCTCGGGGCGCAGGTCCTCGACGAAGCCCCGCCCCGCCCAGGGGTTCTTCAGCACCGCCGCGATGGCGGCTATCCGGACCGGATGCTCTGCGGCCCTGCCGCCTTCGATCAGCGTATCCTCGATATGGGCAACATATTTGCGTATTTCGGGTTTCATCCTCGTCCTCATTTGATGTCTTGCAAGAGTTCGCCCAGATGGCGGGCAACCGTGTCGGGGGCTTCGAGCAGGATCGAATGCCTGAGCCGCGGGAGGATCACGAGCCGCGATCCCTTGATTTCGTCGTGCATCAGCCGGGCCATGCGCGCGGTCGAGCCGACGTCATCTTCCCCCGTCATCACCAGTGTCGGCGTGGCAATCCGGTGCAGGTCTGCGGCCAGGTCAGACCGGGCCAGCACCCGGTAGGCAGCCATGTAGCAGGCCGGATCGTTCAGCATTGCAATGGCGCGTCGCGCGGCGACGACGTCGGGGTTCTGCTTCAGAAATTCCGGCGTGAACCAGCGTTCGGTCGCATTGGCGAGATGGGTCAGCGGGCCGTCCCGTTCCAGGATGGCCAGGCGCTCTTCGACCCGCTGCCGTTCCCCTGCGTCCCGACCGGCGACCGTGGAAATCAGCGCCAGGCCCGACAGGCGGTCAGGGTGATGGATCGCCACATGCTGGGCAACCAGCCCGCCCAGCGAAAAGCCGAACAGCGCCGCCCGGTCCAGCCCCAGATGATCGAACAGCCCGACGACATCCCCGGCCAGCATCTCAAGACTGTACGGGCCCGGCGCGCGCTCGGACTTGCCATGCCCGCGCAGATCGATGCGGATGTGTCGTCCGGCCGGAAGATACGGCAGTACCGGGTCCCATCCCGCGAGCGTGGACCCGACCCCATGGACAAAGACGACCGGACGGCCGTCTCCCTCGTCCCTGTAGTGCAGGGTCGCACCATCTCTGCGAAACTCTGGCATCAGGCTGACACCCGGGCTTCGGCAGAGGCCTTTGCCTTGAAATGCGGTATGACGCGGTCGCAGAACAGCTCGACCGAGCGCCGTGAGATTTCCTTGGGCAAGCCGAAAGTCGTGCCCAGCATGAAATGGCGTATGCCGGCGGCGTGGTAGCGCTCCAGCTTGGCGATCACCTCGTCAGGTGTACCGGACATCGTGTTCTCGATCAGTGAGTCCGGCAGGAATTCGTCCCGGTTCGCAAGCACGTCGAAATCGACCAGATCGGGGAAGCCGTTGCGCACCGTGGCAATGTTCTTGAACAGATTCTCGAAACCGCGCCCGTATTCGATCATCGACTTGACGGCGATGTCGCGGGTGGCCTTGTCCTCCCAGACACAGCCCAGCCGAAGGGTCAGGTGCTCGGGCTGATCCTTCCCGCCCCCCGCATGATATGCCTTCACCGCATCACGGAACCGCGCTTCCAGGGCCACGACTTCGGAAAACGGGCGGCGCAGCGCGGTGGACATGATCGAGCAGCCGTTCTGGATCGCAAACTCGAAGGTGTTCTGGTCGCGCGCTGCGATCCACATCGGCACGGGCTTCTGCATCGGTTTCGGCGCGGCGGTGGTGGCCGGAAACTTCCAGATCTCGCCGTTGTGTTCGTAATCTCCCTTCCACAGCTCCCTGACCGCAGGGATCAGTTCGCGCATGTAGCGGCCGCCTTCCTGCTGCGGCATTCCCCCACCCATCCGGTCAAACTCGTACTGGTAGGAGCCGCGCCCGAACCCAAGTTCCAGCCGTCCGCCGGAAATCACGTCACACAATCCCGCCTCTCCAGCCAGCCGGATCGGATTCCAGTAGGGGGCAGAGACGACGCCCGTTCCAAGCCGGATGTTCTTTGTCTGAGACGCCCAGAAGGCGAGGATCTGGAACGGGTTGGGCGAAGCCGTCACCTCGATCGTGTGATGCTCGGCCGTCCAGACGATGTCAAAGCCACCCTGATCGGCAATCTTGACCAGTTCCAGCGCATCGCGCGACACATCGTCCATGCTGGTCGCGTCGTTGAAACGGCCATAATTGATGCCAATGGAAAACTTCATCTTTAAGGTTCCTCTGCCTATTTTGCGACGCGCATGACGAAAGCGTCCTGCGACTTGCCCGAGTAGTCGATGACCACGGTCTTGATGCGGCTGAACTCTTCGACCGCGGCAAAGCCGTTGTGCTTGCCGTATCCGGATTCCTTGAACCCGCCCGAGGGCGACATGACCGACGGACTGCGGTAGGTGTTGATCCAGACCATCCCGGCCTCGATCCGGCGCATGAAGCGCAGCGCCCGGTTGATGTCATTGGTCCAGATACCCGAGGCCAGCCCATAGGCCGTGTCGTTGGCCAGCCGGATCATCTCGTCATCGTCACGGAATTTCAGCACGCCCAGAACGGGGCCGAAGATCTCTTCGCGGGCAAGCCGCATGTCATTGCGGACATCGGCGAACACAGTCGGTTCGACATACCAGCCGTTGCCAAGGCCGCCGGGCCGTCCGCCGCCAGCCACCAGCCGGGCACCTTCGGAGCGCGCGCCTTCGATGAAGCCCTGAACCTTTTCCACCTGCGACCAGAGAGCCAGGGGGCCAAGCTGCGTGTCCTCGGCGTCCGGAGCGCCGATACGGACCTCGGCGGTGCGTGCGACCAGACGGTCGATCACCTCGTCATAGATGCTTTCGTGAACAAAGCAGCGTGACCCGGCCACGCAGGTCTGCCCGCCCGCAGCAAAGATGCCCGAGATCACGCCGTTGACCGCCCGGTCAAGATCGGCATCCTCGCAAACGATATGCGGGGACTTGCCACCCAGTTCCAGCATCGCGGGCTTGAGCGCATTTCCAGCCGCGCTGGCAATCAGCCGGCCGGTCGAGGTGCCGCCGGTGAAGTCGATCTTGTTGACGCCGGGATGACGCACGATCGCATCCCCCACGCTTGCGCCACGGCCGGTCACGACATTGAACACACCCGCCGGAAACCCGGCCTCAGTCACCAGTTCGGCCAGTGCCAGGATCGCCGCCGAAGCATGTTCCGATGGCTTGACCACCAGCGCATTGCCCATTGCCAGGGCCGGCGCCATGCAACGGTTCAACAGCAACAACGGCGAGTTCCACGGGACGATGGCGCCGATCACACCCACCGGCTCGCGCACGGTAAAGTTCAGCATGTCGGGCTTGTTGACCGGGATCGTCGTGCCTTCGATCTTGTCGGCCATCCCGGCAAAGTAGCGCAGGCCCACCGATACCGCCTGGGTCAGGGCCCGCATCTCGCGCAGGATCTTGCCGTTGTCCTTGGTCTCCAGCCGGGCCAGGTTTTCCACGTTTGCGGCCACCAGGTCCGCCAGCCGGTAAAGCAGTAGTCCTCGGTCCGACTGCGACAGGTCACGCCAGGCCGGGTTCTGCATTGCCGCCCGCGCTGCGGCTACCGCCTCATCGACCTCGGCAGCCGTGCTGTCGGCGACCTGGCACCACTCTTCGCCCGTCGCGGGGTCGAAACCGGCGAAATGCGTTCCCGCAGAGTCACGGAACGTGCCATTGATGAAGATGGGAAGACGCTGGCCAACAAGCCCGCCGACGGTGAATCTGGTCATGTTGGTTGTCCTTCCGGCAAGAAAAAGTCCGGCCAGCTTTCCGAGCTTCCGGTAATGTGGGAGATGCGGCCCGGTGCAGCGGGATTGCCGACGAAAACGCCAAAGCGGCCGCGCTGGCGTTCCTGTGCCAGACGGCGCAGCACATCGCGCATGCCGATGTTGCGAACCTGGTGCAGTGGCAGGTTGCCGGGGTCGAACAGAGCCATGCCGGCGGGCAGATCCGCGTCCGGTGGCAGGTCTGCCAGAAAGAGAAACCTGCTTTCACACTGTTCGCCGTCGTCATAGATCGAATAGGGATGTGTAAGCGTGACGCTCAGTCCGCGCGCGGCCAGGTCGGTTTCGCAGGCGTTGCGCGCCTCGCCGAACAGACGACGTGCCGGACCAAGCGGGATTTCCCAGCTGTCAGCTCCTGCACGCTGAAGCAGCACCTTGCCGTTCTGCAGCGCCAGTATCCCCACGCGGATCGTCGTCGCCGCCCCCGCCAGGGGCTGGCGCTGGACCGGGACCGAGGCAATCTGGCGATACTGGCCGCGATGAAACAGCAAGGGCGGATGGGCCATGTTGCCGCAATCCTCGACCTTGCCGACCAGAACCAGATGATCCCCGGCGTCGATCACCTGATGGCGCGAACAGGCGAACCAACCGGCACAGTCGTCCAGCAGCGGCTGGCCCTGCGGACCTTTAGTCCAGTGCAACCCGGCAAACCTGTCGTCCACCGGAGCGGCAAACCTGCGCGAGATCTCCTCCTGGTGCGCACCCAGAACATTAACGGCAAAGCTGGCCGCATTGCGGAACGTCTCGATGTTCGAAGACGTCAGGCTGGGGCACACCAGAAGCAGGGGCGGGTCCAGCGAAACCGAGGCAAAGGAATTGGCCGTGAACCCGACCGGATTGCCGTGCCTGTCGCAGGCAGTCACGACTGTGATGCCCGTGGCAAAGCTGCCAAAGGCCTGACGCAGAACCTTTTTCCGGTTCGCGGCAAGGTCGCCCTGATCCTGCGGCGCAGGGCCGTTCTGAGTAGCGCGCACGGCACCATCCGCAATGTCATTCATCATGAACGAAGCTTAGCGGCCCAAGGAAACCTGCTGCTTCCGATGGTTTTGCGCAGAAAAATTGGAAAGCTTACTACGTTTGATAGGAAGATTTCAGCGCATAGAGTCGCATCGCGAGGTCAAGTTCGAAACAGGTTTCGCTGTCTGTCAGATCCAGACCGAAACGTTCGGTGATGCGTTGCAAACGGTATCGCAAGGTCGACACATGAATGCCCAGCTGGTCGGCGGTCTCCTGCAACCGGCGACCGGTCGACAGGTAGGTGCCAAGAGTTTCCAGCGATGCCCGGCCCTTGTCAGACCCATCCTCCAGAAGTGGCAGGATGGTCCGCTCCAAGAGGGAATCGGCGACCGACTGCGGCACGCTGGCCATGAGCTGCGGGAAATAGCCGATCTTCTTGCCGGTGATCCAACCCTCTGCCTTCATCGCGGCGGCCACATCCAGCACCCTGCAGCAATAGGCCCAGACATCGGGATAGCTTTCGGCCTGGCTTACCCGCTCGCTCAGGGTCAGGGTGAAGGCCCTGTTCCAAGTCGGCTGGATCGATCGCAGAAAGGCCATTCTCACCTTCGGATCGGACAGCGCGGGCCCATCGTTCAGAAGCAGAGACAACCGGTTGCCGTCCAGCAATGAGAGCGCTGCACCGAACGCGCCCTCCGCCTTGCGCAAGATGTAGCTGTGAAGGTCCGCAGGAAATTCCTCGTCCGTGGTCTGCAAGACCAGGATGCGCCGCGGCACCATGAGATCGA
Source organism: Rhodobacterales bacterium (assembly GCA_017303485.1). Taxonomy (GTDB): domain Bacteria; phylum Pseudomonadota; class Alphaproteobacteria; order Rhodobacterales; family Rhodobacteraceae; genus Tabrizicola. Next base: position 77,507 of record JAFLCY010000001.1, read on the forward strand.
TCCCCAGGAACCGAAACTCTGCCGCAATCTCACGGGGGCCGCTGGAGCGGAAGAACAGCTGTTGCAACGCGCGTCGCTCGACCATGGTGCGGCTGCGAAATCGTGTATGATTGCGCAGGATAAAGGTGGACAGTGCCATGTGCGCCGCCTCGACCGAGCGCCAGTCCTGCGGCTCGACCTGGTTCGGCGACACGAGAAACAGCCCGCCAACGATCTCGCCGTCGATCGCAAGTCCCCTGACCCGCAGACGGACGGCAGTGCCCTCATTGTCCAGGGTGACATCCGTGTCGTCATTGCGGCCGCGGGCTTGCCGGGCCAGCCGCATCAGCGCGAAGGCCTCACGCCGGACAAGGCTTTGCAGCTCCGGATCCTGTGCAGCCTCGTCGCAAAGAATGCCGCCGGTCGTCAGGTCCAGCGCAAACCATGCCGTCGGAATCAGTTTGCCGATGGTCGAGAAAAGCTCCTCCGTCATCCCTGCATTCAACGAGTTGGCCAGCGCGGCGTTCAGATTGTGCAGGACTTGCCTTACGGCATCGGCCGCCTCGGTTTCTTCCGCCAGTTTCAGCATCCGGCGCACGGCGATATCGGCCAGGTCGGCCAGACATTGCAGATAACTCATCTCTGCGTCATCCACCTCGACAATCCGATGCGACAGTACCGAGAAGGTCTGTGCGCGGCCGTGCCGATCGGGAAATTTGAGCGGGATGATCACCACGCTGTGATACCCGCGCTGCCGCGCATCCTCGCGGAAGGCTTGATAGTCGTCCTGGTCGGACGCATCGCGGATCACCACAGGACGGCCAGTCTGCACTACGGACATGATCGGGCTGCCGGCGGCCTCCCAATACTGCGGCAAGGTGCGCAGATCGGCGATGAACGGATTGTATCTGATGATTGGAATGGTCCGTCCGCTGGCAAGATCGAGGACCTGAATGGTGCTGAAATCCCATATGGAATTCAGGCAAACCCCTTCCGTCAGCTTGCGAAGCACCTCATCCAGATCGTGACTGTCCTGGATAAGCTTGGCAATTCTGGACAGGTTGCGAAACTTCTCGGCACCTGCGGTGCGTGAGGTCATTGCGAATTCCACCTTTCGACCGGGCGTTGCCATCTGCGCTTTTGCCAGCCCCGGTCTTGTCGTTGGCGTCTGTCGTTGAGTGGCTGACGGCATCCCCGGTTTCAGCCGTCAATGCCGCGCAGGCAAGCCCCTTTTTGTGTAGCGCGAGCGTATTGCGATCGGGCCGGCCGGGGGTCCGTCCCGGACCGCGACGTTGAACAGAAGGGAAAACGACCCACAATGGTTCGTGTAGCGAACCGCGAGAATATCGCCTTGATTGCGCCCGAGTCCGTTGCTGAACACGCAGAACGGCGGATACCAAAATTCTTGTCCGGACCCGGAGGAGACGGGTCCGGTCGGTCGACGCTCGATCCGCTTTCATTCTCATGCGCGCGGCCGCGGAAGGAGAGCGGATTGAGCTGCCAACTCTTCGATCGAGCCTGTCTTTGAACTAGGCGGTTTCGATCGCGCCCGTGATCAGCCCCGTCACTTCCTCCGGGCTTGATTGGTCGAGCGTCTTGTCGGCCACCTTCTTGCCGCGCCGCAGAACTACGACGCGGTCGCAGACGCCAAAGACATCTGGCATCCGATGCGAGACGAGGATGACAGCATGCCCCGTTGCTTTCAGATGCTTGATCAAGGCCAGAACCTCCGCGATCTGGCGCACCGAGATTGCCGCGGTCGGTTCGTCCATCAGCACGACCTTCGGGTCGGCAAGACGTGTCCGCGCAATGGCCACGGCCTGACGCTGACCGCCGGACATGTCCTTGACCAGATCCCAGGGGCGCGTTTCCGACTTCAGCTCTGCGAAAAGCTCGGCGGATTTCTTTACCATTGCCGCCTTGTCGAGCCAGGCAAACGGCCCCAGACGCCTCTTCAATTCGCGGCCCAGGAAGACATTTGCCGCCGCCGAAAGATTGTCGCAAAGGGCAAGGTTCTGGTGAACGATCTCGATCCCGGCATTGCGCGCATCGACGGGTTGGGCGAAGTGGACCTGACGTCCGTCAACGCGGAACTCGCCGGCCGTCGGGATCAGATTGCCCGAAATGACTTTCATGAGCGTGGACTTTCCGGCGCCGTTGTCACCCATCAAGCCCACGGCTTCCCCGGCGGCAACGGTCAGATCCACGCCTTGCAGTGCCTGGATGGGACCAAAGCTTTTCTCGATGCCTTTCAAGGACAGAACGCTTGCCGGCCCTCGTGTGTTGGAATGCGCCATGGTCAGCCCTTTACCGAAGGAAGCCGGAGAATGGTCCGCAATTCGCGTGACCCGAAGAGCAATGCCCCAAGGATGATGGCGCCGTAGGTCGCGTCGATCCAGAAGGAGGGGATGTTGGACAGCACCAGGATGTTCTGAACCATCGCCAGCAAGATCACGCCGCTTGCCGCACCAAGGATCGATCCTTTGCCGCCGTCCAGACTGATCCCGCCGATCACGGCTGCGGCGAAGACGGTGAAGATGATGTTGTTGCCTTGCGTCGCAGTGACAGAGGCAATGCGGGACGACAGGACAAGGCCTGCAAGCGCCGCCATCAAGCCGCCGAAGATATAGAGGCCAAAGGTAAGGCGAGAGGTGTTGATGCCATTGGCGCGCGCGGCGGCGGCGTTTCCGCCCAGGGCATAGATATGGCGGCCGGTTGCGGTCTTGCCCATGAACCAGGCGGCGAACACGAAGGCTCCGATCAGAAGCCAGACATAGAGTTTCGCGCCGAGCAGCCGGTGATCGCCCAGGAAGGTCATGCTGGAGGGCAGGTTCGAGATGGTCATGCCGGAAGAGATGCCAAGGACAAAGCCCTGCAGCAGGATCAGTTGCGCCAGCGTCACGATGAACGGATTGAGCTTGAGGATCGCCACGAAGAAGCCATTGGCCGTCCCGATGATCCCCCCGACGGCAAAGACGATCAGGATTGCTCCGACGTCCCCCAGGGCAAGGCCAAGCCCGCTACCTATCGGCGAAATCAGCCAGGCCGCAATCATGGGGGCAAGTGCCACCACCGACTGCATCGACAGATCGAAGTATCCCCCGATCAGAATGATTGCCTGCGCGATGACCAGAATGCCCAGCACGGCGGAATTGCCGAGGATGTTGTTGATGATGTTGTTGGCGCTGAAGAAATAGGGCACGAACAATGAGGCGAGGACGAAGACGATGGCGATGACGGGCAGCAGGACCATGTCCCGAAAGTCCGTCACTCCGCGTTCGCGCCCGGTTGTCACGATTGTGGTCATCTGTGGACCTTTCCAGAATGTGGAGCCGTTTGGGTGGCCGCTTTCGGCCACCCGGTCAGGCGAGGCAGAGATCAGTGATTGCCCCAGAGGTTCGGGTCATCGACGTTGTCCTTGGTGACCAGGGGCGCAGGAAGCGCGTCCGACAAGCTGCCGAACTCGTTCCTGGAGATGATGGACCCGTGGTCGGTCTCACCTTCGGCAACGTCGGTCTTGGCCGCAGAGGTCAGCGAGTAATGGATCGAATACTGCGCGTAGAGGTCAACCGGCTGCGAGACCGTCGCATCCTGGAAGCCGTCCCGAATGGCCTTCAGCGCGTCAGGGTTGCCGTCGATGCCGATCAGCGTGACATGGCCTTCGGTACCCACCGGAACCCAGCGATTTGCATCCTGCAGGACTTTTGCAACGCCCGGCAGGAAGTAGTCGCTGGCAATGTAGACGCCGTCCAGTTCACCGGTCGAGACAACGATTTGCAGAGCATCGGTTGCCTTGGCCATGTCCCAGTCCGTCGGGCGTTGCAGCACCTCGATATCGGGGAACTTCTGCGCCATGCATTCACCGAAGCCGTTGGTCCGGTCGCGCGCATTGGTCGAGGTCAGCGCCCCCTGAAGATCCAGCACCGTGCCCTTGCCGCCGAGACGTTTTCCCATCTCGTTGCAGGCCGAAACCCCCATGCCGTAGTTGTCGGCGCGAATGACCATGGCGATGTCACCGCCCGTGGGGGCAGCGTCCACGACGATGACCGGTACACCCGCTTCGTTGGCGGCCTTGATCGCGGGAACGATAGCTTCACCGTCAACCGGGGCTATGATCATCGCGCCGGGGGACTTGGTCAGCAAGGTCTGGATGTCATTGAATTGCTGGGCCGCATCCCCATTGGCGTTGGTGGGCGCAAGGAGGTTCGCGTTCTGCGACTTGGCCTGTTCGGTGATCATGCCGGTCAGGGCGACCATGAAGGGGTCCGTCAGCTTGGCGCCGGCGAAAGCAACCGTGACCGGATCTTGGGCGAAAGCCGGGGCAGCCAGGGCCACCATCAGACAAGCGCTGGACAGGATTTGGGACTTCTTCATTCATTCCTCCGCTGGGGTTTTGGTCGTTTGGTCGTTACGGGGGGCCATGTCTCCTCCAGACTTGGCCCATCGTGGCTTCAGCCCTCAGGCTGACTTCTGCTTTGGGATTGGATCTTCAAAGACAGAGCGTTCGTTCAGCGCCACCGGCTGGCCGGTGTGGAAGGAACGTGTGGCAGCTTCCGAGATGTAGGCGGACCGCAGGCCGTCATGGACGTTGACGGGCGCGTCGGCATCGTCGACCACGACGTCGACAAAGGCCTCGATCTCTTGGGCATAGCTTTCGCCGTAGCGCTCCAGGAAGAAGAGCTTTAGCCGGTCGCTGCTGGCATAGTGGGCATCGGTGCCGCCAAGGCCATAGAACTTCAGAGGCGTCTGGGTCGGATTTTCCGAAAGGAGCATCCCCTTCGATCCATGGGCTTCGATCCGCTGGTCAAAGCCGAAACTGCAGACACGGGATTCCGCCAGAACCGCAATCTTGCCTGAGGCCGTCATCAGGATGGACGCGCTGTGATCGACGTCCCCCGCTTCGGCCACCCAGGCTTCATGCACGCAGGAGCCGGTGGCATAGACCGACACAGGCTCTTCGCCCAAGAGCCAGCGTGCCATGTCGAAGTTGTGGACCATCATGTCGCGGAACTGGCCGCCGGATTTCTCGATATAGTCCCGGGGCGGCAGGCCCGGATCGCGGCTGTGCATCACAAGCTGCGTGACGTTGCCGATCTCGCCGGCCCGGATCCTTTCCCACATGCGTCGATGGCCGGGGTCGAAGCGACGGTTGAAGGCCATGAAGACCCGCTTGGCTTCGGCCCCAAGATGGGCATGGATTTCCAGCGCGCCGACATAGGACTGCGCCAGCGGCTTCTCGCACATCACACGCTTGCCAAGCGACACCGCCAGCTTGATATGCTCGACATGACTGGCCGCAGACGAGGCAATGATCACCGCGTCGACGCCGGGCGCCGACATCGCCTCTTCGGCGGTGCGGCAGAACTTCGCCCCAAGTTCTTCAGCAAGGCTGGCGGAGTTCTCTGGCAGAACGTCATAAACCGACGCGATCCGCGCCCGCGTGTTGCGGATCGCTTTGGCATGAACCCGGGCCATCCGCCCGGCGCCAATCATGGCTACTCCGATCATCTTCCGTTCTCCGTTATTTCTTGGCCGCGGCGGGCATCGGGACAAAGGCGGCGTTTTGGCCGCTCGATTTCAGGGCCGCATGGACGAAGTCCACACCCCGGGCACCATCTTCGACCGTCGGAAACAAATGGCCGCTGCGTGTGCCGTTCAAGATCGCCTGTCCGAATTCGACATAGAGATTGGCGTAGGCCTCTTGATACCCTTCCGGGTGGCCATAAGGCAGGCGGGTCCAGTCGCCGCTGGCGGCATCGGTATCAAAGCCGCCGCAGGTCAGGGTGCGGCGGGCACTCTTCAGTGGGAAATGTTCCAGAACCGTCGGATTCTCCTGCCGCCAATGCAGGCCGCCAGTTTCCCCGTAGACCCGGATGGAAAGGCCGTTTTCGTTACCCAGCGCGACCGAGGTGTTCCACAGCATGCCCCTCGCGCCGCCGTCAAACCGCAGATGCATCGTGGCATGATCTTCCAGCACATGGCCCGGCACCAGGGCAGTGAGGTCCGCCGACAGTTCGACCACCCGCAAGCCCGTCACGAACTCGGTCAGGTGCAGCGCATGCGTTCCGGTTCCCGCGACGACACCGGACGGCCCCGAGCGTTCCGGATCATCCAGCCAGGGCATGGTGTAATTCTGTTCAACGCCGTATTGCGAGGCATATTCCGTCACCACGCTGCGGATCTTGCCCAGCTCGCCCCGGGCGATCATGGCGCGGGCCTGCCGGATCATCGGATAGCCACTGTAGCAGTGGCCGACGGCGAAGACGGCATTGTGCGTCCTGGCCAGATCGACAAGGGCCCAGGCTTCCGTAGGATCAAGGGTCAGGGGTTTCTCGCACATGACATGGAACCCGGCATTCAGACAGGCCGCAGCGATCTCGAAATGGGTTTCGTTCGTCGTGCAGATTGCGACTGCATCGATCGCGTCCGGCCTCGCGGGTTCTGCGGCGATCATCGCCCGGAAGTCAGGGTAGGCGCGTTCAGAGGGAATACCCCAATCCGCCGCCGAGGCCCGGCACACGTCGATATTGCGAGAAAGCGCACCGGCCACGACCTCCCAATGGCCGTCGAGCGTGGCGGCAGTGCGATGGACTGCGCCGATGTAGCCGCCGCGGCCACCCCCGACGAGTCCAAGTCGCAGTTTGCGAGACATCGGCGATCTCAGCGACATGCGTCTCCTTCCCTGGCGCGGTGGTTCCCGCCAAGCCTTACTGTGCTATCGGTAGCACAGCGCTTGCTACCGATAGCATTGGCTTTTGGATTGTGTCAAGCTGCGCGGGATGAGTAGAACCGAACGTGTCAAGTTACTTGAATCCGGAAGGGAACCGATGGCTCGGGTCAACGTAACCGCCGCCGACGTGGCCGAGCGCGTCGGCGTCTCCAAATGGACCGTGATTCGGGCCTTCGATCCGAATGGCCGGATCACCGACGAGACCCGGCGCAAGGTTCTGGCCGCCGCTGATGAGTTGAACTATCAGCCAAACCTCCTCGCACGGTCACTGCGGACCAATCAGACGCAACAAGTCGCGATTCTGATCGACGATTTTTCCAACCCGTTCATGTTGCCCGCGCTTGGGTGCCTGGCCGGCAAGCTTCAGGATGCGGGACTGCTCTCTGTCGTCTTGAACATCAACGACCATCTCAGCCACCTTCGAGCCATCGCCAGTGCAAGGCAGCGTCGGCTGGACGCGATCATTTCCTTCGGTGTGTCCTTCGATCCGAAATCGGTCGTGACCGAACTGGATATGACACAGGGATCGCCCATCTATGTGCTGGCGCGAGAGTCCACGTCTTCCAGCCTGCCAAGCCTTTACACCGAGGGCCGTTCTGCCGTGACCGCGATGAGCGAGCATCTCCATGCCCGGGGGTATCGGCGCCCGGTCTTCTTCGGCGGCCCGAAGTCGGCCGCGACTGCGTTGGGTCGTCGCCGCTACTATCAGGAATTCTGGGTCGCCAAGGGTCTCCCGAAGCTGCGCGAAATTGCCTCGCCGCTCTACGAACTCGGCGCGGCAACAAAGGTGTTCCGCACTTATCTCGAAGGCGAGTTCCGGCAACATCCAGCGGACGTGGTCCTGTGCGAGAACGATATCCTCGCCATCGCAGCGCTTGACGTGGCCCGCTTCGAGCGTGGCCTTCGCGTCCCGCAAGATTTGGCGGTCGTCGGGTTCGACAACATTCCGCTGTCCGGAACCCGGGCCTATGACGTCACAACGATCAGCCAGCCTTACGCCAAGATGATCGATGCGGTGATCGAGATGATCCTGGGAAATTCCGCGACTGAAAGCCGCGCTTTTCCTGGGGAGCTGGTATTGCGAAGCAGTGCCTGAGCGGGAGAAGACTATGATCTCTTCCGGTCAGCCGGCGAGCGACACGAACTGTGCAAGCTGGTTTTGCTCGACCATGCTATTGAGCCATTTGATCAGGTCGATCTCGATCGGGATCGGACTGCCGAGCTTTTCGACTGTTTGGTAGTCGAACATCCACACACCCTTCGCTCGAATGTAGGTTTCATCCGTCCGCCAGGATCTCCTAAGATCGCGGCCGACATACTTTGCGAAAGAACCAGGGACCATCCCTGCGACAAGACCCGGCAGAAGCCTGTCGATAGACGTCCGCACGGGTGACGAAGTATCCCGGAAACCCCAAAGGGCCCGGAGTGGCGCGGGCAGTCCTGGCACATGGCAACAGAGCCCGGGCAGGAGTTGGGGTCGCGGGCACGAAACCGAGCCGTCTTAGGGGATTGTCAGTCGAAAGTGAGGTGCCTCAGGCGGATCTCGGGGAAGAAGCCCGTGGCTCATCAATAACCCCCGTCAACTGGAAAAGTCTGCGACGGAGCCCACTGACAGCACCGAAATTCAAGCAAAGGTCTCCCTAAACGACGGGCCAGTGCGAGACAGAAAACTGTCGACAATAGCAGCACTATTTACATACAATTCTTGCACCGAACTCACGCCATTGACTGCCAATCTACCAGGGAGGAAGAAATGAGCGAAGACCGGTCCACGCATCCTGTCGACAAGGTTCCGCCGCCGGGCGACCTGTTTCTTTACGGGCTTCAGCACGTTCTTATCATGTATGCTGGCGCCATTGCCGTGCCGCTGATCATTGGCGGTGCCCTGGGGTTGCCGAAGGATCAGATCGCGCTGCTGATAAGCTGTGACCTCTTTGCCTGCGGTCTGGTATCGATCATCCAGTCCGCAGGTTTCTGGAAGTTCGGAGTCCGGCTGCCTGTGATGATGGGAGTCACCTTCGCGGCGGTTCCGACCCTCGTCGTTTTGGCCTCCGATCCCGAGATCGGGGCGCAGGGCCTGTTCGGGGCGGTCATCGGCGCCGGCATCGTCAGCATGATCCTTGCACCTTTTGTCGGCAGGCTTGTGCGGTTCTTTCCGCCGCTGGTGACCGGCACGGTCATCACCGTGACCGGGCTGACGATCATGCGGATCGGGATCAATTGGGCCGCGGGCGGAAACCCGACCATCAAGCAGGTGGTGGACGGGGTCGCGACGGATGTGCCGAACCCGGCCTATGGTGCGCTGGACAACCTGGGCTTTGCGCTGATGGTTTTGATCGTCATCCTGCTGCTGGCGAAATACGCCCGCGGCTTCTGGGCCAATATCTCGGTGCTGGTCGGACTAGCCGTTGGTTTTGGGGTTGCGATCCTGTTCGGCCGCGTCGATTTCTCGGGCATTTCCAGCGCGCCCTGGGTCGAACTGGTTCGGCCGTTCGCCTTCGGGATGCCAACATTCAACCTCTGGGCCATCATCTCACTGTCGGTCGTCATGGTAATTGTGATGGTCGAGACCATCGGGATGTTGCTTGCGGTTGGCGAGATGGTGGGGCGTCGTCCGGGCCCCGACCGCATTACCGGCGGCCTTTTGGTTGACGGTCTGGGCACATTGATCGGGGGGATATTCAACACCTTTCCCTATGTCTCCTATTCGCAGAACGTCGGACTTGTCGGCGTGACCGGTATCAAGAGCCGCTGGGTCTGTGCCGCGGGCGGGGCGATCCTGATCGCGCTGGCGCTCTTTCCGAAACTGGCCGTCATCGCCGCTTCGGTTCCGATCTATGTGCTGGGCGGGGCGGGGATCGTGATGTTCGGCATGGTTTGTGCCACCGGCATCAAGATCCTGGCCGAGGTCGACTTCAACAAGCGTCACAATCTCTTCGTGGTTGCCGTCTCGGTCGGCGTCGGGATGATCCCTCTGGTAGCACCGGCCTTCTTCAACCAGATGCCAAAGGTGCTGGCGCCGTTCACCCATAGCGGCATCGCAATGGCGGCGGTGACCGTGGTGATCCTGAATGCCTATTTCAACCAAGCTGGCAGCGACGAAGAGTAACCGGCCTGACATCTGCCGCGCCGGGCATTCCCCGGCGCGTACTTTCCGACCCGATCACTAGCGAAATGAGTGTGTGCAATAACAAGTGATATTGTGGACATTACTGACGAGTAGGATATAGTCCGTCATCATGAGCACCCCACCCGCCATTCCCGGCGATCTTCACGCGGGCGATGCCTGCGTGACGGCACATGTCCTCGACCTGGGGACCGGCCGTCCTGGCAGCGGCATGGCGGTTACGCTTGCGCGAATGTATCCTGACGGGGCCGAGCAGCTTGCCTGCGCCACCACCGATCTGCAAGGCCGGCTTGGTGCGCCTCTGCTGACGCAGGGTGAAGCCGTTGCCGGCAGACACCTCATTGCCTTTGATACCGGCAGCGCCTTTTTCGGCACCATATCGGTCGAGTTCGATCTGGCGGATCCGACACGCCACCACCACGTTCCGCTTGTGCTGTCGCCCTACGGCTTCAGCACATATCGCGGCGCGCCACCGCATCGCGCGCCCGATCCGATCGGCATCTGCGTGCGGCATCCAGTCGACATTCCTGCAGCTTCCGGCGCACCGCCCGGCACGCTTGGCCCCGGCATGACCGTACATGTGATCGACATCGCACAAGGCACCGGCGCCGGTGGCATGTCGGTCGAACTAACCACCCCTTCGGGCAAGATACGCAGCGGTCTGATCACCAATGCCGAAGGGCGCACGAATGACTGGCTGGTCGGGCCGGGGGCGCTGGAAATGGGCGACTATGAGCTTCGCTTCGACCTGAAAAGCTACTTTCGGGCGGCGGGCCTTGACACATTCTTCCCCCGCGCGCGCCTTGGGTTCCGTGTTTCCCGCAAGGACGAGCATTATCACATGCCGCTTCTTGTCTCACCCTCGGGCTATTCCTGTTACCGCGGCTCCTGACATGAGGTTGGCATGACCGATCCCCTCTTCTCAATCCCCATGATCGAGCGATTCATCGGCTTCGACACGATCAGCCGCAATTCGAACCTGCCGCTGATCCATTGGGTGCGGGACTATCTCGCCGGGCTCGGCATCGCCTCGGTGCTGACGCATGACGAGACTGGCCAGAAGGCAAACCTCTTCGCCACCATCGGGCCGACCGACCGGCCCGGGATCGTGCTGTCGGGCCATACCGATGTCGTTCCCTGCGAGGATCAGGTCTGGACCAGCGACCCGTTCAAGCTGGCCAAGCTGGACGACCGGGTTGTCGGGCGCGGGGTCTGCGACATGAAAGGATTTCTGGCCATCGCCACCGCCTTCGCGCCGATCTTTGCCGCGCGCGAGCTGAAGACGCCGATCCATCTGGCGATGTCCTTCGACGAAGAGGTGGGCTGCCTTGGCGTGCCGCTTCTGCTGGACGATCTGAAGGCGCGTGGCGTTGCACCCCTGGCCTGCATCGTGGGCGAGCCGTCGCAGATGGGGCTGATCCGCGCCCACAAGGGCAAGATCGGTGGCCATGTTACGGTGACTGGCCATGCGGCCCATTCCGGCGTGGCGCATCTGGGCGTGAATGCGGTCGAAGCGGCCGGTGAAGCCGTCGCGCGGCTGAAGCAGATCCAGCGCCGCCTACGCGATCAGGGGCCGCACAACGGCAATTTCGAAGATCCGAAATACACCACGATCCAGACCTGCATGGTGCACGGCGGCACCGCGGTGAACATCGTGCCCAATCATTGCGTCATCGACTTCGACATCCGCTTTCTGCCGGGCGAGAACCCGCATGACTATGTGAACGAGCTACGCGCCCATGTCGAACGCGAGATCGAGCCGGAGATGAAGGCTTTCGATCCGAAATGCGGCTTCCTTTGGGAGTTCATTCCCGGCTGCGCCGCGCTGAATACTGCCGAGGATGATCCGGTGATGGAGCTTGCCAAGGCGCTGTCGGGCGAGAATTGGTCCACCTGCGTCGGCTTCGGCACCGAGGCGGGCCATTTCCAGGAGGCGGGCATCCCCACCTTCATCTGCGGCCCCGGCAATATCGACCAAGCCCACAAGCCCGACGAATTCCTGACACACGACCAGATCGCCCGCTGCGAGGCCTTTCTCTGGCGACTGGTCGAACGGGTCGGCGCCTGATCATGGCGGGCGGGCTGTCTGTCCATGCAGTCGACCTGACGCGCGGTCGGCCTGCTGAAGGGCTGGCGGTGGTGTTGGCCGACGCCAACGGTAGCCCGATTGTGGCGGGACGAATCCTGGCTACCGGCTTCCCCGATTGCGCCGAGGTAATGGCGCGACCGCTGCCCGCCGGGCAGTATCGGCTGTTGCTGCGGGTCGCGGAGTATTTCGTCGCCCGGGGTGATCCGCTCCCCACCGTGCCTTTCCTCGAAGACGCGCGATTCGACTTCTGGAACCGCGATCCGGCCTTTCACATCCACCTGCCTTTCAAGTTCTCGCCCTGGGGTTATTCGATGTTCCGGGGGAACTGACATGGCCGGGATTTCGGTCCATGCTGTCGACATCGCGGCGGGTTGCCCGGCGGCTGGGCTGCGGGTCGATCTCTTTAGAATTGCGGCAGACGCGCGGGTCGCGCTGCTGCACGGCGGCATCACCGATGCTGCGGGTATGCTCACGATACCAGGCGAAATTCACGGCCGGTTCGAGGCAGTCTTCCACCTTGGTGACTATCTGCGCACCACGGGACATGGCGGAGAGATCTTCCAGGAACGATTGGTCTTCGCATTCGGGATCGACAAGCCCGGCAGACATCATCACCTACCGCTGAAGTTCACCGCCTTTGGCTGTTCGCTGTTCCTGACGCATTGAGCGCAGGCTGCGGGCGCGCCTTCTCAGTCCCAGAAACCCTCGTGTCCCTTCATGATCTCGGCTTCCAGTTCGGCAAAGGGACCGCGAACCTCGACCTTGCGTCGGCCGGCGTCGAAGACCGTGCGGCACGGCAAGTCCATCGTCAGATTTTCGGGGTGATCGCCGGTCAGAATGCCAAGCCGACGCTCGGTCATTCCAAAGACCACCGTGCCAATTCCGGCCCAATAGGCAGAGCCTGCGCACATGCAGCAAGGCTCGACCGACGTGTAAAGCGCGCAACTTGCAAGGAAATCGGGGGAATAGGCCTTTGCTGCGGCCCGAGCAAGGTTGGTTTCGGCATGGCCGGGGCCGCCGTCCGTCGGGAAGGCATTCTCGGATTCAAGCAGGATCTTTCCACCCGGCCCGACCAGAATTGAGCCGAAAGGATGTGCCCCGTTCGCCCGCGCCCGCGCAGCAACCCGGATCGTTTCGCGCAACAAGGCCAAATCCTGTTCTTTCTGGCTCGCCATCAAATCCTCCCTCAAAGCGGGTCAAGTTTTTGTAGACAACTGCATATTATATTGCGCACAATAATCGAATCCGCAAGCGACCTGTGCGTCGGCTGCCCGACTATTGAAGCAAAGGACAAGTCATGCCCAAGCGCAACGTCATTCGGTTCGTTCTGAACGGCGAACTGGTCGAGTTGCGGGATGCTGCACCAACGATGACCGTTCTCGAGTTCCTGCGAGAAACGCGGCATATGCCGGGCACCAAGGAAGGCTGCGGCGAAGGCGATTGCGGCGCCTGCACCGTGGCGCTTGGTCGGCTGGAGAATGGACTGGTCCAGTATCGCGCCGTCAATGCCTGCATTCAGTTCCTGCCTACACTGGATGGATGCAGCCTGCTGACCGTCGAGGGGATCCGGCAACCGGGTGGGATTCTGCATCCCGTGCAGACCGAAATGGTGCGACGCCACGGCTCGCAATGCGGCTTCTGCACACCCGGTTTCATCATGTCGATGTATGTGCTTTGGCGCAGCGGCGGAAACCCTTCGGTCGATGAGATTGCCGAGGCGCTTGCCGGCAATCTTTGTCGTTGCACGGGATATGGTCCGATAGTAGCCGCGATGGAGGCGGCTTTGGACCAGCCGGCCCTTCTGGCCGTCGAAGGGCAGATCGCCGCGCTGCTTGAAACCATCCGACCTCGGACAGAGCTGTATATCAGTTCCCCGGAAGGAATTTTTCACGCTCCGCTGACACTTGGGAGCCTTGCGAAAGCCGTGGCGGCCGCGCCCCAGGCGATCGTTCTGGCGGGCGGCACGGATGTGGGTCTCTGGGTCACAAAGCAGAACCGGAAACTGGCGCATGTCATCTATACCGGACAGGTCGCCGAGCTGCTTGAGACACGGACATCGACCGACGCGCACCATATCGGTGCTGCCGTTCGCTACTGCGACCTGCCGCCGGCATTGCTGGAGGATTATCCCGATTTTGCTTCGGTGCTGTCGCGGATCGGATCGCGGCAGATCCGCAACCTCGGTACGGTGGGCGGCAACATTGCCAACGGTTCTCCGATCGGGGACACGCCGCCGATGTTGATCGCCATGGGTGCGTGGCTGAAGCTGCGCCATGGAGACCGACAGCGCGAGATTGCGCTTGAAGACTATTTCATCGCCTATGGCAAACAAGACCGTGCGCCGGGCGAGATTGTCGAGGCAGTGATAATTCCGCGCCCGAACCCGGACTGGCGCTTCTCGGCCTACAAACTCTCGAAGCGGTTCGACCAGGATATCTCGGCCGTTTGTGGCGCATTCAACATGAAGATCAGCAACGGCCGGGTCGAAGAGGCGCGCATTGCCTTTGGAGGCATGGCCGCAACCCCGAAACGGGCAATGGCCACGGAGGCCGCTTTGCGCGGCCATCGCTGGATAGCCGAAACGGTCGAGGCTGCCTCGTCAGCGCTCGATCAGGATTTTGCGCCCATTTCCGACATGCGTGCGAGCGCGGCCTATCGGCAGGAGGCGGCGCAGAACCTGTTGCGCAAGGTACATGCCGAAAGCGTGCTGCCTAGGGCAGAGACACGGATCAGGGTCTGATCGGGAAAGGAACGACATGTCCGGGAACCCCATCCGAGCAGAACGCACTGCTGCCATATCCGGCGGGATTCGCAGCCGTCTTGAGCATGAGAGCAGCGAAAAGCACGTCACCGGAAGCGCCGTCTATCTGGATGACATGCCAGAGCCGGCCGGCGTCCTGCATCTTTACCCCTGCCTCAGCCGGCATGCCTATGCGCGGATCGCCCGGCTGGACCTCAGCCGGGTTGTTGCCGCGCCCGGCGTGCGGGCGGTCTTGACCGCTGCGGATGTGCCCGGGACCAACGATTTCAGCCACGGCGCCGTGGGAGACGACCGAATCTTTTCGGACCGGCTGGTCGAATATGCCGGGCAGGTGATCTTTGTCGTGGCTGCCGATACACGGGCCGCAGCGCGCGATGCTGTCGCGCTGGCCGAAATCGACTATGAGGAACTGCCCGCGATCTTGGATGTCGATGCCGCCCGTGCCGCCGGCAGCCGCCATCTGGAACCGCGCCAGATGAAGCGTGGAGACAGCGCAGCTGCCATCTCGGCGGCACCCCTGCAACTGTCAGGCCGCGTCTCGAATGGCGGGCAGGAGCACTTCTATCTGGAAACCCAGATCGCACTTGCCCTGCCCAGGGAAGACGGGGACGTACATATCCATTCCTCGACCCAGGACCCCAGCGCGGTGCAGTCCATCGTTGCCCGGATTCTTGGCAAGCCGGCCAATTGCGTGACCGTAGAAGTCAGACGCCTGGGCGGTGGATTTGGCGGCAAGGAAACCGTCGCCACCCAGTTCGCCGCCATTGCGGCGCTTGTTGCACACAAGACCGGTCGGCCGGCAAAGATCCGGCTGGACCGCGACGACGACATGAAGGTCACTGGCAAACGCCACGAAATCCACGCCGACTATCGCGTCGGATTCGATGACAGCGGCCGGGTCCTTGGCATCGAATTTGATATCCACGGGGCTTGTGGCAACTCGCTTGACCAGTCGGTCCCCGTCATCAACCGTGCCGCATTCCACGCCGACAATTGCTATTATTTCGCGGATTTCACAGCGACGTGCCACTACTGGAAGACCCATATCGTCAGTGCGGTCGCATTCCGCGGCTTCGGTACTCCGCAAGGGATGCTTATGGTCGAGCGGGTGATGGACCGGATCGCCCGCTTTCTGGGGCTGGACCCACTGGCCGTCCGGATGGCGAATCTTTACGGATCGGACAGTCGCAACACGACGCCATTTGGCGCTTTCGTCGGCAACAACCTTCTGGGCCGGATCGTGCCGGATCTGGTTGCCTCGTCCGAGTATCACGCCCGGCGGCGGGAGATCGCCGCTTTCAACACCGGCTCTCCGATCCTGAAGAAGGGTCTTGCGCTGATGCCGATCAAGTACGGCGTCGGGTTTGGGGTCAATTTCCTCAATCAGGGCGGCGCGCTTCTGCATCTGTACGCCGACGGTTCGCTGCACATCAACCATGGCGGGGTCGAGATGGGCCAAGGCCTGCACACCAAGGTTGCGCAGGTGGTGGCCGAGGAATTGCAGGTCGATGTCGACCGGATCCGTGTTTCGGCAACAACGACCGAAAAGGTCCCGAACACGATGGCCACGGCGGCTTCGTCGGGCACGGATATCAACGCGGCGGCGGCCCGTCATGCGGCGCAGAAGGTCCGTCGGCGGCTGACAGAGTTTCTCTGTGGCGAATATTCCGTGCCCGTCGAGCAGGTCGTGTTCCTGCCCAATCATGTGCGCGTCGGCAATCAGGAGATGACCTTCGACGAACTGGCCGAGCGGGCCTATATGGCGCGGGTCTCGCTATCGGCGACAGGTCACTACAAGTCCCCGAAGAACGACTATGACCCGGTGGCCCTGACCGGCCGGCCCCACCGCTACTACGTTTACGGCGCGGCGGTGGCCGAGGTTGTGATTGATGCGCTCACTGGCGAAAATGCGGTGACTCGCGTCGACATCCTGCATGATGTTGGCGAGTCGCTGAACCCGGCCCTGGATTTCGGCCAGCTCGAGGGTGGTTTCATTCAGGGTATGGGCTGGATGACCACCGAGGAGCTGGTTTGGGACAATGCCGGGCATCTGCGCACCCATGCCCCATCGACCTACAAGATTCCGGCCTGCGCGGACCGCCCGAAGGACATGCGGATGGCCTTTGTCGAGGGCACGGGCGAGCTTGCGGATTCCGTCTTTCATTCAAAGGCAATCGGCGAACCGCCGCTTTGTCTGGCGCTGGTGGTTCTGGCCGCGATGTCCGACGCGGTTGCCAGCGCGCTTGGGCCGGGCGATTTCGTCGGGCTGAATGCACCGGCTACGGCAGAAAACATCCTGATGACGCTGAAACGGGGGCGGTCGGCGACGGGCTGATCCCTTCTCCTTGGACTGCAACGAAAAACGGCCGCCCGACGGGCGGCCGTTTCCCGTTCATAGGGTCCGACCCGCTCAGTCTGAAGCAGGCAGCGACATGTCCAGTTCGACCGTCAGCGAGCCATCGAGGATTGCCGCGCGTGCGGCATTGACCTGCTCTTTCACTTCAGCCGGGATCTTGTCTTCAAAGTTGTGATACGGGGCAAGATCGCCGCTGCCCTGCGCCATTGTGAACCAGACCGCCTCTTCTGGCGCAGCATAGGGCTCGCCGGTGTCCTGCTTCTTCTTCCATTCGTCGATCACATAGTTGATGTGCGGTTGCCAGTTGACCATGGTGCTGGTGGGAATGACATCAGGTGCGATCGAGCTGCTGTCGATGTAGTTGCCGATGCACAGCACGGAACGCTCGATACAGGTCTGGAAGGATTCGCCAAGCTGCAGGATCAAATCCGCGCCGGCGGCGATCTGGGCATTGGCGGCTTCAGCGGCCTTGGCGGGATCGTACCAGCTTTCGATGAATGTAACCGAAACCTTGGCGTCGGAGTTCACCGATTTCACCCCGGCCCGGAAGCCATTGATCTGGTCGTTCACATCATCGGCCGGGAACAGGCCCACGACGCCGATTTTGCCCGTCTTGGTCATCCCTGCGGCAAGGATGCCGGCAAGATAGGCCGGTTCGTGCAGGTGCATGTAGATCAGATAGGAGTTTCCGCCCAATGGACGGTTGCCCGCCCCGACCGTGACGAACATCGTGTCGGGATATCTGTCCTTCAGTTCTTCCACTTCATCCGAGTAAGAGGTGTGCGCCCAGATGATCGGATACTCGCCCGACTCGGCATATTCCTCAAGCACCGTCAGGCTTTTGTCGCCGTACACGTTCTCGGTGTAGGCGAGATCAAGTTCGATGCCATGGGGCTTCTCGGCCTTGACCGCATTGAAGGAGTCGATCCATGCCTTTACCCAGGCGTTCTCAAGACCGGTCGGGAAGACCGCTGCGAATTTCAGCGTCTTCTCGTCCTGAGCCTGTGCGGCCATTGCAGAAAAACCGATCACGGCGCCCACGGCGAGAGATCTTGCAAGCTTGAAACACCTTAGCATTCTTTTCTCCTGTTGCTTTGTTATGATCGTGGTTGTGGAACTGATGTTCTTTCTGCTTTCCTTTACATTCCAGACAGTTATCGCGCACAAATCGCTAGTGTCCTATGTGCAGACATGTTGTCACGAGGTATGCGGATCGCGGTTCCAGTTCTTGTAGATCAGGTAGCGGGCATTGGTCTTGCCGATGGCACCGAACCATTGCGGGCAATAGGGTCCCATCCAGATGATGTCGCCCTCATCCACCGGATACCACCTGTCGTCGAGCCGGTAGATGCCGCCGCCATTCAGGAACAGCAGCCCATGTTCCATGAAATGTGTCTCGACATAGGGCAGCGAGGCGCCGGGCGAAAAATCCATCACGTTGACCTCGCAGTCGAAGGCGAGAGTCTCGGGCAGCAGCTTTTTCAGCATCAGCGCCGTATCGCCCTTCATCGGTACTGCGGTCAGAGCCTTGCAATTGCCGATGTGGGGCGGCGGCGGGGTCTGGCTGGCCAGCGGCACATAGGGCCGTTCCAGCACGATCAGCCGGGCATCGGTGCTGGCGCGGATACGGTGATCGGTGTCCGCCGGAAGGAAGGCATAGCCCTCGGCCTCCATTCGGTGCGACGTTCCTGCCACCGTCAACTCGACCGTTCCGTCCAGGACGAAGAAGAAGCGCTCGATCCCCCCAAGTGGCGGCAGAGCCTTGGCACCTTCGGGCATGTGGGCGAAGAATTCGGTAAAGCGGGCGCCCATCTGCGGGGCGATCACGAAAACCAACGCAGTATCGGGCCAGTTGGGCAGCGTTGTCCGCTCATGGCTGTCGCCGCTGATCAACGCGTGATTGTCACTGAACCGCGAACGGGTCTCGCCGAACTTCTGTCTCATAGTGGTGCCTCTGTCGTAGCAGGTGCCGATAGCGAGAGCGGATGGGTGGCACGCCAATGCCGGGCAATCTCGTCGCGGCGGCAGACCCAGACATCGGGATGCTGGCGCACATACTGAAGAAACCGGTCGAGCGCGACAATGCGCCCCGGCCGGCCCGCGATGCGGCAATGCAGCCCAACTGACATCATGCGAGGTGTTGTTGCGCCCTCACGGTACAGCCAGTCGAAGGAATCCTTCAGATAGCTGAAGAACTGGTCGCCCGAGTTGAACCCCTGATAGCCGCCGAACTTCATGTCATTGGCGTCAAGTGTATAGGGCACCACAAGATTGGCGTTGTCGCCGATCCGTTCCCAATAGGGCAACTCGTCCGCGTAGCTGTCGGAATGATAGAGAAAGCCGCCCTCTTCAGCCACCAAACGCGCGGTCTGTGCGCTGATACGGCCGGTATACCACCCCAATGGGCGCTGGCCGCACAGGTCTCGGATAGCGGCGATGGCGCGTTTCATGTGATCGCGCTCGGTTGTCTCGTCGACCCGGTGATAGTCGATCCAGCGCCAGCCGTGGCTTGCGATTTCGTGGCCCTCGGCGGCCATCCGGCGTGCGACTTCGGGATTGCGCTCCAGCGCCATACCGACTGCAAAGCAGGTCAGCGGCAAGCCATGCGCCGCGAACAGCGACAGCAGGCGCCAGACACCGACCCGACTGCCGAATTCATAGAGTGACTCGATGGTCAGATTGCGGGTATCGGCCAGGGGTTCGGTCCCGACGATTTCGGTCAGATAGGCTTCGGAAGCTGGATCGCCATGCAGAACATTGTTTTCGCCGCCTTCCTCGTAGTTGACCACGAAGTTGAGCGCGAGGCGCGCATTGCCAGGCCATCGGGCATCGGGTGGCTGCTGGCCATAGCCTGACATGTCGCGGGGATAGGTCATCGGGACATTCATCTTGTTCACTTGGTCCTTCGTGTCGCCGCCGCCCGGGTCGGCCAGCTTTCGCGTGTCGCATGCCTGGTCGCGGCCCGATCGGAGAGAGAGGTCGCTGGCAACAGCCCGCCCTGACAGGCACGGCCAAAGTATCGGGGATGGGTCGTCATCGGGCTTCGTTCCTGTCTGCTATCGTTCGCCCCTGAAATAGGGCATGCCAAGTCGTGCAGGCTCTTCCGAGTGGCCGCGCCGGCTTTTCAGAACCATCAGGACGATGGCCAGGACATAGGGCAGCGCCAGGAAGATCTGATAGGGCAATTGCACGCCGGCCCCCTGGATCTGCAGCTGAACCGCGTCGAGAAACGCGAAGACCAGCGCAGCAATAAGAATGCCGGTAGGCCGCCAGTTTCCCGCGATCACAATGACCAGTGCCAGCCAGCCCCGGCCGTTGGTGATGTCGGGCACAAAGCGGGCCGAAGAACCGATGGTTACAAAGGCACCAGCCAGCCCGATCAGCGCGCCGCCGGCGATCACCGCGCCATACTGGCGCAGCGACACGCTCATGCCCTTGGTATCGATGACCTTGGGGTTCTCGCCAAGGCATCGGATTTCAAGCCCGTACTTCGTTCGATACAGAAAGAACCAGACCGCCGGCACCATCAGAAGCGCCACATAGGTCAGCACCTTCTGGTTGAAGAGCACCGGGCCGATATAGGGGATGTCGCTAAGGAACGGGATCGGCGCAAGCGCCATGACCTTGATCGTTGGCAGTGTCTGTTCCGCCGAGGCAAAATACGCCTTGTAGAGATAGATCGACAAACCCGCCGCCAGAAGGTTCAGCGCAAGGCCGGTGACAACCTGTTCGACCTTCAGCGTCGCCGCCATGAAGACCATGACGAAGGACATCATCATGCCGGAGAAGACTGCCAGCCCCAGACCGAACAAGGTGGAGCCAGTCATATATGAGCCCATGAATGCCGCGAAGGCCGCCATGAGCATCGTCCCTTCGACGCCGAGATTCAGGATGCCCGCACGTTCGGTGATCAACTCACCAAGGGCGGCAAGAATCAGTGGCGTGGCGATGCGGATGGTCGCGGCCAGCACGCTGACTATGACGGTTTCTGTGAACAGGTCGCCCATGTCTATTTCGAGTCCCAAACGATGCGGTGGCGTGCCAGTACGGCGGCTGTAAGGAAAAAGAGCAGTGTGATCGCCTCGATCGCCGAGGTGATTGCGCTCGGCACGCCGGTTGCGACCTGCATCTTGATTGCGCCATTCTCAAATGCGCCGAACAGGATGGCGACGAAGACAACCCACATCGGATTCAGCATGGCGAGAACGGCGATGATGATGCCGGTGTACCCAAAGCCGAGTGAAATGTCGGTTTCGAGCCGATGGTTGACACCGAAGACCTGGATCACTCCGGCCAGCCCGGCCAATCCGCCGCTGATCGCCATGACGGCGACGGCCGTCCGCTCGACGTTGATACCCTTGAAACGGGCTGCTCTCGCATTCAGGCCGACCGCCTTGACCTCATATCCGAACCAGCTCCGGCTCATGATGATATAGACGACGACTGCGGCGACGAGCGCGATCAGAAAGCCGACATGCAGCTTGCCCGGGGCCCAGATATCCGGCAACCACACAGATCGGTCGATGCGCGACGATTGCTGGTAGAAGCTGGACTGGTCCCGCCACGGACCAACGAGCAGGAACGACAACAGGTAGAGGATCACATAGTTCAGCATGACCGTGGTCAGGACTTCATTCACACGGAATGCCGAGCGTAGGTAGCCCGCAAGCCCTCCGTAGAGCCCGCCACCGACAAAACCCGCTACGAAAAGAAGGGGCAGCAGGAACATTCCCATCGCCGGGCCGGTCACCGAATAGAGCCAGTATGAACTCATCGCCCCGGCAAAGAGCTGTCCTTCAGCACCGATGTTCCAGACCTTGGCGCGGAAGGCGACGGTGATTGCCAACCCCGTCAGGATGAAGGGCGTCGACTTGGCAAGGGACTTGGATGTGGCACGCAGATCGCCAAACGCGCCATCGTAGATCGCCGTGAACGCAGCCCAAACATCGGTTCCCGCACTTTTCAGCAGGATCGCAGTGACTATTCCCGAGGCCAGCAGTGCCAGCAGGACCGACAGCGCTTGCCATCGCGCATTAGGAGCAAGGCGGGTTTCAAGACGAAGACCCATCAGGACAGCCTTTCCGGCGCGTGCCCAGAGGTTTGACCCGCCATAAGCAGGCCAATCTGCTCGATGTTTGCGTCTTCACCGGTGAACTCTCCCAAGATACGCCCCTTGAAGATGACAAGAATGCGGTCAGCCAGGCTCAGCAACTCGCCCAGTTCTTCCGAGGCCAGCAGCACGCCGAAATCGCTGCGGCGTTTGTCCAGCAGCCGCTCGTGCATGTATTCGATGACGCCGACGTCAAGCCCGCGCGACGGCTGGTTCGCCAGGACCATCTTGGTTGCCTGGTCGAACTCGCGGGCAACGATCACCTTCTGCGCATTGCCCCCCGAAAGCGACCGCGTTCGTGTCGTCTCGGAGGGGGCCTTGATGTCAAACTCGGCGATCGCATTGCGGGCAAAACTCCGAATCTCGCCGAAGTTCAGAAACCCCGCTCGGGAAAAGGGTGCCTTCCTGTGATGGCCGAGGATCAGGTTGTTCTGGATGTCGAAGTCGCCGACCAGCCCGTCTGCAAAGCGGTCATCGGGGATATGGCCCATGCCGCGCTTCTGGATTTCGGCGGGCGAACGGCCCGTGATGTCTTCACCGTCAAGCCGGATCGTGCCTGAAGCGGCCTTCCGCACGCCGATCAGGGTCTCGAACAACTCGCCCTGACCGTTGCCTGCGACCCCGGCAATACCGACGATCTCGCCACGGTTCACCGTCAGATTGATGCCGGAAAGCTTTTCGGTCCCGAAGTCGTTCATCGCTCGCAGGTCTCGGACCTCAAGCATCGGAGCGCCGCTCTTGTGGGCATCGCGTTTGACCCGCAGTTCGACTGAACGGCCAACCATCATGTTGGTCAGGGCTTCTTTCGTCGTCTCGCGAGTATTGACTGTGTTGACGACCTTGCCCCGACGCAGAACGGTCACGCGGTCGGACTGCATCACATCGTCGAATTTGTGGCTGATCAGGATGACCGACATGGCTTCTGCCGTCATCTCACGGAATATCTGGAACAGCCGCCGTGCCTCCTGCGGTGTCAGCACGGCAGTCGGCTCGTCCATGATCAGCAGCCGCGCGCCCTGAAACAGTGCCTTCAGGATCTCGACCCATTGCTGTTGCCCTACCGGCAGTTGCCAGATGCGGGCGTTCAGATCGATATCGACGCTGTAGCGGTCGCAGATCTCTTGAATGCGGCGGACCGCCCCTTTCAGGTCGAGGATCGGCGTTGCCGCATCCGTTCCGATCACGATGTTCTCGAGAACCGTCATCGAGGAGACCAGCACGAAATGCTGGTGGACCATGCCGATGCCGCGGGCGATGGCATCACGGGGCGATGTCAGCGGGTCCGGGTTACCTTCGACCGTTATCATGCCCTCATCGGGGCGGTAGAAGCCGTAGATGCACTCTGCGATTGTAGATTTGCCGGCACCATTTTCGCCCAGCAGACAGTGAATTTCACCTGGCAGCACGTCAAAGCTGACCTGATCGTTCGCGACAACCTGATGAAATCTCTTGGTAACCTGGTCAACCTTCAGAAAGGGCTGCATCTGCGTCCTCTCTCGCGTTTCTGCGATTCCGGCTGGGGATTCCCAACCTTGGCTTCTTCGTTCCGGCTCGTCAGGACGGCGATCGACTGCCCATCTTTCGCACGAATCGCGGCTGAAATAATTGTGTGCAATAATATCAATAAATGTCTACATAAATTTTCCTTTTTGTGGCGCACCCTTGCGGGCAAGCCCCGGCAACCGGGGGCGAAAGTTGCACTACAGGGCAATATTTTTAGTTGCACGAAACGTTCGCTTACAGTCTTATGATGTGCAGATGCTTTCCTGTCGCGCGAGTCGGCGATGACCTTTGCTGTCGTTGCTGCGGTTGCGTCGGGACCAGGGTGGTGCCCTACCGACCCGACAATGGGTGGTGAAACGCTGGGTGCGGAACGAATGCCAAGATTGGCAGCCGGACTCCAATGTCACACCACGGAGGGATGATACCATGGATCAATCGATTGTTAGCTTGAGGAGCCGCGACTGCACCTTTGGCGAGAACAACTGGAGTGTTCTGGCGAAGTTCTGGCATCCGGTGGCCTGGTCTGATGAACTCACGGACGCACCGCTTGGACGCAAGCTGCTTGATGTGGCCGTCGTTCTATTTCGCGATGCCGAAGGGCGGGCCGTAGCAGCGCATGATGTCTGCCCGCATCGCGGGTCGTTGCTGTCTCAGGGCACCACGGTCGGTGGCGAACTGGTCTGCCCCTATCACGGCATGCGATATGCGGGCAGCGGCCGCTGCACCATGATTCCCTCGAACCGGGCCGGGGTGAAAATCCCCGATCGGCTTCACCTTCGTCTGATCGAGATCGCCGAGCATGCAAATCTGATCTGGGTGCGCCTTGACAGCTCCGGTCAAGTACCGCTTCCCGAGTGGCGGGAACTCGGCAACGGCGACTGGCAGACCTATCATCTTGAACCCTTGGTGGCGAAAACCTCGGCGACCCGGATCTGCGAGAACTTCAACGATGTCGCGCATTTCGCGTTCGTTCACACCGGAACCTTCGCAAATGGTGTCCGGGAAGAAGTTGAGGCGTACGAACTTGTCCGCAGCGACTATGGCCTGCATCAACAGCTGATGATCGAACAGGTCGACCGTGTCACGCTGGACTCGGCTGCCGACCGGACCACCAGCGCCGATTACACCTATGATTTCCAGTTTCCGTTCGCCAACAAGATGCACATAAAGTTCGACGCAAAGCGCAGCCAGCACATCTTTGGGGCCGTTACCCCGGTGTCATCCAATGAATCCCGGCTTTTCATGCAGTTTGCCCGCAACTACGACCTTGACCAACCCATCGCTGACTCCCTCGATTTTGAGCGCGCGGTTTCTATGGAGGACCTGCGGATCATAGAGAAGGTCACGCCGGTTGACGTACCCCTCGACCTGACCGAGGAGTTCAGCGTTGCGGCCGACAAATGGTCCGTCGCCTTCCGCCGGCAATGGCGACAGTTTGGCCTCGTCCAGTAGGAACCGGTTCTGTCGCATCCCCGGCGCATAGCCCGAGCCGGCCCGCACGTTCTGCCGGGCCGGCTTTTCGACTGGGTGCTTCGATACATCAAGGGCTATTCCATCGGGGCGCCGGTTGAGTTTGTTCACAATGGACGGCTGATTGCGCATAATTTGATTGTCGCGGATGGCATCGTCAGATAGGGCCTGATACGCCGCTGCGGGAGCGTTTGTCTCTACCCGCAGCCGGCGGTCAGGGCCGGATTGGCAATGCACCGAACTTGTGGCATCGAACTTCAGCTCGTGATCGGTCCTAAACGTGACCAGAACAGGCTGTGCAATACGGTGATAGAAGCGAATGGGACGGCCGTCTGACACTAAGGCAGAGCAGGAACTCTACCGAGAGATCCGCCGCGCGGTGGGCGAGCGTCGCCTTCTGCCGGGAACCAAGCTGACCGAAGAATCTCTTGCTGAGTTGTTTGGCGTCAGCCGGGCGCGGGTGCGCAAGGTGCTGCTGCTGCTGTCGAAAGACAAGATCGTTCAGTTGGTGGCCAATCGCGGCGCCTATGTCTGGAAGCCGACGGTGGAAGAAGCCCGCAACGTGCTGTCGGCCCGCAAACTGGTTGAAACTCATCTGGTGAGCGAGGCGGCAAGCCGTGCCACCTCGCGGCAGATTGCTCAACTGCGCGCGATCGCCGCACAGGAAGCCGAGGCCAAGCTGGGCAATGACACGGCGCGCATGATGCGGCTGTCGGGCGATTTTCACATGAAGCTTGCCGAATGCGCGAGTAATCCGATTCTGGAGGAGTTCCTCGCCACGCTGATGTCGCGCAGCTATCTGATCCTGGCGGCCTACCAGGTCCACAATTCCCATAACTGCCCGCAGGACGATCACACCCGGATTGCCGACCGGATCGAGGCCCGCGACAGTGCCGGTGCGGTCCAGGAACTTGAGGTCCACTTCGGCCATATCGAGGCAGAGCTGAACCTTCGCGGCGACGAGCCCGAGGAAAAGACCAATCTCGGAAAGATCTTGCGCCGCAACTAGTCGCGCCTGGCATGCGAGGCGAGAATATTGTGGACAGTGAATTGCAATATTGCCTACAATAATGTCGAGCCCTGATCGCTTCGGATAACTCCGGAGATCTTTCGGGATGGCATATGCCTGTCCGGAGCGCTGCGCGGGAAAGCGCAGGACAGATGTTCAACGTATTTCGCGGCCCACGGGGGGATGATGCGACTTCTGGTGATCAATCCCAATACCAGCCAGTTCGTGACGGACCGGATCTGTGATGTGGCGGGCAAGACACTTGGTCCGCGTGCAACCGTGCGCGGCGTGACCGGCAGCGATGGCCCCCGGATCGTCGGAAACCGCGCCGAATGCGCCTGGGCGGCCGGCGAAGCGCTTCGGCTGGCCCGAGGCGAGGCGGGATCGTTCGACGCCGTTCTGCTTGGCATTTCGTTCGATACCGGGCTTGAGGCACTACGTCAGGACCTGGGCGTTCCGGTCGTCGGGATGAGCGAGGCGGGAATGTTGCTGGCAATGACCGTCGCGCGGCGGTTCGCCATGTTGACCTTCGGGGGCTACGCCGTTCCACTTTATGAAGAACTGATCGCGCAGTACGGCTTCCAGGATCGGTCGGCCGGCGTCCTGTCGCTGCCAGCGCTGTCACAGGCCGAGCTTGAAAACCCGCGGCTGGTGCTGCCGCAACTAGAAGCGGCGATCACGGCGGCGGCCAAGACGCGCGGCGCCGAAGCAGTGGTGCTGGCGGGCGCCATATTCGCCGGGCTGGCGGCAGAATTGCGGGACCGGACGCCGATCCCGGTCGTCGACGGCATCGTTGCAGCCACCGGCCTTGTCGAGTGCCTTCACGCGCTTGGACTGAGAAAGCCGTCCCTTGGCAGCTTCTCGAAGCCCGCCTGAACGGGGCGGGCAGGAAACCGATACGACTGACGGAGGAGCGGATGATCGACATTGCGTGGGAATGGCTCGGATATCTGGGTCGTTGGAGCCATGTCATCGCTGCCATCACCTGGATCGGCACGTCGTTCTATTTCAACTGGCTCGACCTGTCCGAGCGCCCGCCGAAGGCGCCGACGCTGAAGCCGAATGTCGTCGGCGAAGTGCATGAGATGCACGGTGGCAGCTTCTACTATCACGAGCGCTATTGGCCCACCGAGGACAACCCGCGGACCCTTGCGCATTCCGGCCCGGCGCAACTGACCTTTGTCACCGGCATTTTCCTAGTCGCTTACATCTACTGGCTAGGGGCGGGGGTGTTTCTTGTCCCTGGCTCCGGCAGCGCGGTGACACCTGCACTGGCCATCCTTTGCAGCGCCGCCGTGATTTTTCTGCCGTGGTTCGTCTACGACTTCGTCTGCCGCCACACGTTCGACGACGAACTGGTCACCATGGTCATGGCTGTGGTCGTGGTGGCGACCAGCTACTTCGCGACGCAGGTGTTCTCGTCGCGAGCGGCTTTTGTGCATATCGGCGCGATGCTTGGAACGATCATGGTGGCCAATGTGCATTTCGTGATCGTGCCGAACCACATCAAGATGCGCGGTCAGGTCAAGGCGGGCGAGCCGGTCAGCGACACCTTCCACAAGCTTGCAAAGCGCCGATCGCAGCACAACAACTACTTCACCCTGCCGGTGATCTTCGCGATGCTCAGCGTCCATTTTCCGCTGGTATCGACCAATGAGTTCGCCTGGGCGACCATCTCGCTCGTCTGCGCCGCGGCCTTCATCCTGCGCCTGCGGAAAAACCGCTATCTCGTCACCGAACGGAAGGACCGGCAACTGGCCGTCCTTGCAGCCGTCCTGATGGGCCTGGCCATTGCGACCAGCGCAATTCCGGCAAAGCCGAAGGAGCAGGATCTGGCCAGCCTCGACCCGGTTCAGTCCGAGATCTTCGGCATCGTGTCAGAGCGATGTGCAATCTGCCACAGCGCCGCGCCGAAGATGGAGGGCTTTCCAAGTCCACCCGCCGGCCTGCGACTTGAGACGATGGCCGACATCACCGCCCACAAAGACATGATCTTCACTGTCGCCATTGCCAGCGACCTGATGCCGCCCGGAAATCTGACAGAGATGACCGAGGAGGAACGCAAGCGTCTGGCCGACTGGCTTGCTTCGGTCGGTGCGCGATCGGTGGATATGGATCAGAACAAGTGACATAGTCACACAGCACTGAATCCGCTTCAAGAATGCCGGAAGTCCTCGCAATGGGGAACGGGCTGCCGCCGAACACCGCGAAACGGATAGTGCAGCGGTCGGAAGGCGGATCAACTTGGCACAAGTGCGAAGCACGGCGATAACTAGCCAGATGCTTGCCGCACCGGCATGAGCAACATCCCTGCAATCGGCCAGGATCAGTGACTTTGCGGGCGCATCTCGGTCAACAAGGCGCGCAGCACCTTTATTGCCGTCGCATGGTGGGCTCCTTGCCTCAGTCCGCCCAGTGTGCAGATTGCCAATCTGTCAACCAGCCGACGGTTCTTTAGGTCAGCGAAACACAGTCTCCCGCTTTCGACATCGGATTTTACATCGTGCCAGTTCAGGAAGGCTATTCCCTTTCCTTGTGCCACAAACTCACGGATCAGCGCGATCGAGTTGCTTCGGAGAACGATGTTCGGCTGCTTGCGATAGCGGGCGATCTCGGCGCTCATCTTGGTATGGAACGACAGCGAGCTGTTCGGCAGGCAGAGCGGCTGGTCGAGACAGTCAGCCAGTTTTGGAGACCTGCCTCCTGAGATTGCATCCGCTATGGGGTGATCGGGGGAAAAGACGACGCCCTGCGCACAATCTTCCACTTCGATGATGCGAATGCGCCGCATTCTCGGAACGTTGAATGCAACCATGATATCCAGCTTCTGTTGCACCAGCCGTTCGGCCAGAACCTGCGAGTTTTCGTCGTGTATCTCGAGGTTGAGGTTGACGCCCTCAGCGAGCATTCGGTCGTAAAACGGTGCCACCATTGGCTCTGCTAGGCACTCCATGATGCCAATGCGCAGAGACAGGCGCGGGCCGCCTTTGCCTGACTGAAGTCCCGAGCGTAGCCGTTCCCCCTGCGATTTCCACTCATCAATCTGTGCCCGCAGCATCTTCCCCTGCTCGGTCAGCTGCACACCTCTGGGCAGCCGGATAAGCAACTGCGTGCCGAACTCCTGCTCCAAGATCACCATCTGCCGACTGATGGCAGACGCGGACAGATTCAACCGCTCTGCCGCATGGCGGATGGACCGCTCCTCTGCGACGACGAAAAACGATTCCATTTCTCGAGAAAGGAACGACACGGCCAGATCTCCAAATCACGGACGCAGGCCTAACCATACGCAAAACGCAACACAGTGCCAATTTCTTTGCGTCTATCGCAACGCTTCGGACCGGATATCATGGCCGGGAATAGAATGGGAACGGCCGGGGAGCGATCATGAACAATCCACGTCGCGAGCAGGATCTGAAGTTTCTGCGACAGTCGGTCGCGCTGTCTGTCGAAGCCAAGGAACGTGGCGAACTGCCTTTTGGCGCGCTCATCGTCGGGCCCGACGGCGAGGTGGTGCTGACGGGCTTCAATGCGTTCACCACCGACCGCGGTCCCGGGCACGCCGAGACCAATCTCGCCCGGGAAGCCGCCCGGAGGTATGACAGCGAGTTCCTAAGGAAATGCACCCTCTACACCTCCATCCAACCCTGCGCCATGTGCGCGGCAACGGTCTATTGGGCTGAGATCGGACGCCTGGTCTATGGTGCGACGGAAGCCGATCTCGCAGAGCTTGTGGGGGGCAATCCTGACAACAAGACCATGGACCTGCCCTGCGAAAAGGTTCTGGCGGCAGGCGCCTGGCAAGTCGAGGTGGCGGGCTATCCGGAATTCAAGGACGAGGCTCTAAAAATCCATGTCGGCTATTGGTGAAAGTGATTCCGGCATTGGTTTCACGCCAATAGTGCAAGCCCGCTGAAGGGCCAATCGAGGAGACAAGCGATGGCCGACGGTTTTCTTGACGACAAGACATGGGAATATTTCTGGCATCCGGTCTGCACCAGAGCGGAGCTCGACGCGGCAGATACCGGCCGCGGCAAACTGAAAAGCGTCACTCTGCTTGGCCAGGAAATTGTCGTTGCCGACACGGCGACCGGTGTTGTGGCCATGAACAATCGCTGCCCCCACAGGTCGGCGAAACTACACCTCGGCTGGGTCGAGAACGATGCGATACGGTGCCCGTATCACGGCTGGCTCTGGAATGGCGCGGATGGCAAGTGCGTCGCAATTCCGGCTGCCCCCGACGGCCCAATTCCACCCAACGCCCGGGCGAAGAAATACAGTTGCGAAGAGCGCTATGGGCTGATCTGGGTCCGCCTTCGGGATGATATCGAGACGTCAATTCCGCGGCACGGCGTATTTGACGACCCTTCCTTCCGATCTGTGCTCGGGCCATCCTATGTCTGGAAGACCCACTCAGCCAGGCGCGTCGAAAACTACACCGACCTTGCGCACTTTCCATTCGTTCACCCTGAGACACTCGGAAATGCGGCACAGCAGACGTTCCTGACGCCAGATATCGACTTTCAGAATGAGGGTGAGCTCCGCTTCAAATACTATCCCGCCGAAGGGGCGCGCAGCGCGATGGATGCCAAAGGCAATCTATCGCCCTTGAAGTTCACCGACTACACGATCCGATTGCCCTTTGGCGTGACTGTCGACCTCACGTTGCAGAACGGCCAACGCGCATTTCTCTGGGTCTGGGCGACACCAATCGACGCGATTCACTGCAAGAGCTTCTGGTTTGCATGCCGGAATGGTGATCTGGACGGCCCGGACGAAAACCATATCAACACGCAGCTTCGCATTCTTGAAGAGGATGTCGACATCGTCGAAAGCCAGGATCCCGAGCAGATCCCCCATCCCAAGGATGAAATCGCTGTCGGTCCCGACAAGGTTTCACTGACCTACCGCCGCTGCCTCTACGACATGTGCCGGGCAATCTCCAAATCGCCGGACGATCTGATGTCTTATCTGACAACTGGAAGAGACAATATCTAGCATGACGCAACGGCCCGCCTCAAAAATCTGGGAGAAGGGAAACTGGAACCTGCGTTGCGTGAGAATCTTCCACGAGACGCGGGACGTGAAGACGTTCCATTTCGTCGATGCCGACCAGGGCGAAACCCAAACACTCTTCCGGCATAAGCCCGGACAGTTCATCGTCCTCCGCCTCCGCTCGGATGCCCACGCGCTCAACCGATCGTATACTGTTGCTTCGCCGCCCTCGCGCCCCGAAACGCTGCAACTGACAATAAAGCGCGACCCCAATGGGCTTGTGTCGCGCTATATGCACGATCATCTGAAGGTAGGAGATGTGCTTCCCGTCTCTGGTCCGGTAGGCGAATTCAACTCGGTCGACATTAACTCTCGCCGAAGCCTGCTTTTGCTCTCGGGTGGATCCGGGATTACACCGGTAATGTCAATCCTGCGCTATATCTACGACAGTGCCGACACCGAAACCGATGTGATCTTTCTACATTCGTCCCGGACGCCGGCCGATATCATATTTCGAAACGAGCTCTCCACAATGGCAGCAGCCCGTGACAACCTGAAGATCGGCTTCATCTGCGACGCCGATGCAGAGGACGGAATGAGGTCCGGGCTATTTTCATTCGCGCTCCTGAATGAGATGGCGCCAGATTTCCTGGAACGAACCGTTCTGACCTGCGGTCCGAAGCCCTATATGCAGGCGATCAAGGATATGTTGTTCATGTCTGGATTCGACATGAAGCAATACCACGAAGAGAGCTTCAGCGAGGCATCAAACCGCCGACACCCCGAAAATGCAACACCCGATACCGTTGGGCCGCAAACTGGGAAAGGCCGGCTGCCAGATACCATTGGCGAAGCCGAAAGCAAGTTACCCGCGTCCGACCCTCCCATAGTGGATTCATCGGCAGCCGGCGAGCAAGTGGTGAACTTCAGAATCTCCGGTAAATCCGAGAATTATAAGGCCGGTGAAACCTTGCTTGCCATTGCCTCGCGTGCGGGTATTGCGGTCCCCACGAGCTGCCAGATTGGCTTGTGCGGCACCTGCATGCTCAAAATTCTTCGGGGCGAGGTAGAAATGGACGAGGACGAGGGTCTTGAAGATGAATTCCGAGCGGAGGGATATCGGCTGAGTTGCTGCGGGCATCCAAAAGGAACACTCGATGTCGAATTCTGACAGAGTTCCGACGCATACCGACACCAAGGAGTTTTCGTTGGGCTGCAACGGCCGCGGCATCATGCACAGAATGCCACTTTCGGTCGATGAGCAATTTCGGATGATCAAGGAAAGCGAAGTCTTCGACCACTTTGATCGCATCCCCCAACCGGGCGAGGAGTCCGAGTACCTGCGCGCTTCTGAAAAGTATGGCGTGCCAATGACGACGGGGCTCTGGACCTATGTTGTCAATCAAGATGAGGAACTGGTCCGGACGAATCTGCGATTTGCAAAGGAGGCCGGCATAGCCTGCCACAACCTGATGATTTCAGCGCGCCGCGCAGACGGCGCGGTCGTAACCGACGATGAGGTTGCCGAGTTCTATTTGAAAGCCTATGAATATGGTAATTCGATTGGCGTCACAATCTGCGCCGAGGTTCATATTTACATGTTCTCTGAGGATTTCAGAAGAGTGCTTCCCGTCGCAAATCTGGTACGGGCGCGTGGCGCACCCTTCAACTTCGTTCTGGATCATTCGCATGTCCTGCTTAAAATTGAAAGTGAAGAAGAGCAGGACGTTTCCCAAATCCGGGAGGATGTGGCCTCGGGGCGATTGAAGCTCGACCCCTATGAAGACGGAAACATCATTGACGAGTGGATCCGGGAGAACATGGTCGTCTGGCTCCAGGTCCGCCCAGTCGCTCCGAATGGGCCAAAGAACCGTTCAATGCTTGGCCGCGGCGACAGATACGGCCGCGCCTGTCAATATCCCTTCTTTCGCCCTGCCGCCGGCGAGTGGACCGAGTTCTGGCATGCTTACAAGGTTGAGCCCTGCAAAGAGGTCGTACGCAGGCAGCTTCTGCACCACTGGAATACTCCGGGCAGCCCAATGAAATGGGTGACGACAGACATGATCGACATGCCGGACTATGGCGGTGGCGTCGGATATTCTCTTTGGGAGCAAAACGTCGCGATTGCGCGTTGGATCCGACAGACCTGGAATGACATCAAGAGTGGCAGCTGAGCTTCCCAATCAAATTCATATCATCAACTAAGGATGACGCCAATGAAACATCTGAAGAACGTTCTGCGTGCTGTAGTCATTGCTACGCCCCTTGTTCTTGCCATGGGTGCAGCGGAAGCCGAAGACGCACCAAAGAAGATGAAATTTGCATTTGCCCTGACTACCGGGGTCGAGAATGCCTGGGCTGAATCGCTCTTGAGTTCATTCAAAACCATACAGGAGCAGAAGCCTCACGGGCTGGAACTGAGTATGAACTACACGGAGAACGTTTGGGGCGACAAATCGATGGACGTCCTGCAGAGCTATGCAGAGACCGGCGAATATGACGTCATCTGGGCCCACAGCTCCTTTTCGGACGAGGTTGAGGAGCTGAAGGAAGAGTATCCCGAAATCATGTTTGTGACGGTGGGCTCCGGAAACCGGCCGCTTGGTGGAAACAGCTACCTCGTGTATATGCACCTCCATGAACAGGCGTATCTTGCGGGGGTTCTCGCGGGAATGACGACCAAGACTGATGTGCTTGGCATCGTCGGGTTGTTTCCGGCGGATGACGTGAATGATCGGATCAATGGCTTTCGGGCCGGCGCAAAGGCTGTCAACGCGAATGTGAAGGTCGTCGTAACATTCATTGAAAGCTGGTATGATCCTGCAAAAGCAATGGAAGCCGCAAACGCTCAAGTGGCCGCCAAGGCCGATATCATCTACCAATTTGGCGAGAGTTTCGAAGCCTGCAAGAACAATCGTATCATGTGCATCGGAAGCTACATTGACGCCAATCCTTATGCGCCGGAATCGGTAGTTACAAGTGTGACGGCCAATTGGCAGCCAGTTCTCGGATATGTCGTCGATGAATGGGTGAAGCACAAGGAAAGCGGTGAGCCACTCAATGCGCCGATGGAAGAGATCTGGTTTCCGATGGCGGCGGGCACTGGCGAGCTGGCGCCCTATCACGACTTCGAAAGCGTGCTTTCTGAAGAGACCAAAGAGAAGGTAATTGAGACACGCGACAAGATTGTGTCCGGGGAATTGATTGTTCCGTTGGATACTTCGCTCCCGGTCTCCGATTGACGTGTCAAAGCTGATCGGCGTGCGAACGACGAGGGTCTTCGGCACGCCGACCAACTTTGACTTTGCGTGAGGTAAGCATGATCGATGAGATCTGGCTTTTCACTCAATGTAAAAGCGTACGATTGCAGGGGAAGGAGCATTTGCCCGTATGCAGACTATGAACGTCCCTAAGATCGGCGATCCCGTGAAGAGAATTGACGGCCGTGCCAAGGCGTCCGGGAATTGCATATACCCCTCAGACTTTGTCCCCTCCGGCTGCCTGTTTCTACGTTTGCTGCATTCGGAGTTTGCGCACGCCAATATAGCAGGAATAGACACTACCGCTGCGGCGGCCATTTCCGGCGTCGTCGGCATCTTTACTGCAATGGACGTGCCCGGCTTGAACTTGGTTGGCGTTCCCGGCAGGGATTTTGACCGCGGATTGGAGGCCGATACCCCGGTCCTTTGTGGCGAGCGCGTGCGATCGCGCGCAGACGTGATCGCAATCGTCGCCGCCGAAAGCGACGAGATTGCGAGGGCTGCGCTAGGGTTGATCAAAGTGACATATGACGTGTTACCGGCGGTCTTCGATCCGCGAGAGGCAATGGCAGCGAATGCCCCGATGATTCACCACTATGGAAATGTCTTGCATCAGATCCACCATACGGCGGGCGACGTCGATGCGGCGATGGCAGGTGCCGAGGAGATTGTGGAAGCCAGTTTTGTAACTGGTCGACAAGAACACCTGCCGCTCGAAACCGAGGCTGGAGTTGCCTATTACGACGAGTTGGGCAATCTCACGATCCGACATGGCGGTCAGCACCCTCATCGCGATGCAGTAGAAATTGCCAGATTTCTTGGTATCGAGGCTGACTCGATTCGGGTGCAGACCCCCATGGTAGGGGGTGCCTTTGGTGGAAAAGATGATTTTGTCATCCAATGCCATGTTGCGTTGGTTACCTTTCTGACGAAGCGACCCACATATATAATGCTGGATCGGGCGGAGAGCATTGCGACGACCCCGAAGCGACACCCCTATCACAACTCATGCAGGATTGCCTGCGACGCCCAGGGTAAATTCTTGGCTGCGACAGTCTCACTTATTTCGGACACTGGTGCGTATGGCGGTTGGGGCGAGGCGGTGCTTCACGTCACCGCGGAAACCTGTCTTGGCCCCTACTATTTTCCCAATGTAAAGATTGACGGATTTGCTGTGCATACCAACAACTGCACCTCTGGCGCGTTCCGGGGCTTTGGCGGCTTGCAAGGCACACTCGGGATTGAACTGATGATTGACGAGCTGGCGCGCAGGCTGAATATTGACCCTTTCACGATACGAAAGATCAACGCGCTTCAACCCGGCCAACCCGCTCCAGGCGGGTTTGCTTTCAACGCAGATTCCTCCAGCCTAGATCTCGTGTTGGACAGGATTTCTGACAGTGATCTCTACAGGAACGGCCTTCGGGAAAAGCAAGACGGTTCGGTCGACAAACCCTGGCTTCGTCGTGGGATTGGCGTGGCGGCCTGCTGGATGGGAACCGGGCTTTCCAATGCAGTACCAGACTCATGCGAGGCGGCGGTCCAGCTGCTGGAGAGCGGAAGCTACCGCGTTCTTATGGGCGGCGTAGACATGGGGCAGGGCAACGCTACTGCCTTTTGTCAGATTGTTGCGACCGAAATGAATTGTCCGATGGCAATGGTTGACATTCAGATTGGCGATTCCTGGGGGCCAAACTCCGGACCCTGCGATGCGGTACGCTCGATGGCCATCATGGGGAAGGCGCTGCAGAAGGCCATCGTAGATCTCACCTTTCAGATTAAAACTGCGATCGCAGCGAAGCTGTCGTGTTTGGCTGATGATGTGATCCTGAATGGGGGTGTCGGGCTTGTTCGCGGGAGCAACAAGAGTGTTGAACTATGCTCCCTCGGAAATATGACAGGACGGGGGCTTCTTAAAATCAATCAGGCGGACCCCAGTCGCAACACGGATGATATGTCGAAATGTATTTTCTCCTATGGCGCGCAGGTCGCGCTTGTCGAAGTCGACACATTGACCGGTCGTGTTGATGTTTTGAAGATGACCAGCGCCATTGATGCCGGCCGCGTTGTGAATCGCCAAGGGTTCGAAGCTCAGTCTGAGGGCGGTATCGTGCAGGGTATAGGTTTTGCCCTCTCTGAGGATTGCTTGATGAGGGACGGGCAAGTCTTGAACACCGGACTGTCTACCTACGTTGCGCCCTATGTTTTCGATGTGCCTGATGAGATTGTGACGCTGGCCGTAGAAAATCCGGACCCACAGACGCCCTATGGGGTCAAGGGTATTGCAGAAATTGTGATGCTGCCGACACCCCCGGCTATTTTGAATGCGGTGCGCGATGCTGTTGGTGTTCGATACACTTCAACTCCGCTGATGCCTGAACATGTTCTCGCGGGACTTTCGGATGCAAATAGACCTTCGAATAAATAGCGAAGAGATAACGATTGTCGGCGATGGCCGGGAAACCTTGCTTCACCTGTTGCGGGACAGGATGGGGCTGCGCGGCACGAAACACGGCTGCGGCGAAGGTGAGTGTGGAGCCTGCACTGTCCTGCTGAATGGTCGGCCCGTTACGTCCTGCACCGTCTTGGCCGGTCAGGCACATGGGCAGGAGATCACGACGATCGAGGGAGTGGAGAAGACCGCGATCGGTGCTTTGCTGCTGGATGCTTTCGAGGAGCACGGCGCTGTTCAATGCGGCTTCTGTTCGCCGGGTTTTGTGATGTCGGCGCTTCATCTCCTCAGGCAAAACTCTCAGCCGGACCGCAATATGGTTCGCGATGCCATATCGGGAAATTTCTGCCGATGCACCGGATACAAGAAGATCGTCGATGCCATTGGCTCCGTTCGTCCAGCTATGGATACCTATGCAGGCCAGGCAACCGATCTTCCTGCTGTCGAAGGGGTTGATGTCAGGAGCGAAGAATTTGTACGAGTGGCCTCGTTGCAGGACGTTCTCGAGTTGATAGCGACTGATCATGACCTGACATTGATCTCTGGCGGGACCGATATTTGCGTCCGGAATGCTCATTCCCTGAAGGTCAAGCGATTTGTCGATCTGACCGGTCTGGCTGAGCTGAACTTCATTCGAGACGATGGCCGTGGAATTGCGATCGGAGCAGCGACGACATATAGTGAAATTCTGGAGAGTCCAGTGATTCAGACACGGGCCGGGATTTTGATTGAAGCTGCGAAGCAGGTTGGCGCGGGGCAGATCCAGAGTACAGGGACGTTGGGCGGAAACATCGTCAATGCCTCACCCGCGGCAGATGGCGTTGCGGCGCTCGTGGCGCTTGGAGCAATCGCTGTTGTCGCGTCAAAGAATGGCGCACGCCACATTCCGGTGGAACTGGTGGCGACCGGACCTGGCCGGACTACCTTGGTGCCCGGCGAATTGATCAAGGAGATCATCCTTCCATTGTCGCTCGATTCAGTGGCCTCGCGTGTCGGGTTCTTTCAGAAATTCGGGCCGAGGCAAACGCAGACGATTTCGATCGCATCAGTCGCATTCGATGCACTATTTGCTCGGGGAAATCTGGCCGATGTCCGCATCAGTCTCGGTGCGGTTGGTCCTACAGTCTGCGTTGCGCATGATACGGCCCGCTTGCTCATGAGCGAGCCGCTGTCGGAGGCCCTGATCGTCAGGGCTGGCGAGGCAATCCAGGATGAGTGTT
This sequence comes from Rhodobacterales bacterium, assembly GCA_017303485.1. Lineage (GTDB taxonomy): Bacteria > Pseudomonadota > Alphaproteobacteria > Rhodobacterales > Rhodobacteraceae > Tabrizicola. The sequence continues at coordinate 115,568 of JAFLCY010000001.1, forward strand.
CGCCGATTGACGACATTCGCGGCAGTGCCCGGTTTCGCCGGCAGCTGGTTCGGGGGTTGCTGATAAAGGGTCTGCTTCCCATGCTGCGTCGCTAAAGTTGCTCGGATGACCTGCTCTCCGCTTTGTCCTCGTTCAGAAGTTGGTTCTGTTCAGCGTTTGGTCGGCGTTGTTGCAGAACTCAGTCTGCTAAGGATTCACATTGTGAATCCATGTAGTTAGACGGGGTGCATGAGCAAGCCATCTCCCGCCCGCTGCAGCACGACGAACTGGTTCAGCTACACTGCTTCGCATCGCAAGCGCGGGCGGCTGTTGGTCTGGCTGGACAAGGAGATGACCTGGCTCGCGCCGCATGATGGTCGCCCGGGTCGTCCTGCGGTGTTCTCGGATGCGGCGATACAGTTCTGCCTGACCATCAAGGTTATGTTCAAGCTGCCGTTGAGACAAATGACAGGGATGGTGGCCAGCCTGTTGAAGATGGCGAGCCTCGACTGGGCAGTGCCCGACTTCACGACCTTGTGTCGCCGGCGAAAAATCCTGGCCGTCCCGATACCCTACCGGCGCGTTGATGGGCCGCTGAACTTGCTGGTGGACAGCACCGGGATCAAGTTTCTGGGCGATGGCGAATGGCAGGCCAGAAAGCATGGCGTTCAAGGCCGGCGCAAGTGGCGCAAAGGGCATTTGGCCATGGACACGGCCACCTCGGACATCCGGGCGGTGGAGTTCACCCCAGCAGCGATGGCGACAGCCCCGTGCTGCCGGAACTGCTCGACCAGATCGCCGCGGGCGAAGACATCGGCATGGTTATCGTCGACGGCGCCTGCGACACCCGCCGCTGCGACACCGCGATCATCGACCGCCACGCCACTGCGATCATACCGGTCCGCAAGAACGGGCGACCGAGGAAAGAGGACTGCCCGGCCGCATGCGCCAGAAACGAAACCCTACGTGCCACCCGGCACTGTGGCAGGACGTTCTGGAAACGATGGACCGGATACCACGTCCGAATCCGCATCGAAGCGAAGGTGCGGTACCTGAAAGCCTTCGGCGAACGCATCAGCGCAAGAGATCCAGACCGCCAGACCGCCGAAATCCAGATCCTCGTCGCCCTGATGAACCGCTTCTCGGCCCTCGGAACGGCCGAAATCGTTCGCGTCGCCTGGTGACAACTGGGTAAGGGACAATCATGCCTCAGGTGGGCGTTGTTCAACAACGCCGTCTGGAACACTGTCATCGAGGTGTGCCAACTGGCCCGCATCAGGGGTTCCGGCGCGGGAATGCGCCTAACCCCGATCAGGGCCTGACCCGCCTCCACTCTGTGATCAGTTCCGTCGGCTCAGGCCCTGATCTCAACGTCGCAAAGGGGGCCAATTTTGGGCGCCGATACGGGGTCAGTTTTGCGCGCCGATTGACACCCTAGAAAGAACAGATGTTCAAGACTGCACCCCGGCGGCCGACCTCGCATGCACAAAACCGCTTGACTGGGACGGCCCCGTCACCGAAGTCCTGCCTCTCATGAAAGGCGCTTGATTGCAGGCTGGTAGCAGTTCTTGTCGCAGGCTGAACACCGCGCCGTTGCGGGGCCTATTGCCCGGTCAAGGCAAGCTCGGTCTCGGGCATGTTCGCCGTGATCGCCCCGGCATGGCCGATGACATAGCGCGCCAAATTGTCGCCCGAGCCCATGGCTGCCAGCACAGTTCCGCCGGTCAGGTGCCGCGCGAGGAAGCCGGCGTTGAAACTGTCACCTGCCGCAGTCGTATCGACGACCCGGGCCGGAGGGCGCGGGTCGAGAACAGCCCCGCTGCCGTCGAGCGCGAGGGGGCCGGCGGCTCCACGCTTGAGCGCGCCGAACCGGACCCCTGCCGCGATCAGGCGGCGCGACACGGCGGCGGCATCAGGATCGGCGAACAGCGCCATCTCGTCATCGACCGAGGGGAGCGCGATGTCGGTGATCGACCAGAACCGCGCGACCTCACGCCGGGCGGTGGCGACGTCTTCCCAGAGGCGAGGCCGGTAGTTGGAGTCGAACGCCACACGCGAGCCCGTCCGGCGAAGCCCGACCAAGCCGTCGAACAGCGCATCACGCACAGTCTGGGGCAGGATGGCGAGCGAGATCGCCGACAGATAGACCAGATCGAAGCCCGCCAGATCGCCCGGCCTCAGCCCGGACCGGGGGCCGAACAGCTGCCGCGCCGCCGAGCTGGAGCGCCAGTAGCCGAAGCTGCGTTCGCCCTGGGCGTCGAGGTGGATCATGTAGAGACCCGGAGTCTCGCCCTCCAGCCGGTCGACCAGAGAAGTGTCGATCCCTTCTTGTTCCAGCGCGCTCAGGATGCGCGTGGACTGCGCGTCCGTCCCGATTGCCGTGACATAGGAGACAGTGGCCGAGCGGCCCAGTAGGCGGGAAAGATAGACAGCGGTGTTGAACGTATCACCTGCCACGCCGATGCGGAAAGTATCGGCCTCGGCGGGTGACAGTTCGATCATCACTTCGCCGATGCAGGCAACACGCAAGGGTTTGGTGTCGGCCATATCACTTGACGGGTTCGGCATAGCCCACGGCCCTTTCCACGCGCAACGCCGAGTCACGGACCGCCTGCGCAAGCTCTTCCGACCGCATGTCGGCCTGTCTCTCTGCCAGCACGACAGAGATGGTTGCGGCGCATTCGCCCTTTTCATTGCGGATCGGGGCGGCGATGCAGGCCACGGCATACTCCGACTGACCCATCTGGATTGACAGGCGGTCGTCGAAATCCTTCTTCGACTGATCGGCCAGCACGACAGGATCGGTCTCGGCCGTTCCGGTCGTAGAGGGGCGCGCGGCCTTGCGGAACGCGGCGATGCGGTCGCTGTCGTTCAGGTGGCCAAGCAGCAGGCGGCCAGAGGCGGTCCAGTTCAGCGGCACGCGGGTTCCCACGTCGGAGGTCACACGGAAATGCCCCGGCCCTTCGACCATCGCGATGACAGCCATCATGCCACCGTCGCGCGCGCAGAGCTGGACGGTTTCGCCGGTGGCTTCCGCCAGTACGCGCAACTCGCGCCGGGCTTCGGCGTAAAGGTCGATCGAGGCGCGATAGCTGAGCCCGTAGCGCATCAGGCGCGGCCCCAGCCAGACAAGACCGTCGTTCCGGCGCGACAGCATTTCACGCTCCACCAGCTCTTCCACCAGGCGGTAGACGGTGGACACCGGCGCCCCGGTGGCCTTGCCAAGTTCATAGGCGCTCATCGGGCGGTTCTGTTCTGAGAGTGTGTCCAGTATCTGCAGGCTGCGGTCGATGCCGCTTGTTCTGCTGCGGGCAGCTTCTGTCATGACCCCTCCTGATCCAGTCTTCCATATCTATGGAACCACTTGCCGAGGATCAAGAAGTCAGGCGTTCGTCAGCCAGCCGAGATAGGCGTCGATTCCGCCATTGCGCGGACCGTGGATATCGGTTGGCCAGGCGGGGATGCGGGCTGCATCGCGCAGCACTTCGGACAGGGTGCGGGAGACGATCTCGGCCTGGTCTGGGGCAAGGTTGCAGGGGTCAAGCTGGAAGTAGTTCAGTTCGACTTCGTGGTCGCGGGCGATGATCGCCGGATCAAGCCCGGCGAGATGGCGGGTGATGGCGGCAGCGGTCGTTCCGGCCACCGCCGGATCGACGTCGATCTGCAACCGGTCAAGGGGGTTGCCGGTCGGGTCCGGCATGATGCGGACGGTAAAGCCCGGGATGCCGGTAAGGTCTTGCTGCCACATCTCCAGCGCCGCGCGTTCAGCGGCACGGGCGGCGGCGTGGTCGCGGACAAGCCAGCGCTCCATCGCCTTGATCGCGCCGGCCACGCTTTCCTTGCCGATCTTGAAACCGCGCCCGATGGCGATGTTCTGTAGGTAGGCGGCGCGCACCCGGTCGCGCTTGCCAGCGATGATGCCGCCGGTCGGGCCGCCCATGAACTTGTGCGCCGAATAGATCGCAAGATCGGCTCCGGCCGCGATGAAGCCGCGCAGGTCGTATTCCGAGGCCGCGTCGACGATCACTGGCACGCCCGCTGCGTGGCAGATTTCCACAAAGCGCGGGAAGGGGATCTGGCCGTAATGCACAACATGGTGCGAGACGACATAAAGCGCCGCGGCGGTGTTCGGCCCCAGCGCGCCGCGCAGCTGATGGTCCATCGCCAGCGTCGACTGGCCGACCATCCGCACCGTGCCGCCCGCGAGTTCGATCGCGGTCGAGATCGGCGCGCCGTAGCCGCACAGATGGCCCATTTGCACGACTATCTCCGACTTCGGACCGGGATTGCGCGGCAGAGCCTCTGCCCGGGCAGGGTCCAGCCCGGTGATGCAGCCCGCGACGCTGAGCGTGATCCCGGCACTGGCCGAGGCGGTCATGCAGCCGGCTTCTGCTCCGGTCAGCGCGGCAATCACCTTGCTCGCCTTGGCCTGCAACTCGTGGATCCTGACGAAATGGCCCATGGCGGCGCCGGTGGCGGCGGCGACCTCGGGATGCGCCCGGCTTGCACCAAGGCCGGTCATGGTGCCCGAGACATTGATCACGCGAGACAGTCCGTTCTCACCGTGCCAACCCCAGTCTTCATTGGCCAGTGCGGGTGCGAGAGGCTGGTTCATCTGTCGGTCCTTTCCGGGCAAGTCTTCAGGCAGCAGTCAAACGCCGGGTGCCAGTTCAAAAATCGCGTCGATCTCGACGGTGATCCGGTTTGGCAGCGATCCGACGCCATAGGAGGTTCTGGCATGGATTCCAGCCTCGCCGAAGACCTGATGCATGATCTCGGAGGCACCGTCGATGATCTGCGGATGCTCTTCATAGTCGGGCACCGCATTGACGAGGCCGACCAGCTTGATCAGGCCGCCGACCGCGTCAAGTGTGCCGAACTCCTCGCGCAGCACGGAAAGGATGTTCAGGGCCACCAGACGGGCATGTTCGCGCGCCTCGGCCGTGGTGACATCGGCGCCGACCTTGCCGCGCAGGAAGGTGCCATCTGCGGTGACCGGACCTTGCCCGGACACATAGACGCGCCGCCCGGACCGCCGGAGATTGCGGAAGGCGCCGATCGGCGTCGGGGCCACTGTCGGCAAGGTCAGCCCCTGCGCCAGAAGGCGCGTTTCGTGCGTGGTGGGCGCAAGGATGGTCATAGAGCAAGGGCCTCGGATTTAAGACAGTAACTGACATGGCTTGGCCCGACCGGAACCGGGTCAGGCCGGACTTCGGCGCAGCGGCCGTCGGCCAGTTTGCAGCGGGTGCGGAAAACACAGCCCGAAGGCGGGTTCAGTGGGCTGGGTATGTCGTCAGACAAAACCTCGCGATTGCGCGCCGCGCGCGGGTCGGGTTGCGGAATCGCCGAAAGTAGGGCGCGCGAGTAGGGATGTTGCGGCTGCCGGTACAGCGGTGCCGAAGGGCCTGCTTCGACGATACGGCCCAGATACATGACGATGATCTGGTCGCAGAGATACTCGACCGCCGACAGGTCGTGCGCGATGAACAGCATGGTCAGATTGCGCTTTTCGCGCAGGTCGAGAAGCAGGTTCAGGATCTGCGCCTGGATCGACACGTCCAGCGCCGAGACGCATTCGTCGGCGACGATGAACTCGGGGTCAAGCGCCAGGGCGCGGGCAATTCCGATCCGCTGGCGCTGGCCGCCGGAGAACTCATGCGGGTAGCGGTTGGCGGCGTCGGGGCGAAGGCCGACTTCTTCCAGCAGCGCCAGCACTTTCGCGCGTCGGTCGGCGGCGGTGCCGACGCGGTGGGCGACCAGCCCCTCGGCGATGATGTCGCCGACTTTCAGGCGCGGGTTCAGCGATGATACCGGGTCCTGAAAGATGATCTGCATCCGACGGCGCATCGCACGAAGCCCGATCTCGTTCTGCGCGTTGAGGTCGGTCCCATCAAACCGGGTCTCGCCCGAGGTCGGCTCGATCAGGCGCAAGAGCGTGCGGCCCAGCGTGGTCTTGCCCGAGCCGCTTTCGCCGACCAGCCCGGTGATCGAGCCGCGCGGAATATCGAAGCTGACGTCGGAAACCGCCTGGACCGTGCCACGCGACGTTTCGAACCGCTTCGTCAGATTGCGGATCCGCAGGAAGGGCTCCGAGGATGTGTCAGACATGTGCAGCCTCCCTGATCCGTTGGTAGTTCCAGCAGGCGACCTTGTGCGCCGGTGTCGCCGGGGTAAGCGTGACCGGCTTCTCGCAGGCCGGGGTCGCATGGCTGCAGCGCGGCGCGAAGGCGCAACCCGGAGGCATCGCCGCCAGCGAAGGCACTGCCCCGGGAATGGGGACAAGACGGGTGGAGCCATCACGGCCCGGTGTCGGGATAGAGGCCAGGAGGCCTTGCGTGTAGGGGTGGCTCGGCGCGTCGAAGAGGTCGAGCGCGGGCGCGTTCTCGACGATGGCGCCGGCATACATCACGGCCACCTCGTCGGCGATTTCGGCGACCACGCCCATGTCATGGGTGATGAACAGGATCGACATCCCCATCTCTTTCTGCAGCCGCCGCATCAGATCAAGGATCTGGGCCTGCACCGTCACGTCCAGCGCGGTGGTCGGCTCGTCCGCGATCAGAAGGCGCGGTTTGCACACCAGTGCCAGCGCGATCATGATCCGCTGCCGCATACCGCCGGACATTTCGTGCGGATACTGGTCCAGCCGGGTGGCCGCGGCGGGAATCTCCACCAGCTCCAGCATCTCGATCACGCGTTTGCGCCGGGCTGCCGCGTCCAGATCGGTGTGCAGCATCAGCATCTCGCCGATCTGGTCGCCCACGGTGAACAACGGGTTCAGCGAGGACATCGGTTCCTGGAAGATCATCGCGATTTCGGCCCCGCGAATGCGGCGGCGGGTGGTTTCGTCGGTGGTGGCAAGATCGACCACGCTGCCATCCGCGCGGCGGTACTGGATCGAGCCCCCCATCACATGGCCATTGCGGGGCAGAAGCCCCATGATTGCCAGCGAAGAGACCGATTTGCCCGATCCGCTTTCACCAACCAGAGCAAGGGTCTTGCCGGGTTCCAGCCGGAAGCTGACGTCGCGAAGCGCGGTCAGCAGAAAGCCGGTCTTGCCAAAGCCGACGCGCAGGCCGTCGACGGTCAGAAGTGCATTCGCGGTCATTCGGTCCTCCGTGTCGCAGGCTCGTATGAGTTGCCGATCAGGGTCGCGACGGGTTCCAGCATGCGTTTCAGCACCATCCGGTTGCCCAGGCTGTCGATGACGTCCTGATTGCAATCATCAAGCCGGAACAGCGTGAAATCGGCCCGGTCACCCGGGCCTGGCACCGGGGTGACCCCCAGGGTTTCACGCGGGCGGTTTGTCATCGCGGCGATGGCGTCGTCGAACGGCAGGCCGACGGCGAGAAGCTTCGATGCCGTCGTGGCGAGGTCCAGCACCGGCCCCCGGATGTTGCGCAGGTGCAGGTCGGTCGAGATCGACCACGGCCGCAGCCCCTGGTCGATGGCGATCCGCGCCGTTTCAAAGCAGAAGGACGCCTGGCCATGGCCGATGTCCATCCGCACGCCTTCTTCCGAAATGCGCTTGGCCATTTCGAACAGCGCGAACGTATCGCGGATCGACCCGGCCTTCTTGCCGTTGAAGCAATGGGTGACGATGTCGCCGGGCGTGAGGATTTCGAACACCTCGTCGATCAGCGGCGCGGGCTCGCCGACATGGACCATCAGCGGCAGGCCGGCGATCTCGGCCACCCGCTTGGCGATCTTGGCCGGCGTGATACCCCAGGCCCCGACGATTACGCCCGAGGCGCGGACCTTGACGCCGCAGATGACATCGCGGTTCGCTTCGATCACGGCCAGCGTGCGGTCGACGTCGATGGACCGCATGTCGATCAGCTCGGGCACGCGGTTGCAGCAGACAAGGCCGATGGAGCCGATGTTGAGGAAGGCGCGGATGGTTTCGACTTCGGCGTCGATCACATATTCGCGCAAGCCGTGGAAACTGCCTTCGCCCGCCGATCCGGCATCGGCCATCGCCGTGACGCCGGTCGCGCGCCCGGCCTCGCTGGCCCGGACGGAAATGTCGGTGCCACCGTGCCAGACATGGACATGCAGGTCGCACCAGCCGGGCGAGAGATAGGCGCCCTGGCAGTCGATGACCTTTGCTCCGGGGACAGCGGTTGCCGACAGCGTTCCGTCGGCGGAGACATGGATCTCCTTGGCTTCCGGCATTGAGACAGCCCGGAAGTTCTTTAGAGTTAGTGGCGCGGCGGACATGGCTCAAAGTTCCTTGGCAAGGCGGGGGTCAAGCGCGTCGCGCAACCCGTCGCCGATGATCTGAAGCGAAAGGACAGCGACCGAGATGGCGATACCGGGGAACAGGATCAGGAACGCGGCCTGGTCGATCGACTCGCGGCCTTCGTTGATCATGGTGCCCCAGGTCGGCGTGTCCGGATTGATCCCGACGCCGAGGAAGGACAGGCCCGCTTCGGCCAGCATGGCATAGGCGAAGATGAACGTCGCCTGCACGGTGATCGGCGAGACGATGTTCCGCAGGATATGGTTCGTGATCACGTAAGGGGTGGAGGAGCCGAGCGCCCGGGACGCCTCGACGAAGGGCAGTTCGCGGATCACCAGGGTCGATGCGCGGCTGATCCGGGCGAAGCGGGGCACATAGACGATGGTCAGGGCGATGATCACGTTGACCATGGATCCACCAAGGATCGACACCAGCGAGATGGCCAGCAGGATATCGGGGAAGGCCATCATCGCGTCGATCAGTCGCGACAGCGGGGCGTCAAGACGGCGGTAGAACCCGGCCAGTAGCCCGATGAATATGCCGACCACGGTCGACAGCGCCGCCACGCCGAACCCGATGCTGAGCGAGGTGCGCCCGGCATAGAGGAGGCGCGACAGGAGGTCCCGCCCGTAGGCATCGGCGCCAAGTAGGTAGTCACCGAACGGTGGGCTGAGGCGCGCGCGCACTGCCATCTTGGCGGGGTCCTGTGGCGCCACCAGGGGGGCAAAGGCGCAAAGCCCGGCGATGATCAGGAAGACGATCAGGGCGATCAGGACCGAACGGCGGGCAAGCAGCAGCCGGAAGAAGCCTGGATCGGTCGCGAATGAGGATGAGCTGGCAGCGGCCATGGCGGGGTTCCCTAGTATTTCACGCGCTTGTCGACGACGAGGTAGAGGAGGTCGACGGCGAGGTTCACGAGGACGTAAAGCGTGGCGACAACGATGAGTGTGCCCTGGATCACGGGGTAGTCCCGGCGCAGCACGGCATTGACGACGAGGTTGCCCATGCCGGGAATGTTGAACACACGTTCGGTCACCACGGCCCCCGAGACGAGGAGGGCAAAGGTCAGCCCGACAACCGTGATGATCGGGATCGCCGCATTCTTCAGCGCATGGCGCAGGACGACGCGCAGCTCGCTCATCCCCTTGGAGCGGGCGGTGCGGACGTAATCTTCGCCCAGCACATCAAGCATCGAGGCGCGGGTAAAGCGCAGGATCAGGGCGGAGTTCACGATCCCGAGGACGAGCGAGGGCAGCATGAGGTGCTGCATCCGGATCAGAAAGCTCGCATCCGGCCCGCCATAGCCCGAGGCCGGAAACCAGCCGAGGTCAGAGGCGAAGTAGCGTTGCAGCAGAAGGCCGGTCCAGAACGAGGGCAGCGAGGCGGCCAGCATCGCCAGCGTGATCGAGGTCTGGTCCAGCAGAGATCCGCGCCGGTAGGCGGCATAGATCCCGATGGGGGCTGCGATGACAACCGCAAGGATCAGCGAGAACAGCGCCAGGAAAGCGGTGGGTTCGGCGCGATCCCACAGAACCTGCGTCACCGGCTGCTTGAAGAAGATCGAGGTGCCGAGATCGCCCTGCGCCACATTGCTCATGAAGATCGCGTACTGGACGAAGATTGACCGGTTCAGCCCCAGTTTTTCGCGCAAGGCCAAGGCGTCTGCCGGAGTGGCATCCGGCCCGAGCAACAGCGCCGCGGGATCGCCGGGCGCCAGGCGCACGATCACGAAGGCAATGGTGACAACGAGAAAGACGACGATGATCATGCCAATCAGGCGTCGCAGGATGTAACGGCTCATCTGCCTTTCCTCCGCTTGGACTAGTGACAGCTGCGGGCGCCTCCCCAGGACGCCCGCAGCGGCAGTTCGCTTCAGTTTGCCTTGGCGTTCCAGAAGGCCGGCCACGGTGACGGCGTGACCCCCTCCAGGCCCTTGGCCGCGCCCTGAAGCGCTGCGAAGTTGCCAATCTTCAAGAAGCCGACATCTTCCAGCAGGTTCTGCTGTAGCTGCCCAAACAATTCTTGCCGCTTGGCCATGTCGATTTCAGTGGTGAAGGCCGTCAGGATTTCCTCTTTCGCCGGATTGGTCCAACCCAGCCGCGAGGTCGGCGCATAGAGGTCGGTCAATGCCGGTTCCGGCAGGAAGGGCGAATGGGTGATGTAGATGTCCCAGAGCGACGGGTCGTTGCGCTGTTCCCCCAGCGTCGCCCAGTCGACCACATTCATCTGGACCTTGAAGCCAGCGGCCTCCAGCGCAAGCTTCGCCACTTCGGCCATCTTGAAATGGAACTCATACTGGCGCGAGGTCAGGATGCGCAGGGGCGTGCCGTCGTAGTTCGCGGCATCCAGGTATTCCTTCGCCTTGGCCGGGTCGTTCTGGTTGTAAAGCTCGGTGCCCTCGGTCCGGTGCCAGGGCGACCCCTCCGGATACATCGACCCGTCCGAGCTGAAGAACTTGTCGTCGCCGAAGGCGGCGAACATCATATCGTCCATCGGCAGTGCGGCTTCCAGCGCCTTGCGGATGTTGAGGTCGGTCAGAAGCCCGGCCTTGTGGTTCACCGCCCAGACCGGCCAGCCGAAGTTCTGGATCAGGACCGGCACGGCCTTGTCGCTGCTGGCGATGCGGTCGTAGGATTCGACCGGCAGACCATCGGCATAGTCGAACTGGCCGGACACCAGCCCTTCGACGCGGGTGTTAGCATCGGGGACGGGCACGAAGCGGATTTCATCGACGGACTGGCTGCGGGCGCCGGCGGCACCGTCCGACGGTTCGCTGCGCGAGACATAGCCGTCAAACTTGACCACCTGGATATACTGGTCCGGCACATGGGCCACGAGCTTGTAGGGGCCGGTCCCGACGGGCGAGGTGATATCTCCACCCAGGATTTCCTGCGGGTAGATCGCTGCTGCGGAGTTGTTGAAAGCGAGCAGCGACAACAGCGGGGCGTAGGCGGTGTTCAGCTTGATCTCGACCGTCTGCGCGTCGGGCGCAGAGATCGAAGCAATCTTGTCGGCCACGCCCTTGCCGCGTGTAGAGATCTCGGTCCAGCGCTTGAGCGAGTCGACGACATCGGCGCTGTCCATGGCCGAGCCGTCATGGAAGGTGATGCCCGTACGCAGCTTGATCCGGTAGGTCTTTCCCTCGTCCGTCACTTCCGGCAGCGCTTCGGCGAGCAGGGGCTGGATGTTCCACTTGCTGTCAAAGGTGAAGAGCGTCTCGACGATGTGCTGGGTCACCATGCCGACGACATCCTGCGTCGAGGTCATGGGGTCCATGGATTGCGGTTCTCCGATGATCGCGACCTCCAGCGTATCGGCGAGAGCAGGTGCGGTCAGGGCAGTGCCAGTGAGCAGGGCCGCCAACAAGGCGCGGTTCAGCATCTTCATTCTCATCCTCCCTAATAATGGAATATAGAGCCGTATTAGGAAATACCGCCGACTCACCCTTCTGTCAAGCGGCATGACGGATGCGCCCGCAGGGACCGAACGGGTCCTGTCGCGAACTTCGGTGTAAACCGGGAGAAGGGCGATGATCGTCTTCTGTCAGGCGGCTAGGGCCGTGACTTGGCGAGCAGATTCCGTCCGGGCGTCATCTGCCCGGTTCGGATCATGCTTGCGGCAGAATCCTTTTCACGCCCCCTTCGGGCGTGGAAAGACCAGATCAACCGAGGCGCGGTCCGCCTCATGGTGGATGCTGACAGATCCGGAGAGCTGTGCCGCAAACTGTTGCAGCATGCGCTTCGGCAGGGACTGAAGGCCGACAGTCGCGTCGGGGCGCAGCTGGGGCACGTCCGGACCTTCGATCCTGAGACGGATCTTGCCCTCGGCCTCGGAAAGATCAACCACCACCCCGTCCGGACCGATGCCGGGCTTTGCAAGGTAGCAGCCCATCGCCTCGGCCAGGGCCAGGGCGAGGGGGACGGCGGCCTGGGCTTCCATCCGGATCGGTTGCAGGCGACTGGATGTCATCCCGAGCGCGACACCGTGAATCTCTTTCAGCCGCTTGACCACGTCGGCCAGCACCACATCCATCGCCACGTCGCGGTGACCAGACAGGGCGTAAAGGCTGGTATGGGTCGAGGACAGGGCGATGACGCGATCTATCAGCCCGTCCAGGACCGAGCGCAGCTTCTGGTCCTGGGCCTCGCGCCGGTACATCCGCATGATCGACGTGATGATCTGCAGGCTGTTGCCGCTGCGGTGGTTCACCTCGCGAATCAGCAGGTCCTTGTCGACAAGGAGGTTCTGCATCTCGGCCTCGTCCTGCTCGATGGTGTGGATCATGCCTTCATAGGCCGCATGCAGGCTTTTGATTTCGGCAGGGGCGCCGCTGAGGTCGGGAATATGCAGGCGCTCTTTGGTCGAGACGTAACTGGACATCGACCGTGACAGGGCGCGGACATGGCGGACGACAAGACGGCTGGAGGCGAAGCCGGCGGCAATCAGCGCTGCGATCCAGGTCAGGACGGGCAAAAGGTAGGGGGTCAATGTGCTGGCGCGCTGCCAGATGCCGCCGATTTCGCGCTGCCAGACCGAAAGCAGGTAAAGCCCGTCGGCCACGCTGACAACTGACAGGATATGGCGCCCCTCGGCGTCATCGACATAGGCCGGACGGTCCGCCAGAAGGGCAAGCCGGGTCATGTCGACCCCGCCCGGAACCATATCGGCAGGAGATTTCGACGTGTCGGAGGACAAGAGGACAGTGCCGTCCGCCTGAAAGGTCGCCAGGTAGGACGGCCGCCATAGCGCCAGCGATCCGGCATAGTCGTCCGGTGCGACCGACGTGTAGGACAGTGAAATGGCGACCATTCCGACCTGCGCGCCGGTGCGGCTGAAAACCGGATGGCTGACGCCGACGACTGCCGTATCCGACACCGGGCCGTGCGGGTTGTAGACGATGCTTGGCAGGGGCTCCTTGATCATGCCCTGGAACAGCGCGTCGTCCTTGAAATCATAGACACGGCCAGTCGAGGAACAGGTCATCAGCCCGCTCATCGGGATATAGGCCACCAGCGTCGCCTGCGGGATCGAGCGCGCAACCGCCGTCACGCGGTCCACGCAACTGAAGTCGGGTGTGGCCGAGGGGGCCAGAACCGAGGCCAGCACGCGGGCCGCAAGCTGGGCTTCATTGATGAGGTCGATCTGTTCCCGCACCGCCTGAAGGGCGGTGCCACCGACCCCGGCCAGTGTGGTTTCGTCAACCTGGTCAAGCGCGTCGCGGGTCTGGACGACCGACAGGACGCCGAGCGGCATAAGCGCAAGCATGAGGGTGGAGCCCAGCCGCACCCCGAGGCTGCTGGTCGACAGCCATGACCAGGCCTTGCGGATCAAGACCCGGCTGCGGCAGACCGAAGCACGACCGCCTGCGTTGCGCCGTCCGTTCCCGAGAACATGTCCTCTCCATCCTCAAGATGCAGAAGCTCGGCCAGACGCTTGCGGGCCCGGCTGGCGCGGCTTTTGACCGTTCCGATCGCCACGCCCATCATCCCGGCGGCCTCCTCGCAGGAAAAACCCGAAGCGCCGACCAGGATCAGGACCTCGCGGTGTTCGGGGCTGAGCTGGTCGAAGGCCTTCTGGAATTCCTGCAAGGCAAGGCGACCGTCATGCGCCGGCTTGACCGACAGCGACGCGGCATGAATGCCGTCGCTGTCCTGCACCTCGCGCCTGATCTTGCGCAGCGACGAGTAGAAGGTGTTGCGCAGGATGGTGAACAGCCAGGCATCGAGGTTCGTTGCGGGGTCGAACTTGTCGATGTTGGACCAGGCCTTGAGGATCGTATCCTGCACCAGGTCATCGGCCCGGCTGACATCGCGCGCCAGGCTGATCGCAAAGGCGCGCAGCTTCGGAATAGCCCCGGCCAGGCGGTCACGCGGGTCGGCGGGCGGCGGGATTGCCGCGGTCATGCTGCGCTGCCCGGGCCGGAGCCGTCCTTGTTTTTGAGCTGGGCCAGAAGGGTGCGGAACCGGTCCGGCAGGTCTTCGTTCAGGGTGGCCGCGTAGACAAGCCTTAGGTTTTCGTTGATCTGTTCGCGGATCGCCTGCCGCCTCGGCGCATCCTGTTGCTGGTCGTTCGTCATGGCGATCCGTTCCCGCTACTCTTGACCATAAACACCTTGGCCATCATCCGGTTCCCGCAGGTCGACAAGGATGGCATCATACTCAGGTCGAACGGGAACCGAACACAACCGGCGGCGTTCGGTTCCGGTGGCAGTGCGAAGAGATACAGAGAGATAATCCATGCCCGTTTCCGAATCGGTCGATCTTTCCGCGACAGTTGCGCGGCATCTGCCCTATCTGCGCCGCTATGCCCGTGCCCTGACCGGAAACCAGACCAGCGGCGATCACTACGCCGTCGCGGTGCTTGAAACCGTCGTGGGCGATCCGCAGCTGCTGTCGGCCCATGCAGATCCGAAGGTCGCCCTTTTCGCGGTGTTCCACTCGATCTGGTCGGGCTCGGGGGCCCCGGTGGCCAAGGCGGATGATCCGATGTCCGGTGCGGCGCAGGCCCATCTGGCGGACCTGACGCCGAATTCCCGCGAGGCGCTGCTTCTGAACACCATGGAAGGCTTCGACCCTGCCGAGATGGCGGCGATCATGGGAGTGGACGTGGACGAAGCGCGGCGCCTCGGCGACGTGGCGCTGGAGGAGATGGAACGCTCGGTGCGCGGGTCCGTTCTGGTGATCGAGGACGAGGCGATCATTGCGATGGACATCGAGGCAATTGTCGAAGGCATGGGGCATCGGGTGACATCGAATGCCCGGACCCATGCGGAAGCGGTGACGATGGCTTCCGCCGAGCAGCCAGACCTGATCCTGGCGGATATCCAGCTGGCCGACTGTTCCTCGGGCGTCGATGCGGTCAACGAGATCCTGGCGCGGTTCGGCGACATTCCGGTGATCTTCGTCACCGCCTTCCCCGAGCGCCTCCTGACCGGCGAGCGGCCGGAGCCTGCCTTCCTGATCAACAAGCCCTACACCGAAGAACAGATGCGGTCGGCGGTAAGCCAGGCGATGTTCTTCTCTTCGACCGAAACGCTGCTGGCTTGAACGGCCGGGCTTCAGACGGCCTCCGGTTGGGCAAAGCTTTGAACCGTCGCAATGGCCCCGTCCAGCGCCTTGCCCTGTTCGTCCTGCAGGGCGGCCTCGCGCAGACGGCGGGCCCAGTCGGCGGCGTCGCTGCGATCTTGAATCAGGGCGATGGCGCCCAGGACACGGTCGAACTTCGACAACCCGCGGGCATGGGTGTCGGAGTAGCCCTTGACCAGTCGGCGGCAGCGGAGAATTTCCACGGCCAGGTCATAGTTTGTGGGCAGATGGGCGAGGGCGGTGGTCAGCCAGGCGTCAAGATGCGCCATCTCGGTCGCGTGGCGGAGCGATTTCGGCCGCCAACCCTTCAGGCCGCCAAGGACATGCAGCATCAGGTAACCGCGCAGCCGGTCGGTTCGCAGGCGTCGGCCCTTGTTGAACAGCCGGTCGATCAGCGCCATGCGACGGGGGTTCGCGGCCCAGCGCGCACCCATCCGGGCGGGTAGGAGGGAAACGATCTCCTCGGCCCTTGGGTGGAGGAACTCGGTGACGTGCAGCAGGTGACGGTCCTCAGCCCCCATTTCCCCCGCGATACGCGCCATCCGGGTGGCGCGGGTCTTTTCCCCGGCAACGCGGATGATGTCGTCATAGGCCATCGCGTTGGCGAGGTGTTTTGCCGCTTCCCGGGTCAGATCGAACGGGGCGCGGTCCTGCTTCAGGATGGCGTCCAACCGGTCGAGATAGGCGCTGCCGTAGGCGAGGTCCTGAAAGTCGACCACCTTGCGCAGGCCGGGGCGGGCAAGCTCGGCCACGTTGGGGGGCAGGCGGTCGATGCGGGCGGCCAGGGCGTTCCATTCGGAAAGAAGGCGGGCGGGACCTCGTGCGACTTCCCCGTGGGGAAGGGCCTTCGTCTGCGCAGGGGTCTGGATACCGGCCTGTGCGGCCTCGAATCCGGCGGCAAAGGCTTTCAGCGAGGGCCCGACCCCCTTGCCACCCTTGGCGATCGCGGCCTCGAAGGCCTCTTTCGGGAAGGGCAGGACATCGGCTGCGGCGAGGGCGCCGAAGAGGCTGGCGGAAATGACCGACCCCTGCGCGATGGCCAGCGCGTCGAAATCGGCGGCGATGACACGGCGGGCGGCGATCTCGGCGGCGGCAAGCACCTCGGCCCCGTTGGCGATGCCGTCGCCAGGGACGGTCTTTTCCGACACGGCCAGCGAGCGGTGGGTGGAGGTGATGAGTGTGGTGCGGTCGGGCGTGACAAAGCCACGGATGATGCTGCGACCAGCCTCCATCAGCTCGGCGGTGATCATGATGTCGACGTCGCCCGCCGATGGCATGAGCGAGAAGATGGGGGTGCCGTGAGAAGCGGGGGCCATCTCGACATAGTAGACGGTGGCCCCGGTACGCTGGGCGACGCCTGCAACAGAGGTGGCCTGCGCGGCATAGCCGTTCGCGCGGGCGAGGTCCTCGATCCAGCCGGTGAGGACACCGCCGCCCTGCCCGCCAACGGCAAGGAGGGCGAGCTTGATGATGCCCTGAGTGGCCGGATCTTGCGGGCGGGGGTCGATGCCGGGATGGATGGTCATTCGGCACCCCCAAAGGTCAGGCGGCGGGCCTCGCGGCGGCGTTGCAGCCAGTGAATGAAGCGGCTGCGGAAGCGGGCGAGGCTGCGTTCCCACCGGCCCGGGTTGTGGACCACGTCGGCGCGGTAGAACGAGGGGCAGAGGATCGCCGCATCCGCGACCTCGCCGCAGTTGCCGCAGCCGACGCAGGACTGGTCGATGCTGGCCACCGGGTCATCGCGCAGCGGGTCGTCCAAACGTTTCAGCGACAGCGAGGGACAGCCCGACAGCCGGATGCAGGCGTGGTCGCCGGTGCAGATCGCTTCGTCGACGCCGAAGCGGGGGGCCTCGACGCGGCGGCCTTGCTTGATGGCGGCCTGCGTCAGCGGCTTCTCGCGGCGCTGCCTGTTCAGCATGCATTCCGAGGAGGCGACGATGACCTTGGGGCCTTTCTCGGGCGTCGTCAGGGCCTCGCGGATGGTGTCGCGCATCCTTGCCACATCATAGGTGCGGTCGATCTGGCGCACCCAATTGATACCGATCCCGCGCAACGCCTTGGAGATCGGGTTCTTGGTCGCCTTGGAGGCGTTGTCGGCGCGGGAGGACATCACGTCCTGGCCTCCGGTGGCGGCGGAGTAGTAGTTGTCGACGATGATCGCCACGCCGTCCGACTTGTTGAAAGCCATGTTGGTAAAGCTGGACGACAGCCCGTTGTGCCAGAACCCGCCGTCGCCGATGATCGCGATGGGGCGCTTTTCTCCGCCACCGTCAAATGCGCCGTTGGCGGCCGGGCCGAGGCCGTAGCCCATGGTGGCGCCGCCGATCTCGAACGGGGGAAGCGAGGCGAAGAGGTGGCACCCGATATCGGCGGCGATCTGGTGCTTGCCAAGCTCCCTCTCCACCAGTTTCATCGCGGCGAAGATCGGGCGTTCCGGGCAGCCGGTGCAGAAGCCGGGCGGGCGGATCGGGACGGTTTTGGTAAGGTCCGGGATGGCCGGACGGTCGAAATTCGGCGCGCGGACGGCGGCGGGGAGCATGTGGGGGGCGGCCTGTTTCAGGAAGCCCTCAACAGCGTTCAGCATCACTGCGCCGGTGTATTCGCCCGCCATCGGGAACAGGCCCTTGCCATGCAGCTTCACCTGCGATCCGGCGCGGTAGAGGAAGCTGCCAAGCTGGGTTTCGATGAATTCGGGCTGGCCTTCCTCGACGACAAGAACGTGGTCCTTGCCGGCGCAGAAGTCGAGGAATTCGGACGAAATCAGCGGGTAGGCGACGTTCAGGACATAGATCGGCACCTGCGTTCCGCCGTAGATATCGGCGAGGCCCAGCCGCTGCAGCGCGCGGATCAGGCCGTTGTACATGCCGCCCTGCACGACGATGCCAAGGGGGGCATCCTTCGGGCCGAAGAATTCGTTCAGGCCACGGTCGCGGATGAACGCCTCGGCAGCGGGCCAGCGGTTCTTTACCTTGTCCTGTTCATGGGCATAGGACATCGGCGGCAGCACGACCCGGTTGAAGTCGCTGCGGGGGTTCGACAGCGCCTCCTTGACGGTCAGCTTCGGGCGCTGGTTGTCGCGGGCCGTGAAGCTGCCGGTCACATGGCAGGACCGGATGCGGACCATCAGCATGACCGGGGTGTTCGACGCCTCGGACAGATCGAACCCGTCCGACACCGCCTTGACGATCGAGGGCAGGTTGGGGCGCGGGTCGAGGAGCCACATCTGCGCCTTCATAGCGAAGGGGTGGCTGCGTTCCTGCATGATCGAGGAGCCTTCGCCGTAATCCTCGCCCACGATGACCAGCGCCCCGCCGGTGACGCCGGAGGAGGAGAGGTTCGCCAGCGCGTCGGAGGCGACGTTGACGCCAACCGGGCCCTTGAAGGTGACGGCGCCGCGGATCGGATAGTGGACCGAGGCGGCCAGCATGGCGGCGGCGGCCGCTTCGTTGGCATTGGCCTCGTAGCGGACACCAAGCTCGGAGAGCAGGTCCTCGGCATCGGCAAGGACATCCATCAGGTGAGAGATCGGCGCGCCTTGGTAGCCGCCGACATAGCCCACGCCGGATTCCAGCAGCGCCTTGGTGATGGCGAGGATGCCTTCGCCGGTGAAGGTCTCGCCCGCCCCCAGCTTGAGGTCTTCCACCTGCGCCTTGAAGCTGCGTTCGGCCATGTCAGATCTCGTGCTTGCGGATGTTGACCAGCATCTTTTGCAGGGTCGACAGGAATGCCTGCCGCTCACCCGCCGGAATGTCGCGGAACATCCGGTCTTCCGCTTCGTGCATGTGCGGCCAGAGGTCGGCGAAGACGGCGCGTCCGGCATCGGTGATGCGGATGCGAACCGCGCGACTGTCGGTGGCGTCCGTCTCGCGCAGGATCAGACCTTCGGCCTGCAACTGGTCGAGCGCGCGGGACAGGGTGGATTGCTCGGTCACGGTATAGACGGCAAGCTCGCCCACCAGCGGGGCCTCCACCACCGACAGCACGGCAAGGGCGCGGGCCTTGGGCGTGGTCAGGCCAAGTTCGGCCAATTCCTCGCGAAAGCCCGCGTTGTAGCGGCCCATGATCCGGTTCATCAGATAGGGCGCGAAGTTGGTCAGGCCGATCTCGCCCAAGCCCCGGGGTGCCGCGCCGTCCATGGCTCAGCTCCGGGGCACAAGCGCCAGCGCGCGGATCGGCGAGCCGGTACCGTTCTGGATCTTCAGCGGCGCGGCGATCAGAATCGCGCCCTTGGGCGGCAGCTTCGACAGGTTGGCAAGCGAGGCAAGGCCATAGCGGTTATTCTTGTGCAGCAGGTTGTGGGCCGGGAAGGGCGGATCCATGCCGCCCGCCTGCCCGGCATCGGTGCCGATGCACTGGCTGCCCCAGCCGACAATGCCCTTGTCGATCAGGTATTGCACGACCTCCGCCGTCGGGCCGGGCGTATGCGGGCCGGTCTCATCGGCGTTGAGGAACTTCGCCTCGTCGTCGGCGAAGCGGTCCCAGTCCGACCGCAGCACAACCCATTCGCCCTTGCCGATGGGGCCATGCTTGGCCTCCCAGGCTTTCACGTGGTCAATGGTCAGCAGGAAATCGGGGTCGGCGGCGCATTCCTTCGAGAAATCCAGCACGTTGACCGGGGCAACAAGGCGCTGGACCGGCAGCGTGTCGGTGTAGCCGTCGGCATAGTCCTTGCCGGTGATCCAGTGGTGCGGGGCGTCGAAATGGGTGCCGGAATGTTCCCCCAGCTCCAGCCAGTTCCAGGCCCAGAACGGGCCGTCCTTGTCGTATTCGCTGATCCGGTGGATCTTGATCGGCGGGGTGTCCCTGGCGAAGTCCGGGGGGAGTTTCAGGAGCGGCGTCTCCGGGCCAAGCACGCCGGAGCAGTCCACCACCTCGATTGCACCCGAGGCGATCATCGCGCCAAGTTCCGTCAAGACATTCGCCGTCATCGCTTTCCCTCCCGTTCGTCCGGTCGACGTTAGGCGAAATTAAATGCAAATGCAAATATATTGACGGGAACGGTTCCGCCCTTTTCGGAGTTTCCGGTCGGCGATGGACCGTAGGCGTCGCAGACTGCCATTGCGGCTGCGGCCTGCGTGCAGCACAGTTGGGGCCGAACGGCGACCACAGACCGCCTGCCGACGGTAGGGAGACGAAATGAGATATCATACACCAACCAGCTTTGCGGATGCCGCGGCCATTGCCGTTGCAGCCAAGGGAACCCTGCGCTTTCTGGCCGGGGGAACCGATGTCCTTGTGCAGATGCGCGCGGGCGCGGTGCTGCCGGACGACCTGATCGACCTGAAGCACATTCCCGGCGTGGACCAGATCACCCGGACCGCCGAGGGCGGCTGGCGGATCGGCATCGCGGTGCCGGGCATCGTCTTGGGCGCACATGAAGATCTGGTGCGCGACTGGCCGGGCGTGGTCGAGGGGATGAACCTCGTCGGCTCGACCCAGGTGCAGGGTCGGGCGACGCTGGCGGGCAACCTGTGCAACGGCTCGCCCGCCGCCGATTCGGTACCGGGGATGGTTGCGGCAGGGGCAGTGGTCACGATCACCGGGCCAAACGGCAGCCGCGACCTTCCGGTTGAGCAGGTGCCGACCGGGCCCGGGCGGACCTCGCTGGCGAAGGGCGAGGTGATCTCGGCCATCACGCTGCCGCCACGCGGCAAGAACGCCGGTGACGCCTATCTGCGCTTCATTCCCCGAACCGAAATGGACATTGCCGTCGTTGGCTGTGCGGCAAGCCTGCGGCTTGACGGCGACAAGGTTGTCGAGGCGAGGATTGCGCTGGGGGCGGTGGCGCCGACGGTGATCCTGTCCGAAGCGGCGGCCAGGGCGATCATCGGCACCACGCTGGACGACAAGGCATTGGCAGCATTGGCCAAGGCGGCCGAGGCCGAGGCGAAGCCGATTTCCGACAAGCGGGGCACGAAGGAGTTCCGGATCGAAGTGGCGGGCGTTCTGGCCCGCCGGGCGGCGAAGATCGCCTATGACCGGGCGAAAGGATTGAAAGCATGAGCAAGATTCACGTCACCACCACCGTCAACGGCGACCCGGTCGAGTTCCTCGCCGACCCGCGCGAGACGCTTCTGGACGCGCTGCGCAACCATCTGGACCTGACCGGCACCAAGGAAGGCTGCGGCACCGGCGACTGCGGGGCCTGTTCGGTCACCGTCGATGGCACGCTGGTCTGCTCCTGCCTGATGCTGGCGGCAGAGGCGAACGGCAAGAAGGTGGAAACCATCGAGGGCATGGCGGGCGAGGAGTTGCATCCCTTGCAGCGCCAGTTCGTCGAACATGCGGCCCTGCAATGTGGCTACTGCACACCCGGCATTCTGGTGGCGGCAAAGGCGCTCTTGGAGCGCAACCCCGACCCGACGGACACCGAAATCCGCTACTGGCTGGCCGGGAACCTGTGCCGCTGCACGGGCTATGACAAGATCATCCGGGCCGTGCAGGACGCGGCGGCTGAAATGCGGGGGGCTGCGTGATGGCAAAGGACGAGCTGAAGACCGGATACAGGCTGATCGGCACAAAGCCAAACCGTCCGGACGGGCTGGACAAGGTGACGGGCCGCGCGCGCTATGGCGCCGACTTCTCGCTGCCGGGGATGCTGTGGGCTGCCGTCGTGCGGTCGCCCCATGCCCATGCCCGGATCGTGAAGATCGACGCCACCAAGGCGCTGGCACTGGACGGGGTGAAGGCCGTGGTGACGCGGGCCGACCTGCCGACCGGCCTGACGGGTGAGGACCTGAACCTGCAGGACAACACGCTTGCCGGGGACAAGGCGCTGTATGACGGACATGCGGTGGCGGCGGTGGCGGCGACCTCGGCCCTGTTGGCGCAGGATGCGGCGCGGCTGATCGAGGTGACCTACGAGGTGCTGCCGCATGTGACCGACGTCGATGCGGCGATGGCCAAGGATGCCCCGATTATCCGTGAGGGCGTCGCGGATTTCTCGGTGCCGGAAGGCATGCCCGGCAACGTCGCGCGCTACATGGAATTCGGGCATGGCGACGTCGACGCGGGCTTTGCCGCCGCCGACATCGTGCGCGAGCAGACCTACAAGACCGAAGCGACCCATCAGGGCTATATCGAACCCCATGCCGCTGTCGCCCAGATGGGCGAGGACGGGCGCGGCGAGATGTGGGTCTGCACGCAGGGCCATTGGTACATCCGCCGGATGTGTGCTGCGGTCTTGGGGATCGAGGCGGCCAACCTGCGGGTGACGCCGACCGAGATCGGCGGCGGGTTTGGCGGCAAGACCACGATCTTCATGGAGCCGCTGCCGCTTGCACTGTCGAAGAAGGCAGGCGGGCGTCCGGTGAAATTGGTGATGAGCCGGTCCGAAGTCCTGCGGGCGACGGGGCCGACGGCTTCGGCCTCGATGGACGTGAAGCTTGGCATGAAGAAGGACGGCACGATCACTGCCGGCCAGGTGTTCTTCCGCATGCAGGGCGGGGCCTTCGTGGGGATGTCGCCGATTGGCGAAGCGCTGCCCTGCGCCTTTGCCTGCTACGACATCCCGAACCTGAAGCACGAGGCGGTGGAAGTCATCGCCAACCGCCCGAAGGCTGCGGCCTACCGCGCGCCGGGTTCGCCCATGGCGGCCTTCGCGGTGGAAAGCCTGGTCGACGAGATGTGCCGCGAGTTGAAGCTGGACCCGATCGACGTGCGGCTGAAGAACGGCGCGAAGAACGGGTCAAAGTCGTCCTATGGCCCGGTCTACAACGTGATCGGGTTGCAGGAGACGCTGGAGGCGGCGAAGGCGCATCCCAACTACAAGATCAAGCTTGGCCCGAACCAGGGCCGAGGCGTCGCCTCGGGCTTCTGGTTCAACCACGGCGGCGAAACCTCGGTGTCGCTGGCGGTGGGTGAGGACGGGACGGCGACGGTTTCCATCGGAACGCCGGATATCGGCGGCAGCCGCGCCTCCATCGGGCTGATGGTGGCGGAATGCCTTGGTATTCCCTACGCGAACGTCCGGGTGAACGTGGTGGAAACCGGCGCTTTGGGGGTGAACGAGCCAACCCACGGAAGCCGGGCGACCTTCGCCAGCGGCAAGGCGGCGGTTGAAGCGGCCCGTCAGGCGATTGCCGAGATGTGCCGTCGCGCTGCGGCGGACTGGGGCATCGACGCCGAGGCGGTCGAGTGGAAGGACGGCGCGGCGCATCCGGCCGGGCCGAACGCGGGCAAGTTCCCGCCGCAGACCATCGGCGAGATCGGGGCCAAGATGGGCGGTACCGGCGGGCCGATCTCGGGCCACCACGAGGTGACGGCGGAAGGCGCCGGGGCCAGCTTCGGCACCCATGTCGTCGACGTCGAGGTCGACCCGGAGACAGGCCGGACCACGGTGTTGCGCTATCTGGTGGTGCAGGATGCGGGGACTGCGATCCACCCAGCCTATGTCGAGGGCCAGTACCAGGGCGGGGCGGCGCAGGGCATCGGCTGGGCGCTGAACGAGGAATATGTCTACGGCCCCGACGGGCGGCTGCAGAACCCGATCTTCCTCGACTACCGCATTCCGGTCGCCTCGGACCTGCCGATGATCGACACCGTGATTGTCGAGGTGCCGAACCCCGGCCACCCCTACGGCGTGCGCGGCGTGGGCGAGACGGGGATCACCCCGCCGCTTCCGGCCGTCGCGGCGGCCATCGCCGGGGCCACCGGCGCGCGCATCCGCAGCTTGCCCTGCACGCCACCCAAGGTTCTGGCGGCGATCAAGGCGCTGAAGGCCTGATGGCTAAGGTCCATCTCTGGGCCAGCCTGCGGCGCTTTGCCGATGGGCAGGAAGTGGTGGAGGTGGAAGCCGCGACCGTGGGACAGATGCTGGATGCGCTGGAAAGGGCGCATCCGGGTCTGGGGCCTGCGATCAAGGCGGGGCTGTCGGTCGCGGTGGACGGCGAGGTGATCGCCAACAGCCGCGCGGCCCCAGTGAAACCGGACAGCGAGGTCTTTCTGCTTCAGCGCTTGAAGGGCGGGTAGGGGACCGTCCCGGACCAGATCCGGGGCCGCGTGCGATTAAGGGGCCCTCGGGTCAAGTCCGGGGCGGGGTCACCTCAGGCTGCCGGTCCCAGTGACATGATTGGCGCGTCCTGCAGGTAGTTCTGCTTCATGTAGGTGATGAAGTTGTCGCGGAACTGCCGGGTATGGGCATGGGCCAGCGCATCGGCCCGCGCCACATCGCGGTCGCGGATCGCGGTGAGCATCTCATCATGTTCGTCGGTCAGGAGAACCTCGCCGTCGCCCTGTTCCAGATAGGCGAAATGCAGGTGCAGCATGCGGCGGCCCTGGTTCAACAGGCGTTCGTAGAAGGCCGACAGGTAGGGGTTTCGCCCGGCATGGGCGATGGCCATGTGAAAGTTCTTGTTCGCCTCGGACATCGCCAGATGCTCGCCCTTGTTCACGGTGGCGACGAATTCCTTCTGGCGCCGGGCGATGGTCTTGAGGTCAAGATCGGTGCGCAGCTCGGCTGCAAGCCGGGTGTTCATCCGCTGCGCCACGTCCAGCGCCTCGACGTATTTCGGAAAGCTTTGCAGGTCGATGGGCGCGACGACGGTGGAGCGGTTCGACAGCGTCACCACCAGATCATCGCCCGCCAGCCGGATCAGCGCCTCACGCACGGGAGAGCGGGACATGCCGAAGCGTTCCGCCAGCGAGGTTTCGTCCAGCACCGCGCCGGGGTCGAGGTCAAGGGACAGGATTTCATCCCGCAGGGTTTCGTAGGCGACTTTGACGCCCGTGCCCTTGATCCGCTTCGGTTCGCTCTCGTCACGCATCGCGGGCCCCCTGACAACCTGAAGGGAGCATAGCCGAGAGGGTGCAACAAGTCGACACGGTACATTCTCGATTTGACATGTCGTCACGATGTCGTCATGATGCGTCGAAATCCACGACCCGAAAGGAGCCACCAGATGCTGAAGCTGTCCGGCGTGATGCCTGCGCTTGTCACCCCGTTCGACGCTACGGGTCAGATCGACTTCACGGCGTTCGAGAAGCATCTGAGCGCCCTGCGTGCGGCTGGGGTGTCGGGCTGGGTGCCCTGCGGGTCCTCGGGCGAATACAACCTGATGAGCGACGATGAACGCGACCAGGTGCTGCGCTTCGTGAAGGATTTCGCCAAGCCGGGCGAGACGCTGATCGCAGGGACCAATGCGCCCTCGACCGCAGGCGTGATCGCCAACACGAAGCGCGCCAAGGAGCTTGGGTATCACGCCGTCCTGCTGGCGGTGCCATTCTACACCAAGCCGACGCAGGCCGAAATTGTCCGCCATTTCAACGCGGTAATCGACGCCACCGACATGAACGTCGTCCTCTATTCCTACCCCGGAAAAGACGGAGTCGAGATCGAATACGAGGCGCTGGATGCCTTGGCCGACAATCCGCGGATCATCGGAATCAAGGAATCCTCGGGTGTGTTGCAGCGCGCCATCGGGATTTCCCAGCGCTATGCGGGGCGCATCCAGCTGGTCTCCGGCTCGGACGACATCGCCTGGGACTTCATGCACTGGGGCGCGGATTCGTGGATTTGCGGCCCGGCGAATTGCATGGCCAAGCCCGTGTGCGAGATGGACGCGGCCTTCCGCGCTGGCAACCATGCACGGGCGAAAGAGATCATGCAGGCGGTCTGGCCTGCGATGAACGTGCTGGAATCGGGCAAGTTCGTGCAGAAGCTGAAATACGGATGCGAGTTGCAGGGCAACCCGGTCGGAGAATGCCGGATGCCCTTCGGCCCCTTGACCGACGCCGAGAAGGCCGAATTCAAGGCGGCGATGCAGCCGATAGTCAACTGGAAGTAAGCCATGGCGACCGTCGTCGGAGAGCTTCAGTCATGACGACTGTCGTCGTCGGGGCCGGGATCATCGGCACCGCCATTGCCCATGATCTGCAAAAGCGCGGTCGGCAGGTCGTGCTGCTTGACCGCGATGCGCCCGGCAAGGGCGCTTCCTTCGGCAACATGGCCTCCATCGCCGTGACCGAGTTCATGCCCGCCTCACGCCCCTCGGTCTGGAAGCAGATTCCGGGCTGGATGCTGGACCCGGAGGGGCCAGTGCGGGTGCGCCCCGGCTACATGCCGAAGCTGGTGCCGTGGTTCCTGCGCTTCATCGCAGCCTCTCGGCCGTCGAAGTTGCGGGAGTTGGAGGCGCAGGGGGCGGCGCTGTGTTCCCGCGCGTTGGGCGACACGCTGGACTTGCTGCGCGAGACGGGGCTCTCCGACCAGATCAGCGAAGAGGGCTGCCTGTCACTGTATGCCGACGAGGCAGAGTTCAAAGCCGACCGCGAGCATATCGAAATCCTCGAACGCTTCGGCTTCCCGTATGAGGTGATCGGGCCGCAGGCGATCAAGGCGCTGGAGCCGGAATTGTCGGACCGGATCGGAATGGCGGTGCTTTTCCCGCAGAACCGCTCGATGAAGGACCCCTACAAGCTGGTGCTGGCCTTGGCCGAGCGGTTTGTCGGCCTTGGGGGCCGGATTGAACGGGGGGAGGTCACGGGCTTCACACGCTCGGACACGATGCGTGAGGTGGTCCTGAAGGACGGGCGCAAGCTCGCCGCCGACGAGGTGGTGATCTGCGCCGGGGCCTTCTCTGCGAGACTGGCGAAGGCCCTGGGCGAACCGATCCCGCTGGAGACGGAACGCGGCTATCACACGCAGATCATGGCGCCGGGCATTTCGATGAAACACTCGATCATCTGGCCCGCGAAGGCCTTCATGGTGACGCCCACCGCAGGAGGTATCCGTGTGGGTGGCACGGTGGAGATGGCGGGGCTCGACGCGCCGCCGGACTACCGACGCGCGAAGGTGACGGTGAAGCGGGCGAAGGAGGCCCTGCCCAACCTTCGGTGCGAGGAGTTCACCGAATGGATGGGTCACCGTCCCGCGCTGCCGGACACGGTTCCGATCCTCTCGGCAAGTGCTGTAACGAAGGGGCTGTTCTATGCCACCGGGCACGGGCATCTTGGCCTGACCTATGCCGCCACTACCGCCCGGCTGATGGGAGAGCTGATCACCGGCGCCAAGCCCTCGGTCGATCTGGCGCCCTACCGGGTGAACAGGTTCTAAGGGGAACGAATGCGCTGGAACCGGACGATACAGACGGTGGATGTCCACTGCGAGGGCGAGATCGGGCGGGTGATCACCGGAGGGGTGCTGAACATCCCCGGCGCGACGATGGTGGAGAAGCTGCTGCACCTGAACACAGTGGATGACAGCCTGCGGCGGTGGCTGTGTTCCGAGCCGCGCTCTGGCCCGGCGGGGTCGTTCTGCCTGTTGACTCCGGCCTGCGACCCCCGTGCCGATGTGGGGTTCATCGTCCTGCAACCGGACCAGGCCCATGCGATGTCCGGTTCGAACGCGATCTGCGCGACGACGGCGCTCTTGGAGACCGGGATGGTTCCGATGGTCGAGCCGGAAAGCCGTGTGACGCTGGACACGGCGGCGGGGCTGGTGGTGGCCACGGCACGCTGCGAGGGCGGCAAGGTGGTGCGGGTCACGCTGGACATGCCGCCCGCCTTCGTGGCGCAGCGGGATGCGGTGATCGAGACGGCAGAGTGGGGGGCGGTGCGGTACGACCTTTGCTTCGGGGGGGTCTTCTACGCGTTGATCGACGTGGACCAGATCGGACTGACCATCGCGCCGGAGAACTCGCGCCAGCTCGGGACGATTGGAGTGGACTTGCGGAGCCGGATTGCGGCGGTCGAACCTGCGTTGCATCCGGTGGAGCCTGCATTGAACGGGCTGGCCTATGTGATGTTCCGGTCGGAGGAGCCGGACGGGGCAGTGCGGACCTGCACCATCCTGCGGCCGGGTCGGGTCGATCGGTCGCCCTGCGGCACGGGGTCGAATTCGAACATGGCAGTGCGGCATTCGAAGGAGTTGGTCCGACCGGGAGACCGGGTCGTCTCGCGGTCAACCATCGGAGGGGAGTTCGTGACGGAATTTGTCGAGGAGACCACGGTCGGCCCCTACAAGGCAGTACGCAACCGGGTCTCGGGGCGGGCCTGGATCTACGGGATCAGCCAGATCGGGCTGGACCCGAGCGATCCGTTCCCGCTGGGGTTCAGGTTGTCGGATACCTGGGGCGGGTGAGTGCCCGCGGGCCCTTGTGATCTGTTAAGGGCTTTGAGGTGAACCGGCTTCGGAGGGTTGGTACCCACCCTGCGAAGCCGTCGAACGTTAGCGCGTGAGGGTGGCCATTTGCGCAGCGGCGGTGTCCGCGTCGCCGCGTTCGATGGCGCGGATCAGGGACTCGTAGGTCGCGGCGCGGGGTTCGGCAAGGCCGGAGGGCGGGGCTGAACCATCAGGTCCAAGTTGGGCCTGGACAGAGACGGCCACGCCGAATTCCAGGATGGCCGAGGCGGCGCGGAGGAAGGGGTTGCCGGAGGCCTCGGCGACGACGCGATGGATTTCGAATTCGGCCATCGCGAAGGGTTCGGTCTGATGGGACATCACGGTGCGCTGGTTGAGCCAGTAGTTGAGGAGGCGGACGTGTTCGGCCTCGCGGTGCTGGGCGGCGAGGCGGGCGGCCTGCACCTCAAGGCTTTCGCGGATGGTCTGGAAGGACGCGAGGAAGGCGGGCGTAGGGCCGCTTTCCAGCTTCCACGCCAGCACCTGACGGTCGAAGAGGTTCCAGCGCGATTGCGGCAGGACGCGGGTGCCGACCTTGGCGCGGGCCTCGACCAACCCCTTTGCCTCCAGCGTTTTCAGCGCCTCACGCAGCACGGTACGGGACACGCCGAAACGGTCCATCATCTCGGCATCACCCGGCAGGCTGGACCCGACGGGCATGTCACCGGAGACGATGGCGCGGCCCACCTCGTTGATGACGTAGGAATGGTAGTTCCGCGCTGCAGGCCGCCCGGAGAGCGTTCGGATCAGGCTCCCGGGTTCGCTCATCTTGTTGGTCCAGGTCCCTTATGTTCGTCGCGGTCCGGCCCGGAAGACCAGCCGTTGCAGCACGATGAACATAAACAAAAGCACGCCGACGACAATCTTGGTCCACCAACTGGACAGGGTTCCGTCGAAGACGATGTAGGTTTGCACCAATCCCTGCAGCATGACGCCGATGAAGGTGCCCGCGACAAATCCGTATCCGCCGGTCAGGAGTGTGCCGCCGATCACGACGGCGGCGATGGCGTCAAGTTCGACGCCGAGGGCGTTCAGGCTGTAGCCGGCGGAGGTGTAGAGCGAGAAGACCACCCCGGCGAGGCCCGCGAGGAAGCTTGAAAGTGCGTAGATCGCAATGATGGTACGGGCGACGGGGACGCCCATCAGCGCGGCCGAGGTCTCGGACCCGCCCAGCGCATAGACGTTGGAGCCGAAGCGGGTGCGGTGGGCGAGGAGGATCGCCACGGCGAAGACCGCCAGCATGATCATGCCCACCACG
This sequence comes from Rhodobacterales bacterium, assembly GCA_017303485.1. Classification (GTDB taxonomy): domain Bacteria; phylum Pseudomonadota; class Alphaproteobacteria; order Rhodobacterales; family Rhodobacteraceae; genus Tabrizicola. The sequence continues at coordinate 145,246 of JAFLCY010000001.1, forward strand.
GTCAGGCGGCCGCCGCCGGGAAGGAGGATGTAGCTTTTCTGGACGGCGGTGAAGAAGGGATGCTCGATCCCGATGCTGTCGGGGGAGAGGACAGAGGCCCCACCGCGGGCGAGGAACATGCCGGCAAGGGTGACGATGAAACTGGGCACCTTCAGGTAGTGGATCGCGGCCCCCATCACGGCCCCGAAGGCGGTGGCGACGATCAGGGCGATGGCGAAGGCGATCAGCGGGTGCAGGTTCAGCCACATGATCAGGACCGCGACGAGGACGGTGGTGAAGCCGATCACCGCGCCGACGGAAAGGTCGATGCCGCCGGAGAGGATGACGAAGGTCATGCCCACCGCCGCGATGCCGAGGAAGGCGTTGTCGGTCAGGAAGTTGCCGAGGACGCGGGTGGAAAGCATCGCCGGTTGCTGGGACACGGCCAGCGCGTAGGCGAAAAGGAAGATCAGCGTGGTGGCGAGGAGGGGCCGGAGGCTGCGGGTCATTTCGGGGCTCCGGGCAGGCGGCGGAACAGGCTGGCAGAGAGCGGGGATTGCAGGACGAGGATCACGATGATCACGGCGGATTTCACCACGAGATTGAATTGCGGGGAGAAGCCGGAAATCAGGATGCCTGTGTTCATCGCCTGAATGATCATCGCGCCAAGGACCGCCATCGGGATGGAGAAGCGCCCGCCCATCAGGGAAGTGCCGCCGATAACCACGGCGAGGATCGCGTCGAGTTCAAGCCAGAGGCCGGCGTTGTTCGCGTCGGCACCCCGGATGTCACCGGCCACGATGAGGCCGGAGACGGCGGCGCAGAACCCGGCGAAGCTGTAGACGATCAGGAGGAGCGTTCCGGCTTTCAGCCCGGCGAACCGGGCGGCGGAGCGGTTGATGCCCACCGCCTCGATGAGAAGCCCAAGGGCGGTGCGGCGGACGATGAGGGTGGCCGCGATCAGAAGGAAAAGGGCAATGATCACCGGCATCGGGAGGCCAAGGAAGCTGCCCGTGCCTATGAAGATCAGGAGAGGATCAGAGAAGGTGACGATGTAGCCTTCGGTGATCAGCTGGGCGAGGCCGCGACCGGCGACCATCAGGACGAGGGTGGCGATGATCGGCTGGATTTCAAGCACGGTGACAAGGATGCCGTTCCAGAGCCCGCAAAGGAGGCCGGTGCCGAGGGCGGCGAGGACGGCCATGGGGGCGGGGACGCCGTTGGTGACAAGGGTGGCGGCGGTGGCGCCGGAAATTGCCATGACCGCGCCGACGGAAAGGTCCACGCCCTTGGTCGCGATGACCATGGTCATGCCGATGGCGAGGATGGCGACGGGGGCGCCGCGGTTCAACACGTCGATCAGGCTGCCGAACAGGCGGCCGTCCTGCCAGGTGATGGTGAAGAAGCCGGGGAAAAGGAGCCAGTTGACCAAGAGCACGGCGGCAAGGGCGATGACCTGGGGCCGGGTGAAGAAGGTGGTCAGCGGTCTGGGCCTTGGCAACGGCGGCTGTGTGGTGGGGCGGAGGTCGACGGTGGGGCGGGTCACGGGCGGGCCTCTCCTGTTCCGGCGATGGCTTGCACGATGGCGTCGGGGGCGATGGTGTCGCCGTCGAGTTCCGCGACCATTTCGCGGTCGCGCATGACGACGATGCGGTTGGAGTAGGCGACGACTTCGTCGAGTTCGGAAGAGATGACGAAGAGGGCGAGGCCTTCTTCCCGCAGGCGGTTGATGGTGCGGACGATTTCGGCGTGCGCACCGACGTCGATGCCGCGGGTGGGTTCGTCGAGGATCAGGAAGCTGGGGTCGATGGCAAGCCAGCGGGCGAGGATGACCTTCTGCTGGTTGCCCCCGGACAGAAGCTTGACCGGCATGTCATGGTCGGCGGCGCGGATGTCGAGCGCCTCGGCGTATCTACCCGCCAGTTCCACCTGGTCGTCGCGGTTCAGGGCGCGGAACCAGCCGAGCTTGGCTTGCAGGGCGATGATGATGTTCTCGCGGACGGAGAGGTCGCCGAAGATGCCGTCAAGCTTGCGGTCCTCGGGGCAGAAGCCGAAGCCTGCGGCGACGGCCTGCGCGGGGTTGCGGATGGTGACGGGCTTGCCGTCGACAGTGACCTGGCCGGTGTCGGAATGGTCGACGCCGAACATCAGGCGGGCGACCTCGGTCCGGCCCGAGCCGAGAAGGCCTGCGACGCCGACGACCTCGCCTTCGTGGACGGCAAGGTTGAAGGGAGCGAGGCCCTTGCGGCTGAGGCCGTTGAAGGCGACGCGGACTGCGCCTTTGGTCGCTCCGGCCAACGCGGTGGGGTGGTGATCGAAGGCGACGTCCTTGCCCAGCATCAGGCGGACGACATCGGTGGTGTTGAGGGTGTCCAGCGCCTGGGTAGCAACTCTTTTTCCGTTGCGCAGGATCGTCACGCGGTCGGCGAGGTCGAAGACCTGGTCGAGGAAATGGGTGATGAAGATGATGGCGAGGCCGTTAGCTTTCAGCCCACGGACCACATCGAACAGGCGCTGCACCTCGTTGCGGTCGAGGCTGGCGGTTGGTTCGTCAAGGACGAGGACCTTCCCGGACAGTTCCACCGCGCGGGCGATGGCGACGATCTGCTGGACGGCGACGGAATATTCAGACAGTTCGGCGCGGACGTCGATGGTCAGGCCATAGCGGGAGAGGAGGTCTTTCGCGGCGGCATCGATGCGCTTGCGGTCGACCATGCCGAAGCGGGTGGGCTGGCGGCCGAGGAAGAGGTTTTCGGCGACCGAGCGGTTGGGGAGGAGGTTCACCTCCTGATAGACGGTGCCGATGCCGTAGCTTTGTCCGTGCAGGGGGTCGCGGAGGTGGATGGGCTGGCCGTCTAGCAGAAGATCACCGCCATCGGGCTGGTAGGCTCCGGTCAGGATCTTGATCAGGGTGGATTTCCCGGCACCGTTTTCGCCGAGAAGGGCGTGGACCTCTCCGGCATAGGCAGTGAAATCGACGTTGTCGAGTGCGCGATGCTGGCCGAAGATCTTCGTGATCCCGCGAGCCTCCAGGATTGGACGCGCGTCTTTGTCCGGCATGTCCCTACCCCCTGCGTTCTGGAAACTGTCCGCTTATCTTGCGGATAATGCAATTCCGCCGGGCAGGGAGTGACCCCGCCCGGCGGCGGCCTCGGGGAGGAAACCTAGTAGCCGAGGCCTTTGCGGCGGTCGTATTCGCCCTGCGGATCATCCGCCTGCGTGTAGAGCTTCGATTCGGTGATGATGAACTTCTCCGGCGCGGTCCCTGCGTCCCAATAGGCTTGCAGCGCGTCGAAGGCGGGGCCGGCCATGTTCGGGGTCAGTTCGACCGTGGCGTTCGCCTCACCTGCCGCCATTGCCGAGAAGATGTCCGGCACGGCGTCGATCGAGACGACGAGGATGTCGGTGCCCGGCTTCAAGCCCGCGTCCTTGATTGCCTGCAGCGCACCCACGGCCATGTCGTCGTTATGGGCGTAGACGGCGCAGATGTTCTTGCCGCCGTCTTCGGCCTTGATGAAGCCTTCCATCACTTCCTTGCCCTTGGACCGGGTGAAGTCGCCGGTCTGGCTGCGGGTGATGGTCAGGTTGGCGTGGCCTGCGATGCCTTCCTCGAAGCCCTGCTTGCGGTTGATCGCGGGGGAGGAGCCGACGGTGCCTTGCAGTTCAACGATGTTGCACTGCTTGTCGCCCACGGTGCCGACCAGCCATTCGCCCGCGACGCGGCCTTCCTTGACCTGATCAGAGGCGACGGAAGTCAGGTACAGATCTTCCGGGCCTTCGATGCCACGGTCGAGGAGGACGACGGGGATGCTGGCCTCCTTGGCTTCGGTCAGGACTTCCTCCCAGCCGGTGGCGACGACCGGCGCGACAAGGATCGCGTCGACGCCCTGCGCGATGAAGCCACGGATCGCCTTGATCTGGTTTTCCTGCTTCTGCTGCGCGTCGGCGAACTTCAGGTCGATGCCGCGCGCCTCGGCTTCCGCCTTGGTCACCGAGGTCTCGGCTGCCCGCCAACCGGATTCCGAACCGATCTGCGAGAAGCCGATGACCTTGCCTTCCAAGCCTTGGGCATAGGACGCCGAAAGCAACAAGCCAGCCAGTCCCGCGCCAAGCGCGAGAGTCTTGATAACGCTCATGATTTTCCTCCCAGTGGAAACTTGGGCCACGCTCCTCGGGTGGCTGAGAAGACGTTAGCAAAAGTACTACTATATGCAAGAAGTCCGTGCGCGAGGCCGTTTGGCGATGCTGCGGCTGCGTGGGTCGTGGCAGGAATTTGGGTCCTTTCAGCGGGTTCCGGGTAGGCCCTCTTTGCCGCGGTGCGGCGAAGAGGCGGGCATGTCAGGCGGGGGTGAAGTCGAAGCGCATCGTGTGGCGGTAAGTATCGCCGGGAGTCAGCCGTGCGGACGGAAACTGTGGGCGGTTTGGCGAATCAGGGAAGCGCTGGGTCTCGGTCGCGAAGCCTGCGAAACGGGAGTAGCGGGCGCCCTGTTTGCCGGGTCCGTCGAAATGTACGCCGGTGTAAAGTTGCACGCCCGCTTCCGTGGTGGAGAGCTTCATCCGGCGGCCGGAGGCAGGATCGGTCGCGGTGAGGCAGGGGCGAAGGCCATCGGGGCCTGTCGGGGCCGAGAGGCAGAGGTTGTGGTCAAAGGCGTTCGGGCCGGGAAGGCTCGCACCGATGGGACGGGTTTCGCGAAAGTCGAAGGCGGTGCCCGCGACGGTCAGGACCTCCCCGGTCGGGATCAGCTGGCTGTCGACGGGGAGGTAGTGGCTGGCTTCGATCTGGAGGTGCTGGCCCATCACGTCGCCCGAACCCTGCCCTGCGAGGTTGAAATAGGCGTGGTTGACGAGGTTGACCATGGTGGGGGCGTCGGTGGTGGCCGTCATCTCGATGGTCAGGCCGGAGCCGTCGATGCGGTAGGTCGTCTGGGCGTGCAGGGTGCCGGGATAGCCCATTTCGCCGTCAGGGGAAGTAGTGGCGAAGGTGACGTGGGTGTCGGAGTGGTCGGCGATCTGCCAGTGCTTCCGGTCGAAGCCATGGGGGCCGCCGTGGAGGGCGTTCGCACCTTCGTTCCGGTCAAGCTGGACCGTGCGGCCGTCAAGTTGGAAGCGACCCCCGGCGATGCGGTTGGCATAGCGTCCGCAGGTTGCGCCAAGATAGGTGCCGTGGGTCTGCCAGTCTTGCGGGTTGTCGTGGCCGAGGACGATGTCGGCAAGATTTCCCTTTGAATCTGGCACCCAGAGTTCGGCCAGCCGCGCGCCCCATGACAAGAGCACGACGCGGAGGCCATTGGCTTCGAGGGTGGCTTGGTGGACATCCGTCCCGCCGATCCGTCCGATGCTGGTGATCCGGGCCATGTCAGGCCCAGTCCTGCGGGAGAAGCGCGTCGGGCATGTTCTGGTAGGCGACGGGACGTAGCCAGCGGCGGATCGACATGGTGCCGACCGAGGTGGCGCCGAAGTTGGTGGAGGCCGGATAGGGGCCGCCGTGGACCTGGGCATCGACCACTTCAACGCCAGTCGGGAAGCCGTTGGCAAGGACGCGGCCGGCCTTGCGTTCGAGAATCGGCATCAGGGCCTTTGCGAGATCAAGGTCGGCATCGTCAAGGTGCAGGGTGCAGGTCAGCTGGCCTTGCAGGCTGCGGGCGATGTCCTGCATCTCGGCGGCGTGGCGGACACGGACGATGAGGCCGAGGGGGCCGAAGACCTCTTCGGCGAGGGCGTGGTCATTCAGCCAGTCGCTGCCGGAGACCTCGAAAAGGTAGGGGGTGGCGTTGCGCCGGTCGCTGGTAGTGGAAAGGACCGGGCGGACGCCGTTGCCCGCGGCAACACGGTCGCGGCCGTGGCGGTAGGCTTCGGCGATGCCGTCGGTGAGCATGGTTTGCGGGCCGACTGCACCGACCGCTGCCTTGGCGGCGGTGACGAAGGTGTCGGCCTCGGAGCCGTCGATCACCACGGCGATGCCGGGGTTGGTGCAGAACTGGCCGGCGCCGAGGGTGAGTGATCCGGCCCAGCCTTTGGCGATGGCCTCGCCACGGTTGGCGAGGGCGGCGGGGAGGAGGAACATGGGGTTCACGCTCCCCAACTCGCCGAAGAAAGGGATGGGTTCCGGCCTTGCGGCACAGAGGTTGAAGAGCGCGCGACCCCCGGCGAGAGAGCCGGTGAAGCCGACGGCTTTGATGAGGGGGTGCTGGACGAGGGCTTCGCCCACATCGCGCTTGCCGCCCTGGATCAGGCTGAAGGTTCCCGCGGGCATGCCTGTCGCCTTGATCGCGGCGTCGATGGCCTGGGCGACGATCTCTCCGGTACCTGGGTGGGCGGAATGGCCCTTGACGACGACCGGGCATCCGGCGGCGAGAGCCGAAGCAGTGTCACCCCCGGCGGTGGAGAAGGCGAGCGGGAAGTTCGAGGCGCCGAAGACGGCGACGGGGCCGATGGGGCGCTGGATGAGCTTGAGGTCGGGACGCGGGGCGGGCTGGCGGTCGGGCAGCGCGGCGTCGTGGCGGCGATCCAGCCAGTCGTCTTGCAGGATATGCGACGCAAAGAGGCGGAGCTGCATCGTGGTGCGGCCGCGCTCGCCTTCCAGCCGGGCGGCGGGGAGGCCGGTTTCCTGGGTGCCGATCTCGGTGATTTCCGCGCCTCGGGCTTCGATCTCGTCGGCGATGCGGTTGAGGAAGGTGGCGCGTTCGGCGCGGGTTTTCGCTGCATAGATGGGGAAGGCAGCCTCGGCGGCTTCACAGGCGGCGGCGACATGGGCGGGGGTGCCGACCGAGAAGTCGTGGGACAGGCCATGCGCCGGGGAAGAGGCGAAGGTCTGGTCGTTCGGGGTCCAGTCGCCCGCGATCAGGTGTTTGCCGGTCAGCATGGTTGGTCCTTTCAGAAGTCGAAGGCGTCGGTGGTGATCCGTTCGCCAAGGGTCAGGGCGTCGGCGACATGGACCATGGGGGAGAGGTCGACGTCGGAAGTGCGGCTGCGCACGAGGTCGGCCATCCGGGCGTAGAGGGCGGAGTATTCGCCCATGATGGTGTTCTCGCCAGCGACGGGCTTGCCGTCGATCTCCAGCACGTTGCCGCCCATGCGGAGGGCGAGCTGGCCCTCGTCGGTGGTGACCTCGATATCCCAGGTCTGCGGGCCTTCCTGCCGCCAGTCGAAATCGGCGGTGACATTGCCGGAGAAGATCAGCCCAGCGGCGATGGGGGTCTGGCGGTTGGCGGGGAACTCCAGCGTCGCGCGGGTCAGGTGGATGGGTCTGGGAAGGATCTCGGTCAGGATGGAAAGGGCGTTGATGCCAGGGTCGAAGACGCCCATGCCGCCGGGCTGGAACACCCAGTCCTGGCCGGGGTGCCATTTGCGCACGTCCTCGCGCCAGGTGATGTGGGCTTTCTGCACGATCTTGTCGGCAAGCCAGGCCTTTGCGGGAGCGACGGCGTGGGCCATGCGGCTGTGCCAGGTGGCGTAGAGGGTAAGGCCATTGGCCTTCGCCAGCCCTTCAAGCGAGTGGACTTCGGCAAGCGTGGCCCCCGGTGGTTTTTCCAGCATGACGTGGCGACCGGAAAGGAGCGCGGCCTCGGCATAGGCGTAGCGCGGGACGGGGGGCATGCAGAGGGAGACGACGGGAACGTCACGGCATTCGGCCAGGAAGGTGGCAAAGTCGGTGTAGGCGGGGATGCCATCGACCTTGCCGCTGCGGCTGATGGTGGCGGCAAGCTCCCAGTCGGGGGAGGCCTTCAGGGCGGGGACGTGCTGGTCCAGCGCGATCTTGCCGATGCCGACGAGGGCGACTTTGGTGCGGGTCATGCGGGCCTCTTGGGAAAGTCAGTGGCGGGGCTGGCGGGGTGCCTCCCTCCCCATCCCTCCCCCACGTTGGGGGGAGGGAGGCTCTTGGCTACGACGTTGGCCTTGATGCCGAACGTCGCTCTGGCCTCAGTGGCTCTCCCGCGCCACGGCGTTGCCGCGGCAGCCGACGAGGAAGTCCATGTCGGCGCCCTTGTCTGCACCCTGCACATGGTCGTGGTAGAGCTTGGCATAGCCCCCGGTCGGCGGTTCGACGGCGGGTTTCCAGGCGGCGAGGCGGGCTTTCAGCTCCTCGTCGGAAATGTCGAGGTGCAGGCGGCGGTTGGCGACGTCCAGTTCGATGAAATCGCCTGAACGCACCACCGCCAGCGGACCGCCCCGCGCGGCTTCGGGCGAGGTGTGGAGGACCACGGTGCCATAGGCGGTGCCGGACATGCGGGCGTCCGAGATGCGGACCATGTCGGTGATGCCCTTGCGCAGCACTTTCGGGGGCAGCCCCATGTTGCCGACTTCGGCCATGCCGGGATAGCCGCGCGGGCCGCAGTTCTTCAGCACCATCACGCAGGTCTCGTCGATATCAAGGCTCTCGTCCTCGATCCTCGCCTTGTAGTCGTCGATATCCTCGAACACCACGGCACGACCCCGGTGCTGCATCAGGGCGGGGGTAGCGGCGGAGGGTTTCAGCACAGCCCCGTCGGGGGCGAGGTTGCCCTTGACCACCACGATGCCGCCGGACTGGGTCAGCGCCTTGTCGGCGGGAAGGATCACATCGTCATTGTCGATGCGGGCATCCTTCACCTCATCCCAGACGCCGCCGCCGGAGACGGTGAGCGCGTCGCGGTTCAGAAGACCCGCTTCGCCCAGCCGCTTGATCACGGCAGGCAGGCCGCCGGCATAGAAGAATTCTTCCATCAGGTATTTGCCCGAAGGCATCAGGTTGACGACGGTGGGCACGCCCCGGCCCCATTCGTCCCAGTCGTTCAGGGTCAGGGGCAGGCCGATCCGTCCCGCGATGGCCAGAAGGTGAATGACCGCGTTGGTGCTGCCACCGATGGCGGCATTGGTGCGGATCGCGTTCTGGAAGGCGTCGCGGGTCAGGATGTCGGAGGGTTTCAGATCGTCCTTCACCATCTGCACGATCCGCCGACCGGTGAGCTGCGCCATCACGCGACGACGCGAGTCGACGGCGGGGATCGCGGCGTTGCCCGAGAGGGTCATGCCCAGCGCCTCGACCATGCTGGCCATTGTGGAGGCTGTGCCCATCGTGTTGCAGGAACCGGGGGAGCGGCTCATCGAGGCTTCGGCTTCGACGAATTCCTCGGCGGTCATTTCACCGGCTTTGACGGCTTCGGAGAATTTCCAGAGATGGGTGCCGGAGCCGACACGTTCGCCCCGGTAATAGCCGTTCAGCATCGGACCGCCGGAGACCATGATGGTGGGCAGGTCGACCGATGCCGCGCCCATCAGGAGGGAGGGCGTGGTCTTGTCGCAGCCGACAAGGCAGACGACGCCATCCATCTGTTGCCCGCGGATGGTTTCCTCGACGGCCATGGCGGCGAGGTTGCGGAACATCATCGCGGTGGGGCGGAAGCCGGATTCCGAGACGGAGAAGACAGGGACGATGACCGGGAAGCCACCAGCCTCGTAGACGCCGTGCTTCACCCGCTCGGCGAGGTCGTTGAGGTGGGCGTTGCAGGGGTTGAGTTCGGAGAAGGTATTCAGGATGCCGATCACCGGGCGACCATCGAACAGGTCGGCGGGCAGGCCCTGGTTCTTCATCCAGGAGCGATGATAGATCGCGTCCTTCGAGGTGCCCGCGAACCATTCCTGCGAACGCAGCTTCCGGGGCCAGGGGGCGGGTTTGAACTTGGACACGGTTGGTTTCCTTAAAGCGGATTGACCCGGGTCGCGCCTTGGGTCTTGGGCGCGAAGGTCAGGGTGTTGCGGAGCGGCTGGCCGAAATCGGCGACTTCGATCTCAAACGTGTCGCCGGGTTGGGTCTTGATCCCGTCGGCGAAGGACAGGGTGGCAGTGCCAAAGTAGTGGACGTGCAGGTCGCCGGGCTGGCGGAAGATCTGGTACTTGAAGTGGTGGTGTTCGAGGTTGGCGAAGGTATGGGACATGTTCGCCTCGCCCGACAGGAAGGGCTTTTCCCAAAGGGTCTTGCCGTCGCGCAGGATACGGCTGCTGCCCCGGACATCGGCGGGAAGGTCGCCGACAAGAATCTCCGGCCCGTAGGAGGCGACGCGCAGTTTGGAATGGGCGAGCCAGAGGTAGTTCACCCGTTCGGTCAGATGGTCGGAAAATTCGTTGCCCAGCGCCCAGCCGATCCGGTGCGGGGTGCCATCCGGGCCGATCAGGTAGATGCCCGCGATTTCCGGTTCCTCGCCGCCGTCCTCGGCAAAACCGGGGGCTTCCAGTGCGGCGCCGGGGGCGACGGCGGCGTAGCCGTTGCCTTTGTAGAACCATTCGGGTTGGGCACCGACGTCTCCGGCAGCGGGGCGTCCGCTCTCCAGCCCCATGCGGAACATCTTCATGCTGTCGGTCAGGGTCTCGGCGCCTTCGAGCTTGGCGTGCATCGCGTCGCGGGCAGAGGCGGAACCGAGATGGGTGAGTCCGGTGCCGGTCAGGTGCAGATGCGCCGGGTCAGGGTGACTGACGGGCAGGTCGAATGTCGCGCGGGACAGGTCTACCGTCTCGCCCAGTCCGCGCGCGGTGATTTCGGCGGCAAGCGAGTGGCCTGCCCTGACCGCCGCGCTTGCCAGTTCGTAGACCGATCCGGTGTTGCGCAGGACCCGGGCGCTGGTCCCCTCACGGACGACGACGCCCGCACCCTTGATGGTGGAAAGATGCATCGTCTGCCTCACTTGTTCTTGTTGTAGACGTCGAAGATCACGGCGGCGAGGAGGACCAGGCCCTTGATCATCTGTTGATAGTCGATGCCGATGCCGAGGATCGACATACCCATGTTCATCACGCCCATGATCAGGGCGCCAATGACGACTCCGATGATCTTGCCCGACCCGCCCGCCATCGAGGCCCCGCCGATGAAGACGGCGGCGATGGCGTCAAGCTCGAACCCCGTGCCGGCCTTGGGGGTGGCGGAGTTCAGGCGGGCGGTGACCATCATCCCGGCCAGCGCGGCGAGGACGCCCATGTTCACGAAGCAGAAGAAGACCAGCCGTTCGGCGCGGATGCCGGAAAGCTGCGCGGCCTTGTAGTTGCCGCCCACGGCATAGATGCGGCGGCCCTGGACGGTGTTTTCGGTGAAGAAGGCGTAGAGCACGATGAGGACGGCCAGCACCACCAGCACGTTCGGCAGGCCGCGGAAGCTGGCGAGTTGCCAGCCGACGAAGGCCATGGCGGCAGCGATGATGAGCGTGCGGCCCCAGAAGAGTCCGGTCGGTTCGGGGGTGATCCCGAACTCGATGTCGCGTCGGCGGGCGCGGAGGCCGATCCAGATCACCACTGCGATGGCGATGGCGGCGATGATAAGGGTAAGACCATGCGGTTTGCCGAGGCCGGTCAGGTCGGGGATGAAGCCCGAGGACATCGCCTGGAAGCTTTTGGGGAAGGGGCCGATGTTCTGGCCACCGAGCAGCCAGAGCGTCGCGCCGCGAAAGACCAGCATCCCGGCCAGCGTCACGATGAATGAGGGGATGCGCCAGTAGGCGACCCAGTAGCCTTGCGCGGCTCCGATCAACCCGCCGACCATCAGCGTCAGCGGGATGACCGCGTAAATCGGGAGTTTAAGGACCACCGTCAGGTAAGCGGCGACCGCGCCGGTGAAGGCGGCGACGGAGCCGACCGAAAGGTCGATGTGTCCTGCGACGATGACAAGCAGCATCCCGAGCGCGAGGATGATGACATGCCCGTTCTGCAGGAAGATGTTGGTGATGTTCGGGGCCTGCAGGAACATCGGCTTGCCCTGCAGTCCTACCAGAAGCGAGAACAGCGCCACGATGGCGACCAGAGCCAGGAGCATCCCGTTCTCACGCAGGTGGCCGCCGAGGGAATTTTGCTTGTCAGCCATTTACGCCACCTTCCCTGCGGTCTTGCCGTTGTCCTTGACGATCAGCGCCATGATCTTTTCCTGACTGGCCTCGTCGCGGGAAAGCTCGCCCACGATCCGGCCTTCGTTCATCACGTAGATGCGGTCGCACATGCCCAGAAGCTCGGGCATTTCGCTGCTGATCATCAGCACCCCGCGGCCCTGTTCGGCGAGGTCCTTCATGATCGTGTAGATCTCGAACTTTGCGCCGACGTCGATGCCGCGCGTGGGTTCATCGAGGATCAGAAGCTCGGGGTCGGTGAACAGCCATTTCGACAGGACAACCTTCTGCTGGTTGCCGCCGGACAGGTTCACCACCTTCTGCTGCACTCCGGGGGTGCGGATGGCGAGTTGCTTGCGGTAGTTCTCGGCCACCTGGGCCTCGCGCCGCTTGTCGAGGATCGAGTTCTTCGCGATGCCGAACAGGTTCGCGAGGCTGATGTTCCTGAGGATCGGCTCTTCCAGGATCAGGCCCAGCGCCTTGCGGTCTTCGGTCACGTAGGAGATGCCCGCGTTGATGGCCTTGGTCACGGTCGAGACATCGACGGGCTTTCCGTGCATCTTCACCGTGCCGGAATGGCCTTTGCCGTAGCTGTGACCGAAGATCGACATGGCAAGCTCGGTCCGGCCGGTGCCCATCAGGCCCGCGATGCCGACGATCTCGCCCTTGCGGACGTTCAGGGACACGCCCTTGATCATCTGGCGTCCGGCCTGTTCGGGATGCCAGCAGGACCAGTTTTCGACCTCGAACAGGACCTCGCCGGGGTTCGGTGTGCGTTCGGGATAGCGGTGCGCCATATCGCGACCGACCATGTCGCGGATGATGCGGTCTTCCGATATTTCCGATTTCGACAGGGTGGAAACCGAGGTGCCGTCGCGGATCACGGTGATCCGGTCGGCAACGCGGGAAATCTCGTTCAGCTTGTGGCTGATCATGATTTGCGTGACGCCCTGCGCCTTCAGCTCCAGCATCAGGTCCAGAAGGCGGTCGGCATCAGCTTCCTGCAAGGCCGCCGTGGGTTCGTCGAGGATGAGAAGGCGGACGTTCTTCGACAGCGCCTTGGCGATTTCGATCAGTTGCTGCTTGCCGACGCCCAGCTTGCCGACCACCGCGCCGGGTGGTTCGTTCAGGCCGACCTGCTTCAGCAGGCCTTCCGTCTTCTTGAAGGCCATCGGCCAGGAGATGACGCCGTTCGACGCGATCTCGTTGCCCATGAACAGGTTCTCGGCGATCGACAACAGCGGGATCAGCGCAAGTTCCTGATGGATGATGATGATGCCCTTTTCCTCACTGTCACGGATGTCGCGGTTGTGAAGCGGGCGGCCGTCATAGGTGATTTCGCCGTCATAGGTGCCGTGCGGGTATACGCCTGACAGCACCTTCATCAGCGTGGATTTGCCTGCGCCATTCTCGCCGCAGATGGCGTGGATTTCCCCGGCCTCGACCGTAAGGCTTACCCGGTCCAATGCCTTGACGCCCGGGAAGACCTTGGTGATCTCCCGCATTTCCAGAAGTGTGGTCATGGCTCCCCCTCCCAAGGGAACCCGCCCGAGCAGGAACTGCACGGGCGAGCCCTAAGGATCAGCTTACTTCAGCTGGTCGGCGGTGTAGTAGCCCGAACCGACGAGGATCTCTTCGTAGTTCGTGACGTTCACCGGCACAGGCTCCAGGAGGTAGGACGGAACAACCTTGACGCCGTTGTCATAGGTCGAGGTGTCGTTGATCTCCGGCTCGCCGCCCGAGAGGACCGCGTCGACCATCTTGACGGTGACCTTGGCCAGTTCGCGGGTGTCCTTGAAGATCGAGGAGTATTGCTCACCGGCGATCATCGACTTGACCGACGGGATTTCGCAGTCCTGGCCGGTGACGATCGGCATCTTCAGGTCGCCCGAGCCGTAGCCCACGCCCTTGACCGACGACAGGATGCCGATGGACAGCCCGTCATAGGGGGACAAGGCGCCGTGCAGCTGCTTGTCGCCGTAGTTCGAGGACAGAAGGTTGTCCATCCGGGCCTGCGCCACCGCGCCGTCCCAGCGCAGCGTGCCGACCACATCCATGCCAACCTGGCCGGAGGGAATGGCGATCTCGCCCGAGTCGATCATCGGCTGCAGGACCGACATCGCGCCGTTGTAGAAGAAGAAGGCGTTGTTGTCGTCCGGCGAGCCGCCGAAAAGCTCGACGTTCCACGGTTTCACGTCGGCGAAGCGTTCCTTCAGGCCCGCGACGAGCGATTCCGCTTGCTGCACGCCGACCTTGAAGTTGTCGAAGGTGGCGTAGTAGTCGACCGAGCCGCTTTCGCGGATCAGGCGGTCATAGGCGATGACCTTGATCCCTTGCGCGGCGGCGTTGTCCAGCGCGTTCGACAGCGTGGTGCCGTCGATGGCCGCGATCACCAGCGCTTTCACGCCCGAGGTGATCATGTTCTCGATCTGGCTCAGCTGGGTCGGGATGTCGTCCTCGGCGTACTGCAGGTCAGCGGTGTAGCCGGCGTCCTGGAACGCCTTCACCATCGACTCGCCGTCCGAAATCCAGCGCGACGAGGATTTGGTCGGCATCGCGATACCGACGGCGCCCTTGTCCTGGGCAAAGAGTGGCATCGCCGACAGGGCGGCGGTGGCGCCGGTGAGGGCCATCAGGCCGCGGCGGGTCAAGATCATCTGTTTCCTCCCGATGAATCTTCATGTGCATCCGCTTTGGGCACGCCTCTGCGACCCTGGGCTACGGACGGCGCAGAGATTGCGCAGAGGACTCATGTCTGTCAAATAGGCCTTGTGTCACGAATAATAACCGTATTGATATGATTTCCACGCCCTCCGCCCTTGCAAACCAGCTACGCCGCCTGAAGCCCATCCAGTTGCGGCTTCTGGCCGAGTTGGAAGCGACCGGCGGGCTTGGGCTGGCCGCGACACGGATCGGCATCGCGCAGCCCGCCGCATCACGCCTGCTTGCCGAGATGGAGCATCTGTTGGGACTGCCCCTGCACGAAAAGCAGGGGCGCGGGTTGCAACTGACGCCGGCCGGAAGGGCGCTTGCCCGGCGCGCGGCGCGGATCCAGATCGAGATGTCCGATGCCGCGCGCGACCTGGCCGAAGCCGCGACTGGGCGGGCGGGCGTGGTGCGGGTCGGGTCGGTCACCGGTCCTGCGCTGAGCCTGGTGATGCCAGTGCTGATTGCGCTGCAACAGTCGCTGCCGGAGTTTCGCGCAGAAGTCACGGTGGCAACTTCGGTCACGCTCTGCGACCTCCTGCGCGAAGGGCGGCTGGATTTCGCCCTGGCGCGGCTTGGTCCGGGCGAAACCCAACTGGCGGCGAGCGTCATCGCCGCCGAACCCTTGTCGCTGGTAGTGCGGCGCGGTCATCCGATCCTTGTCCGGCCGCAGATCCTTGCCGAAGACCTGCTGCGCTATGACTGGGTGATGGGGGATGATGAGACGCTGCTGACCCAGACCGTCATCGCCCGGTTGTCCGAACTGGGAATGGCCTTGCCCCGGCGCCGGATTTCTACCTCGTCCTTCCTGTTCACGCTGGCGCTCTTGAACCAGACCGACGCCATTGCGCCGCTTGCGACGCCGGTGGTCGACAGTTTTGCCGGAAACCCATCGGTCCCCTTCGTGTCACTGCCGGTCGACCTTGGGCTTGCGGTGGCGCCCTTCAGTCTGGTCACGCGGATGGGGGCGCAGCCGACGCCCACAGCGCAGAGACTGATAGACGGCATCCAGGCGGCAGCCACTGCCCAAGGCTGATCGGGCTCAGGCGTTCTGGTCCAGCCAGTCGGCGAAGGCGGAAACGACCTCGGGCTCGCAATCCACCAGATGCTGAGGGGCGGGATAGTCGCCCTCATGCACATCCCGGGCGAATCGCCCCATCGCCTCCACGCGCATGGTCTGCAGCCGGTCGTATTCACGGGCGAAATCGGCATAGACCTTGGCGTGGCGCGGGATCTTGCCCCGGTTCTGGCCCAGAACGTCATCGCTGAAAAGATACTGCGCGTGACCCGCGGCACCGGCACCCATCGAGATGAGGAACAGCTTGGTCCGTTCCGCGATCAGCCGTGTGATCGCCTGCGGCACGACCTCGATCTCCACCGCGAAGGCCCCGGCCTCCTCCAGCGCCTTGCACTGGTTCCAGACCAGTTGCGCGGTTTCCAGTGTCTTGCCCACCGCCTTGAACCCGCCGGTCCAGGTGCGTTTCGAAGGGATCAGGCCGACATGGCCGCAGACGGGAAGCGCGTGGTCGGCCATGGCGCGAACCGTCGCCAGCGAACCGGAGCAGTAGAACCCATCCGCGCCGTGTTTGTAGAGGGGGAAGGCCCAGCGCAGGAAATCCTCGGTTCCACCGATTTCGTAGAAATTGTCGCCCGGGAAGGCGAAGCAATCGGGCGCGGCCTCGCGGAAGCGGCCATCCATGATCATCGCCGGGGGGACGGACAGAAGCTCGACGCCTGCCTTGGCGGCGGCTTCGGCCTCGTCCAGCGTCTCGACGCGCAGCATGGCGAACTGGTGCTTGCCGCGCTGGTCCATCAGGTCCTTGACGGTCAGGCGAGGCATCAGGCGACCTCGACGAAGACGCGGTCGCCCTCGACCTTCACCGGGAAGGTGCGAAGGTTGACGCAGACCGGGGCGCGCATCGCCTCGCCCGTGCGATAGTCGAACTGGCCGTTGTGCTTGGGGCATTCGATCAGGTTGCCCATCACCAGCCCGTCACAGAGATGCACGTTTTCATGCGTGCAAAGACCGGCGGTCGCGAAAAAATCTCCCTCCGGCGAATGGTAGATCGCGAAGGTCTTTCCGGCGTGATCCCAGCGGATCAGGTCTTCTTCGTCAATGTCACCGGTGGAGCAGGCGTCAATCCAGGGCATGTCGTTTCCTCATTCTGCAGCGGCGGGGGGCGTCATGCCCGGCACATATTGATGGAAGTCCTCGCGGTAGGGCTTTGCGCTGGGCGGCAGGGCGCGTTTGAGGAAATACTCCTCGTTCAGCACCTGCCGCTTGATCGCGGGCCACATCTCGCGGAAGGCCTCGCCGATGGAGCGGTTCGGCGGCGGCAGGTCGTTCTTGATGGTTTCGTGCAGCCGGGGCAGCGCGTGGTAGGGCACCATCGGGAACATGTGATGCTCGACGTGATAGTTCATGTTCCAGTAGATGAAACGGCTGATCGGGTTCATGTAGACCGTCCTGCTGTTCAGCCGGTGGTCGATGACGTTGTCCGCCAGACCGCCGTGTTGCAGAAGGCCGGTCATCACATGGTGCCAGGCGCCGTACATCCGGGGCAGGCCGATCACCATCAAGGGCAGGATCGAATGCCAGGAAATCGCGGCGACCACCGTGACCACATAGATCGACAGATGGACGATCGCGACCTTCTGCACCTTGCCCCAGTCGCTTTCGGGAACGAAGGTCTTCTCTTCCGGCGTCGGGCCGAAGAAGGCGTTGCGGATCAGGTTCGGGAAGAACTTGATCACGTCGATCACCCCGAAGAAGTTCAGGATCAGCTTGGCCAGTTCCGGCGGCCGCATCACGGCAATCTCGGGGTCGCGACCGACGAGGTAGGTTTCCGAATGATGGCGCGCATGGCTCCAGCGCCAGGTGGCGGAGTTGCGCATGATCATGAAGCTGGCGATCTGGTAGACCCAGTTGTTCATCCACGGGGTCTTGAACGCGGTGCCGTGGCTGCATTCGTGCCAGCGCGAATCCGACGCCGAGCCGTAGAGAACACCGTAGGCGAGCCAGAACGGCGCCGACCACCATGACGGCCAGAGCGCGATGCCGACCCCGGCCAGAAGAATCATGCTGCCATAAAGGATGATGGTGTCGCGGATGGCGGGCTGGTCGCTGCGCGCCATCAGCTCTTTCATCACCTTGCGCGGCACTTCGGTGTGATACCACTCCGCCGCCGTCAGCCCGCTTTCCACCGCGCGCTTGCCGTCGGCACCGAAGAGACTGTAATCCCGCTTGCCCATTGCTGACCTCCGCACTGCTCCCCGCGTCCCCGTTTTCAGGAAACGCCCTCCTTGAGTCGTGGATAAGTCGGGCCGGCCCAAATCGCCAATAGTTGGGCTTGCAGGTTTCGTCATGACCCATCATCATGCGGCATCATCTTGATGTGTTTTCGTCAGGCACCATGGCAAACCGCCCCACCATCCACGATGTCGCCCGGGAGGCGGGAGTCTCCAGCGCCACGGTCGACCGCGTCCTGAACGGGCGCGAGAAGGTGCGCGAGGAAACCGCGCGCAGGGTCTATGAGGCGGCGCGCCTGATCGGCTATCACGCGGCCCCGCTGATCGGGCAACGGGTGCAGGCCGATTTGCCCAGGTTGCGGCTGGGGCTGGTCCTGCACAAGGAGCGGCAGGCGTTCTACCAACAGTTCAAGGTTGAGGCCGAGCGTGCCGTGACGCAGGCCACCGGAGTGCGCGCCTCATTGCAAGTGGCCTTCGCCTCCTCGCAGTCACCCAAGGATTTCACCGAACTGATGGAGGGGATGGCGGGCCGGGTGGATGCCATCGCCGCGACCGCCGTGACCCATCCGGAAGTGACCGAAGCGGTGATCCGCCTGAATGCAAAGGGGATTCCCTGCTTCTCGCTGCTGAACGATTTCGGGCAGGGCGTGCGGCAAAACTATTTGGGGCTCAACAACTTGAAGGTCGGGCGCATCGCAGCACACATGATCGCGACCGCCTCGCATCATGCGGGCAAGATCGCGGTGTTCGTCGGCGGCTACCGCTGGCACGGGCATGAACTGCGCGAGACGGGGGTGCGCAGCTATTTCCGCGAACATGCGCCGCAGTTCCAAGTGCTGGACACTCTGATTAACCTGGAAACCCGGCAGTTGACCTATGAGGCGACGCTGGACCTTCTGAGCCGCCACCCCGACCTGCGCGGCATCTACTGCGCGGGCGGCGGGATGGAGGGCGCCATCGCCGCCGTGCGCGAGGCGCGACAACCGGGCGAGGTGGCGCTGGTGGTGAACGAGCTGACGCCGGAAAGCCGGGCGGCGCTGATCGGGCGGCATGTGACGATGGTGATCGGCACGCCGCTTCCCCGGCTGTGTGACGACCTCGTCCGCCTTGCGACCGAGGCAGTCAGCGGCGGGATGATCCCCGTCCAGGGGCAGCATTTCCTGCACCCCGATCTGCATCTTCCCGAAAGCGTCTGACGAAAATCCGTCAGCTTTGTGACTGTCGTTTCGTCAGGAATGATGGGTTCTCCCCGCGACCGATTGACGCGAAGGCACCGTCTCGGGGATGGTCCGGCCAACGAAACTGCCGCGGTCGGGGAGGACCGGGAATGACCCACTTCGCTTTGAATCACATGACGGTCGCCCGCCTTTCTTTCCGTGACCTCGTGGCGCTGGCCAGCAAGCTTGTCTGCGTCGGCATCGAAGTTCGCAACGACCTGCCCCAGCCGCTGTTCGACGGGATGGACCCGGCGGAAGGCGGGGCGCATGTCCGCGAGAACGGGTTGCGCCTTCTGGCGGTGGCCGAGGTGAAGCGCTTCAACGACTGGTCGTCTGACAAGGAAGCCGAGGCATTGGCCCTGATGAAGATCGCCAAGGCCGCCGGGGCCGAGGCGGTCAGCCTGATCCCGCGCAACGACAATCTTGGGATGGGCAACGGTGAGCGGCAGGCGAACCTGCGCGTGGCGCTGAAGGCGCTGAAGCCGTTGCTGGAAGACCACGGCTTGGTCGGCATGGTGGAGCCCTTGGGCTTCGAGATCTGCGCATTGCGCTACAAGGCGGAAGCGGTCGAAGGGATCGAGGCGGTGGGCGGCAAGGGCCGGTTCAAGCTGGTGCATGACACATTACATCACACGCTCGCGCATGGCGGGCCGTTATTTCCCGAACACACCGGCATCGTCCACGTCTCGGGCGTGGTCGACCAGGAGGTCGGAATCGCCGACATGCGCGACCCGCATCGTGTGCTGGTCACGGGCGGCGATCGGCTGGGCAATGTCGAGCAGATCGCCGCGCTGCAAGCCGCGGGCTGGAACGGGCCCGTAAGCTTTGAGGCGTTCTCGCCCGAGGTCCATGCCTACGCCGATCCGGGCGCGGAGCTGGCAAAGTCCTTCGACTTCATCCGTCAGGGCCTTGCCGGACGAGCCGCCTGATTTCAGACCCAGGGAGAACGGGTCTTCCGGTTCAATTCAGGATGCGCCGGACATCCACCAAGGGAGAGAGAAATGAAGAAGACGCTTCTTGCTGCGGGCCTTGTCTCGCTGATGGGCACCACCGCAATGGCGGATGGGATCGGTGTGTCGATGGCGCTGTTCGACGACAACTTCCTGACCGTCCTGCGCAACGGCATCCAGTCGCAGGCCGACTCGGCTGGCCTGAAGGTTCAGATCGAAGACGCCCAGAACGACGTCGCCAAGCAGCTGGACCAGATCAACAACTTCATCGCTTCGGGCGTGACGGCGATCATCGTGAACCCGGTCGACACCTCGGCCACGCAAGCCATGTCGGATGCCGCCGCTGCTGCGAACATTCCGCTGGTCTATGTGAACCGCCAGCCGGTCAACGTCGACACCCTGCCCGACAATCAGGCTTTCGTCGCCTCGAACGAAGTGGAATCCGGCACTCTGGAAACCATCCAGCTCTGCGACAACTGGGCGGGCGAAGGCAAGACCGAGGTCAACGTCTATGTCATGCAGGGCGAACTGTCGAACCAGGCCGCCGTACAGCGCACCCAGGACATCTATGACGTGATCGAAGCCGGCAAGTGCAAGGTCAAGGTCAACGTGATCGACCAGCAGACCGCCAACTGGTCGCGTGACCAGGCCCAGACCCTGATGACCAACTGGCTCTCGACCGGCGCGGCCTTCGACGGCGTGATCGCCAACAACGACGAAATGGCGATCGGCGCGATCCAGGCGATGAAAGCCGCCGGAATCGACATGGCGACCGTTCAGGTCGGCGGCGTCGATGCGACCCAGGACGCTCTGGCTGCGATGCAGGCGGGCGATCTGGACGTGACCGTGTTCCAGAACGCGGCGGCCCAGGGTGGCGGCGCGCTGGATGCGGCGGTGAAGCTGGCGGCTGGCGAGGCGGTCGACCAGAAGGTCTACGTTCCGTTCGAGCTGGTGACCCCGGCGAACGTCGCGGACTACGCCGCGAAGAACTAAGGCCCTGTCGGGCTGAGTGGGGCGGCTGGCAACGGCCGCCCATTTTATCTGGCGCGGGTGGGGCAACATCGGCCAGACTTTCCGAAATCGCATCGAGGGGAGGAGGGCGACATGGCAGAAGCAGCGCATGGCCTTGGCGGCTTGAAATACGACCCGACTAAGCGCACCCGCGCACCGGAGTGGAACGTCTTCGGCGCATTGGTCCTGATCGTCCTGATCTTCGAGATCCTGAACCGGATGCAGGGCACGTCCTTCCTGTTCAACATGCGCGACAATGTCGACGCGATCTTCAACCAGCAACGGCTGGACATCATGATCCTGCAGGTCGCCATTGTCGGCATCATCGCGCTGGGCGTGACGCAGGTGATCATCATCGGCGGGATCGACCTGTCGTCCGGCTCGGTCGTCGGCGTGACGGCCATGGTGGTGATGAGCTTTGCGCAGACCGCGCTGGTCAACGGCAACCCGAACCCGAAGGCGGTGTTCGGCGACTGGGCGATGGACCTGCCGGTGATCATTCCAATTGTCGTGGGCCTTGCCTGCGGGCTTCTTGCCGGGCTGATCAACGGCTTGCTGGTGGCCTACACCAAGATCCCGCCCTTCATCGCCACGCTGGGGATGATGGTTTCGGCAAGGGGCGCGGCGCGGTGGTGGTCGAACGGCCAGCCGGTCAGCTTTCCGACCGAGAGCTTCGGCAAACTGTCGAACGGCGATCTTCTGGGCAACCTGACCTTCGGCCTGTTTCACTGGCCTGGCCAGAACCCGGCCGTGGTCTTCGTTCTTCTCGCCGTGCTGTTCCACGTCATCATGACCTATACCCTTTACGGCAAGCGCTGCTATGCCATCGGCTCGAACGAAGCCGCCGCGCGGATGTCGGGGATCAACGTCGACCGCCACAAGGTGCTGGTCTATGCGATTGCCGGGGTGCTGGCCGCAGTGGCCGCCGTGCTGCTGACCTCGAAGAACCTCACCGCGCAGGCGGGAATGGGGGTGATGTACGAGCTTGACGCCATCGCCATGGCGGTGATCGGCGGCATAAGCCTGGCCGGGGGTCGCGGGTCGATCCTGGGGACGGTGCTGGGGGCGATGATCTTTTCGGTGATCATCTCCGGCTTCACGTCGATCAAGCTGGACGCCTACTATCAGGAGATGGTCAAGGGCGCGATCATTGTCGGCGCTGTGGTGCTGGACCAGTGGCGTCAACGCAAGCGGGCACGGGGGTAAGGACATGTCGAAGATCATTCTGGAAACCCGTGGTCTGACCAAGCACTACGGCGGTGTGCATGCGCTGGAGGACGCGAACTTCATCCTGCACGAGGGCGAACATGTCGCCGTCGTCGGAGACAACGGGGCGGGGAAGTCCACCTTCGTGCGGCAGGTTACGGCGGTAGAACAGCGCTCGGGCGGCGATGTCATCTTTGACGGCCAGCCGGTGCATTTCTCCGGGCCCTTGGAGGCGCGGCAGGCAGGCATCGAGACTGTTTTCCAGACACTCGCGCTGGCCGACGATCTGGATGTGCCGTCGAACCTGTTCCTTGGGCGGGAGTTGTTCAAGTTCAAGCTGGGGCCGTTTAGCTGGCTGGACCGCAAGACGATGCGTGACCGGACAATGGAGGCGCTGAAGACGACCGCGGTGAAGATCCCCAACGTGGACAACCCGATCCGCAACATGTCGGGCGGGCAGCGACAGTGCGTCTCCATCGCGCGGACGGCGGCTTTTGCGTCAAAGCTGGTGATCATGGACGAACCGACTGCCGCGCTGGGGGTGCAGGAGACGGCGCAGGTCGAGAACATCATCCGCGGCCTGAAGGAGCGCGGCATCCCGATGATCCTGATCAGCCACAACCTGCGGCAGGTCTTCGATCTGGTGGACCGGATCGTTGTCTTCCGCCGGGGCCGCATCGTGGCGTCCTTGCGGAAGGACGAGACCGACGGCAATGACATCGTAAGCTATATCACGGGCGTCAAGGGCGGCACCGACGCCGCCTACGCCTGAGGTTCAATGGCCGGGGTGATCCCGGAGCAAGGAGAGACTATGACGATCAGGTTCGGGCTTCTGGGTGCGGGGCGCATCGGGAAAGTTCATGCGAAGGCGGTGACGGGCAATCCGGCCGCGAAACTGGTGGCGGTGTCGGATGCGATGGCTCCGGCAGCCAAGGCGATTGCGGACCAGTATGGCTGCGAGGTGCGGACTATCGACGCAATTGCGGCGGCAAAGGATATCGACGCGGTGGTGATCTGCACCCCGACCGATACCCATGCCGACCTGATCGAGCAGTTCGTGAAGGCCGGGAAAGCGGTGTTCTGTGAAAAGCCAATCGACCTGTCGCTGGCCCGGGTGAAGCAGTGCCTTGAGGTGGTGCGCGCCAACAAGGGCACGCTGATGGTCGGCTTTAACCGCCGCTTCGACCCGCATTTCGGCGCGGTCCGGGGCGAGATCGACAAGGGGACCATCGGGACGGTCGAGATGGTGACGATCACCAGCCGCGATCCGGGTGCGCCTCCGCTGGACTATATCGGGCGGTCGGGCGGGATCTTCCGCGACATGACGATCCATGACTTCGACATGGCACGGTTCCTCTTGGGCGAGGAAGTCTCCGAGGTTTCGGCGATGGCGGCGGTTCTGGTCGACCCGGCGATCGGCAAGGCGGGAGACAGCGATTCCGTCCAGGTGATGCTGAAGACGGCATCGGGGAAGATGGCGGTGATCTCGAACTCGCGCCGGGCGACCTATGGCTACGACCAGCGGATCGAGGTGCATGGGGCGAAAGGGGTCGTCTCGGCCGAGAACCAGCGGCCGGTGTCCATCGAGGTGGCGACAGGCGCGGGCTACACACGGCCGCCGCTGCATGACTTCTTCATGACCCGCTATACCGAGGCCTATGCCGCCGAAATCGCCGCCTTCATCGACGCGATGGGCGGCAAGGCAAAGGCTTCCCCTTCCGGCGAGGATGGGCTTCTGGCTCTGGCTCTGGCCGAGGCGGCGCTGAAATCGGTCGCCGAGGGTCGCGTCGTGAAGATGAGCGAGATCCTGTAGGGCTGCGTTCTGTCGGGAAGTTTTGCGTTTAGCGTCAGAAGGCGATGACTTCTTACGCTTGGGCCGCTGGCGCTGCGAACTGAGCAAACGGGCAGAGTCCGGGGCGTCAGCTGGCCTTTTCGGATCATCTTCGCCACGGCGATGTCCTTGTGCATGGTGGTGGCCGATGCGAAGTGGACTTGCCCGGCTTTGGTGGAGAGCGTTCGGCTCACCTTTCGGGCCTTTCGCTCGAAGGCGCTGGGGCTTTGGAAGCCGAGCCATGAATGTCGCCTGACCGGGTCATGGAACCCGTCGATGCATCTGGAGGCGGCGGTTTCGGCCTGATGGCGGGGCCGCCATGCAACAGCCCAGATCAACCGGCACCTCACTCGGTTCACCGGCATCACGCTACCGCGTCAGCGGCGATAACCCGCAAGGAACCGGCGCATCCGCGCCACGATCACGGGGGCGAGCAGCGGGGGGATGGTATGGCCCATGCCCTCGATGATCTCCAGCTCGGCCCCGGGAATAAGGGCAGCCAGGGCACGGCCATGCTCGGGGCCGATCAGCGTGTCATCAGCACCGTGGATGATGAGGACCGGCAGGTTGACCCGGCGCAACCGCTCGCGGCGGTCGGGGGAGCGGACGACGGCCAGAAGCTGACGGTTGACCCCATCGGCATCGTGGCCGCGATCCCAGGCCCGCGCGGCCTTGTCACGGAAATAGCTGTCAGGCGCGGGGAAACCCGGACTGCCCCAGTCGGTGAACCCCGCGACGGCCTCGGCGATGTAGTCCTCGCGCCCGACGCGGTCGAGGATCAGCCGGTCGGCGTTCGCGATCCTTGACGGCTCGGCGCTGGACATGACGACCGTGGCGCTGAGCAGCCGGTCAGGATGGGCGATCATCAGCTGCTGCGTGACCATCCCGCCCATCGAGATGCCGAAGACATGGGCGCGGTCATAGCCCAACCCCGTGATCAGCGCGGCGACATCGTCTGCCATGTCGGGCAGGCCGTAGGGCGCCACGACCTCCTCACCGGCCTTCAGCCGGGCGCGGATCTCGTCCGGGGTGGGGTGCGGGCCGGGGCCGGGCACCCGGCTGGTCAGGCCGACATCGCGGTTGTCGAAGGTGATGACGCGGTAGCCCGCCGCCGCGAAACCGGCGATCAGGTCTTCCGACCAGTGAGTCAACTGGCTGCCAAGGCCGGTGATCATGACCAGCGGCGGCCCGTCCGGTGGCCCGGCCAGTTCGTATTCGATGGAAATGCCGTTCGCCTGCAGTTTCATGTCGCGTCCTTCGTCAACTCTTCTGCGCCGCCAGAACCGATGTCAGCCAGCCCGGGTCCATGCGCGGGACCGAGTTCAACAGCAGCTCGGTATAGGCCGGATAGGGCGGCGCGAAGATCTCGTCGCGCGTCCCGGCCTCGACCACTGAGCCCCGGTGCATCACGACCACATCGTCAGCGATGGCGCGCACCGTTTCAAGGTCATGGGTGATGAACATGTAGGTCAGCCCCATGTCGGATTGCAGCCGCTGCAAGAGCTTCAGGATCCCCTCGGCGACGATCTGGTCGAGGGCTGACGTCACCTCGTCGCAGATGATCAGTTGCGGTTCCGCCGCCAGCGCCCGGGCGATGCCGATGCGCTGCTTCTGGCCGCCCGACAGTTCGGAGGGAAAACGGTCGATGTAGCGGTCGGGTTCAAGGTCGATCTGGCGCAGGAGGTCGCGCACCCTCTCGCGCAGGGCAGAGCCGGAAAGGCCAAGGAAATGCGCGGCGGGGCGGCCGATGATCTCACCGATGCGCTGCTTGGGGTTCAGCGCAGTGTCGGCCATCTGGTAGATCATCTGGACCTGCCGCAACTGGTCGCGCGTGCGCTGGCGCACCCTGGGCGGCAAGGGCTGGCCGTTCAGGACGACCTGTCCGGCAACAGGCGCCAGCAACCCGGCCAGAACCCGCGCCACGGTCGACTTGCCCGAACCGGATTCCCCGACGATCGCCACCGTGCGGCCGCGGTGAAGGTCGATCGACACGTCCTTCAGCACGGTCTTTGCGCCATATGCGGCGGTCACGCCCGCTATGCGGACATGTGGCTGGTCCGCTGCCGGCGCTGGCCGGGCCGGCGCGGTGATGTTGCGGACGGCCCAGAGCGATTTCGTGTAATCCTCTTTCGGGTTGGAGAGGATTTCGGCGGTCGCAGCTTCCTCGACCTCTTCGCCCTTCAGCAGCACTTTGATGCGGTCGGCCATCTGCGCCACCACGGCCAGGTCATGGGTGATGTAGATGGCGGCGGTGCCGAATTCGCGCACCACCTCGCGGATCGCGGCCAGGACGCCGATCTGGGTCGTCACATCCAGCGCGGTGGTCGGCTCGTCGAAGATGATCAGGTCGGGGCGGCAGGACATGGCCATCGCGGTCATCGCCCGTTGCAACTGCCCGCCCGAGACCTGGTGCGGATAGCGGAAACCGATCTGGTGCGGTTCGGGCAGGTGCAGCTTTTCGAACAGGGCGACGCCGTCGGCCTCGGCCTCGGGGCGGGTCTTGACGCCATGTACGACCGGGGCCTCGGCATATTGGGCGATCAGCCGGTGCGCGGGGTTAAAACTGGCCGCGGCCGATTGCGCGACATAGGCGATCCGCTTGCCGCGCAGGGGGCGAAGTGCCGCGTCCGGCTGCCCGAACAGTTCGATCCCGTCAAACTTGATCGAGCCGGAAGCGATCCGGCAGCCGTCATGGACATGGCCCATCGCGGCAAGGCCCAGCGTCGACTTGCCTGCGCCGCTTTCGCCGATCAGGCCCAGCACCTCGCCCCGTGCCAGCGTCAGGTCCACGCCCTTGACGATGGGCAGCCAGTTGCGACCGGTCTTGCCCTCGATCACCAGATCGCGGATTTGCAGAAGATCGTCAGCCATGCCCTGCCCTCCTCAGCTTTTCAGGCCCGAAGCCTGATGCAGCTTCCAGTCCACGACAAAGTTCACCCCGACGGTCAGCCAGGCGATGGCAATGGCGGGCAAGAGCGGCGTGACATCGCCGAAGGTGATCAGCGTGGCCGTGTCGCGCACCATCGAGCCCCAGTCCGCCGTGGGTGGCTGGATGCCAAGCCCAAGGAAGGACAGCGCCGAGAACACCAGGAAGACGAAGCAGAAGCGCAGCCCGAATTCCGCGATCAGCGGCGGCAGAACGTTCGGCAACACCTCGCGCCGGATCAGCCACCACAGGCTTTCGCCGCGCGCCTGTGCCGCCTCGAAGAAATCCTGCACGGTCACGTCCACTGCGACCGCCCGCGCCAGCCGGAAGACACGGGTCGAATCCAGCACGGCGATGATCAGGATCACCGAAATGATGCTGGTGCCGAAAATGGTCAGCAGCAGAAGCGAGAAGATGAGCATCGGCACCGAGATGAACACATCGACGATGCGCGAGATGGCCTGGTCGAGCCAGCCGCCCAGCGTCGCAGCCAGAAGCCCCATGAAAGTGCCCAGCGCGAAGGTCAGCGTGGTGGTGATCAGCGCGAAACCTACGGTGTTGCGCGCCGCGTAGATCAGCCGCGAGAGCATGTCGCGGCCCAGGTTGTCGGTGCCGAGCAGGAACTCCCCGCCCCAGGGCGCGAACTTGCGGCCGACGACATCAGTCTCGCCATAGGGGGCGAGGATCGGAGCAAGGACCATCACGAAAAGATAGAGCGCGATGGTGATCATGCCGAAGCGGGCGCTGAGCGGGGCTTCGCGGAATGTCTGCCACATGGCCTAGCCCTTCCTGTGCATGAGGCGCGGATTGACGGCGATCGACAGCACATCCGCGGCGATGTTCAGAATGATGTAGACCGAGGCGAAGATCAGGCAGGCCGCCTGCACCACCGGCACGTCTCGCTTGGACACGCTGTCGACCAGCAGTTGCCCAAGACCGGGATAGACGAAGACCACCTCGACGACGACAACCCCGGTGATCAGATAGGCCAGGTTCAGCGCCACCACGTTGATGATGGGGGCAAGCGCGTTCGGCAGCGCATGGCGCAGGATCACCCGGGCGCGCGGCATCCCCTTCAGCCCCGCCATCTCGATATAAGGCCGTGCCAGCAGGTTGATGATCGCGGCCCGCGTCATCCGCATCATGTGCGCGGTGATCACCAGCGTCAGCGTCAGCGCCGGCAGGAAGGCCGCGTTCAGGAAGGTGCCAAGTGAGGCATCGTCGGGGATGTTCGCGATGCTCGGCAGCCATTGCAGCTTGGCCGAGAAGACCAGGATCAGGATGTAGCCCACGAAGAATTCGGGGAAGGAGATCGTCATCAGCGTGATGACGTTCACCCCCCGGTCGAACAGCGTGTTGCGGTAAAGCGCTGCCATCAGGCCAAGAGCGATGGAGACCGGCACCGCGATCACCGCCGCATAGGCCGCCAGTTTCAGCGTGTTGACCAGCCGCGCGCCGATCAGTTCGGCAATGCCGCGGCCATTGGCCATCGAGGTGCCAAAATCCCCCTGCAACGCCCCGCCAAGCCAGCTGAGATAGCGGCTGACCAACGGCTCGTTCAGGCCAAGCTCCTCGCGCAGCTTGGCCACGGCCTCGGGGGTGGCGCGCTGGCCCAGAAGCTCTTGCGCCAGATCACCGGGCAACAGCGATACGGCGCCGAAGATCAGGATGGACACGGCAAAGAGCGTCAAGAGCCCCAGCGCGATCCGCGTTCCGGCAAGTTTAAAGAGCTGGGTCAATGGGTTGCCCCTCCTTATCCTGCTGCAAGATGCATTTCCTGCTGCGTGGTCACATGCACGGCCGGCCGCCGCGCCGGATGGGGAAATGCGCGTTCGACCTGCGACGCGATCTGCAACAGCCGCCCGTCCTGACCATAGGGTGCAACGATCTGCACGCCCACCGGCAGCGGCGAGGCGTCGGGAAAGACCGGCAGCGAAATCGCCGGATCGCCCGAGATGTTGAAGACCCCGGCGAAACTGTCGTTCACATAGATCGTGCGATGCCATTCCTTCAGATCGACATCGTCGGGCGGGTTGATCTCGTAATAGCCGACCGGAGGTGCGGGCTGCGGCGTGGTGGGCAGGACCAGCAGGTCGGCCCCCTCGAAGAAGCGGCCCACGACCTCACCCACGTCGCGAAAGACGGCGAGCGCGCGGATATAGGCCTCGGCCGACAGGGATTGGCCGTGGCGATACATCCGCAAGGTGCTGCCCAGAACGGTCTCACGGCTGATCGGGCGGCCAAAGCGGTCCGACAGGTTGCCCAGTCCGACCAGAAGGCCCGCGCTCCAGATATCCAGCGCAGCGTCGAGGAAGGCGGGAAAGTCGAACTCCAGCCGCACGGGGCGCACGTCATGGCCGTCGGCCGCCAGCATATCGACCACCCCCTGCACCGCCGCCGTGGTGGCGGCATCGGTGTCGTAGCCATACCACGATCCGGTGAGATATCCCACGCGCAAGGGGCCGGTGCGCTGGCCGGGATCGCCGAGCGGCGGCATCGGCAGGCGCGCGATGTCGGCGGGATGGCCGCCCTCCAGACAGGCCAGCAGCCGGGCACAGTCACGCAGGCTGCGGGTCAGGGCGAAGGGCGTGGAAATGCCAACATGGGCGTCGGTGCGCGACCGCCCCTGCGAAATGCGCCCGCGCGTCGGCTTCAGCCCGACCAGCCCGCAATATGCCGCCGGAACCCGGATCGAGCCGCCGCCATCGCCGCCGCTGGCCACGGGGACGACCCCCGCAGCAACCACCGCCGCCGAACCGCCGGAGGAGCCGCCGGGAGTGCGGGTCACGTCCCAGGGATTGCGGGTGATCCCGGTGGCGAGGTTCTCGGTAACCCCCAGGAGTCCGAACTCCGCCGTTGTCGTGCGCCCGACGCTGACAAACCCCGCCGCGCGGTAGCGCGACCAGACCAGACTGTCGGTGCTATGCCGGTTGCCTTTGGCAAGAGGGCTGCCCATTTCCTCCAACCGCCCGGCCTCGCCCACGGCAAGATCCTTGTTCAGGATCGGCACCCCGGCAAAGGGCGCATCGGCAAGCGGCATGGGCCCTTCCAGCCGGTCGTCATAGGTCTCGACCACGGCCGACAGAGCAGGGTTCACCTGGGCCGCCGCAGTGATGGCAAGACGGGCCAGCTCGCCCGGCGTCACCTCCCGGCGCGCCACGAGCGCGGCAAGTCCGGTTGCGTCATGGCTGCTGTATTCGTCCATGTTCATGGGGCGGGGCCTTCAATGATATCCGGCGCCGCACCAACCGAGGGCAATGCGGGCCGGAGGTTCTAGGGTGTTCCAGCTTGGCGAAGGGGCGGGATCAGACCCGCCACCACCGCTCGCAGCAGCGCCGCGTGTCCAGGGGCCACAGCGTCTGCAACTCGCCATGCCCGATTGCCGTCGAGATGGCGAAAGTGTCGTTCGAGAACATCGGGATGATCACGCTGCCTTCGTCTGTGACCAGCCGCTGCATCTCGCCGTACATCTCTTTCCGCTTGGCCTCGTCCAGCTCGCCCCGCGCCGCGACCAGAAGCTCGTCGAAGCGGGCGTTCTTCCAGAACCCCTCGTTCCAGGCCGCATCGCTGGCAAAGGCCTGCGAGAACGCCTGATCGGCGGTCGGCTGGCCACCCCAGTAGGAGGCCGTCCAGGGCTTTTTCATCCAGACGTTCGACCAGTAGCCATCCGCCGGTTCGCGCACCACGTTCAGGGTGATGCCCGCCGCTTTTGCATGTTCGGCGAACAGCACGGCCGTATCGACGGCCCCGGCAAAGGCCGCGTCCGAGATGTTGATGTCGACGGTCAGCCCGCTCATCCCCGCCTTGTCGAGATGGAACTTCGCCTTCTCGGGATCATAGGCCCGCTGCGGGATCGAGGCATCGAAATAGCGGTTGGTCGGCGCGATCGGGTTGTCGTTCGCCACCGCGCCATGACCGCTGAGGATCGTGTCGACAATCGCCTGCCGGTCGATGGCGTACTTCAGCGCCAGCCGGACGTCGAGATTGTCGAAGGGCGCCACGGTCGCGTTCATCGGCAGGGTGAAATGGGTGCCGCCGTTGGTCTCGATCACCTCGACATTGCCTGCGCGGGCCAGCATGTCGACGGTGTTCAGGTCGGCCCGGTCGATGGCATCCACCGCCCCGGTCACCAGCGCATTGGTCCGTGCCGCCTGATCGGCGACGGTCAGGATCTCGACCTCGTCAAAGAAGGCGCGGTCGGGCTTCCAGTAGTTCGGGTTCTTGGTGAAGGTGCTGCGCACGCCGGGATCGAACTTGGTCAGCTTGTAGGGCCCAGTGCCGACGCCCGCTTCCCAGTCCACCCCGTCGCCTTTGGCGGGCAGGATTGGCAGGGTGAAGCCTGCCAGCAGATAGGGCAGGTCGGCATTGGCCGAGGCCAGTTCGAAGATGATGTTGTCGCCGTCCGCCCGGACATCTGTGATGTTCTCCAGCGTCGGCTTCATCGACGACTTCGACCCTTCCTTGCGGTGGACGTTGATCGAGTTCAGCACGTCCTGAACCGTCAGCGGGCGGCCATCGTGGAATTCGACGCCCTGCCGCAGTTTCAGGGTCCAGACCTTGGCATCCGGCGAGGACTCCACGGTTTCGGCCAGTTCCGGGATCCAGCCGCCGCCAGCGACCGTCTCGACCAGGAAGTTGTAGAGCGTGAAGTTGAAGGTCGAGTTGAAGCCCGAGCCCGAGTTGGTCTCCGGGTCCAGCGAATCCGTGGTCGACCCGTGGCCAAGCGCCACGGTGAACTTGCCACCCGGCTTTGGCGTCTGGGCAAAAGCGGGCGTGAAGCCTGTCGCCCCCAGCAATCCCGCTGCCCCGAACGCCGCCGACCGACCCAACAACGAGCGCCGCGTCATCGGAGCGGCAGCTGCAAACAATTTTCCCGAACCTAGTGCCATGATCCTTCTCCCCGCCGGATTGTGTGAGCATGTTTTCCGGTCTGTGCCGTAACGGTAAGCGCGCAGGCCGACGCCATGCAATTTCGCTGAGATCGAGTGGATATTTCGCCAATTGACGCAAAAACTAGCGTCATATAGCGTCTGATCCTGGCGCTTGGGGCGCCGGAGCGATGGGCCAGGAGGACAACGTGATCCGAGATCCGGCTGCGCTGCCCGTCAACCTGCGGTATCTGTGCGCGCGCCATCCCTCTGTCGCCGATATCTGTCGGCGCATCGGCATCAACCGGCAACAGTTCAACAAGTATCTCGCCGGTGCCTCGCTTCCCTCGCCGCGCAATCTTGCCCGCATCTGCGGCTTCTTCGGGCTGGAACCGAATGACCTGTATCTGCCCCGGCACGATTTCGCGGCGCTGACCGAGATGCGGGCGGGAAGCCTGCTGTCAGCCATGGCGCAGCACGCCAACCCGCAAAGCCGCGATCCCGCCGCCTCGGTCGAGCTGGAGCGCTATTGTGGCGTCTACCAGACCTATCAATATGCGCCCTACGCCAAATCCAGCATCCTGGTCGGTCTCTGCCAGATCAGCCGCCGCGGCGAGCAGTTCCTCAGCAAATATGTCGAGGTGACCGAGGACGAGACGACGACGCGCCGCCTCAACCGGCCGATGTACGGGCTGGTCACGCTGGAAGGCGGGTTTCTGTACATCCTCGACCGGCGGGCCGGAGAGAATCCGAGCTACAGCCTGACCGTGCTTTTTCCGAACCGCGGCGTGAAGGTCGGGCGGGTCACCGGCATGACGCTGAGCATCTCACAGCATCTGAGCGGCGCGCCCTATGCGGCCAACATCGTCTATGAGAAACTGGCGGGCACCACCCAGCTTCTGGCCGCCGCGCGACGGATGCGGCTTTACGACCGGAACACTCCCGCGGTGTCCGACGAAATCAAGCACATCATCACCAACCGGATCCGCGAAGGGCAGCATGTGCTGTCGCATTATTTCATCTGAGGGGCTGGCTGCCGTCGCTCTTTGCCCACGAGACTACCTGTCCTGCTGAAGGTTGGTCCTGTCTCGCACGTAGCCTGTCGGTCAATAGTGGAGTCCGGTTTTGTCGAAAGACAAGCGACGGCGAAGAAGCCGGAGCCTATTCGACGCTTCGATCTGCGTCGGACAGACTCTAGTAGCCTTTCACCGAGTCAGCAGTAGTGGCGCGCACCTCGGCAAGCGAATTGGCGAGGGCATTGGCGAACAGGCGCACGTCCGTAAGCAGGGAAGCAAAATGAAATCCCTGGCCGATCATCGCCCTGACCATGGCTGGTGACCCGGTATGGACACCGGCGATCCGACCTTTGGCGCGGGTGCGGGACAGGATTTCGGCGATCGAATCCAGCACGGTCGGTGCTGTGGGCTCGAGGGTTGGCTCGAAGCCGAGCGACAAGCCCAGGTCGGAGGGGCCGACGTAAACCCCGTCGATGCCTTCTACGCCAAGGATTTCGTCAAGGTTCGACAGGGCCTGGCGGGTTTCGATCATGGCAAGCAGCAGCACCTTTGCGTTTGCCGTTCGGGCATAAGTCTGGCCATGCACGAGATTGGCGCGGGTCGGACCGAAGGAGCGACCGCCGAGCGGCGCGTAGCGTGCGGCTTCGACCAGGCGCCGGGCATCGGCGGCGGTGTTGATCATCGGGCAGATCAAGCCGGAGTAACCGGCGTCGAGGCATTTCATGATGATGCCGGGCTCGTTCCAGGGCACGCGGGCCATGACTGGCGCAGGCAGGCCCTGCAGGATCTGAAGCATGGTCAGTGCCATCTGATAGTCGATCAGCCCGTGCTGCAGGTCCACTGTCATCAGGTCAAATCCGGCGCGTCCCACGATCTCGGCCGTCACGGGCGAAGGGATGGCGCACCAGCCGTTCACGGCGGTGCCACCGTCGGCGAAATGGGTCTTCAGGTCGGTGATCGGCATGGACAGAATCCTTCAGGCAAGCCAGTCGCGCAAGGCGCGCAGGGTGGCGTCGGGTTGCTCGAGCGGAGGAAGATGCGCCGCCCCGGAGATGATGAGAAGCTGCGACTGCGGCATGAGGTCGTGCATGAGCTGATGACGGTCGAGGGGGCAGAGTCTGTCCTCCACCCCCATCAGGACCAGCGCAGGGCCCTTAAAGCCGGCAAGCGTCGCCTGCTGGTCCGGGCGGTCACGAAGCGCGCGGGACTGGCGGGCAAAGACCTCGGGGCCAAGGGTCAGGGCCATGTCCATGCAAAGGTCGAGGATCGCCGCCTTTTTCGGGCCGGAGGCGAGGTAGTTCGGCTTCATGTCCTGACGCATTACGCCCTCCAGGTCTCCGGCCAGCGCGCGGGCGATCTGCGGGGCGCGGCGGGCTTGGACAGCGACGTTTTCGGCCCGGGGGTTGGTGTCCAGGAGCGCTAGTCGCGTCACGCGATCGGGCGCCTGGCGCAGGATCTCCATCGCAAGGATGCCGCCCATGGAAAGGCCCGCCAAGGCGAAGCGGGGCGGAGCATCGGCAAGGAAAAGTTCGGCAAGGGCCGACATGGTGTCAGCGTCGGTAGGAATGTGGTGGATCACTGGCACCGCAAGATCGGTGTCGATCCGTCCCCACATCCGGGCGTCGCACATCATGCCGGGGATCAAGACCAGCGGGGTCAACGGAGCCAAATTCCTTTGAAGGAATTTGCAAAACTCTTCGAAGAGTTTTGGTCCCTAGCCGACACGCCGCGCCCCTTCCTTCAGGGTCGCAAGCTTGGCCCAGGCGATTTCCGGGTCCACCGCGCCAAAGCCCGCAAAGGTGCCAAAGCCGCAGTCCGATCCGGCGATCACGCGGTCTGCACCAAGGATATTCGTAAAGCGTTCAAGGCGTTGCGCGACAAGATCGGGATGTTCGACGAAGTTCGTCGTGGTGTCCACCGCGCCCGGGATCAGCACCTTGTCCTCCGGGATCTCGGTCGCGCGGTCGCGGAAAACGGTCCATTCGTGACCGTGCCGGGGGTTCGCGGTTTCAAACAGGATGTAGCGGGCGGGGACCGACATCAAAAGCGGGAAGACCTTGGCCATGTCGATATCGCAGACATGCGGACCCTCGTAGTTGCCCCAGCAGATGTGCAGGCGGATGCGGTCCTGCGGCAGGCCTTTCAGGGCGTGGCGCAGGGCATCGACATGGGTGGCAGCCGTCCTCAGGAACTCTTCGTCGCTGAGGTGGGTGAAGAGCATGTGGCGGCTAAGCGCGAGGTCGGGACAGTCAAGCTGCAGGTCGAGGCCGGCGTCGAGGATGGTGCGATATTCGTCGCGCATCGCATCAGCCAAGGCGAAGAGATAGTCCTCGCGCGTTGGATAGTGGGTGTTCTGCAGAAACAGGCTGATGACCCCGGGGGAGGCGGCATTCATGAAGCCGCGCTCCACCCCATGCACGGCCATCGCGGCCTTGAGGTTGGCGATGTCCTTCTGCAATTCGCCCTGGCCCTTCGAAGCGACCGGCCCAACACATTGAGGACGCGCGTATTTCGGAGTTCCTCCCTCTTTCGCCAGCCGGTCGAGGAAGGTCGGGAACAGCTTCAGGTCCGCCGGGGCGTTCCGGGGGCTGTCACCATCAAATCCGGTGTAGCGATCCTTGACATAGGTCGCATAGCTGATCTTCGATGCTTCCCCATCCGAGACGATGTCGATCCCCGCCTCTTTCTGCCGCCGGACGTTTTCCATCACCGCGCGACCCATGCAGGCATCGAAGGCCGAGGGGTCGTGCGGCTCGCCTCTCTCGCGGGCAAAGAGGAAATCGACCACCTCCTGCGGGCGGGGAAGGGAACCGACATGGGTGGCGAGAAGGGGCATCGAAACCTCGTCTGGAACACGTATGGGTTGGCGTCAGAGCAAACGCCCGGTCAGGCCCGCAGGGTCGTCGGTCGCAACCACGCGGTAAAGGCTGGCCTCGCCGGTCATCGCCGGCGCCAGGCTGTGTTCCAACCCTGGCGGAATGGCGGCGGTATCGCCGGGGTTCAGCGAGGTTGTGCCGCCGGACCAGGACAGCCGCCAATGGCCGCGCATCGGCATCAGCACCTCATGCTGGGTCAGCGTATAGGGCGTGTCGGGGATCGAGTTGCGCGACAGGAACTCGACATCAAAGCCGGGGCGGTCGCGCAGCTTGCCGTTCGCGCCGATCACCTTGGCGGGCTGGTGGTCGCTGAGGGCCATCAGGTCCCAATAGCGCGCGACGTGGTTCGGGATCACATCCGCCGTGGTGGGTTCGGGGAAAGCCTTCAGCTCTTCATCCGTCAGCAAAGGCATCGGCGGCACGCCGTCGGGCAGCTTCTGCCCTTTCTTGGTGTCGTACAGCTTGCCGTTCTTGCCCAGAACCAGCCCGTAATCCTTGGCATCGGTGATCACCTGCGGCGCCCAGATCACCCCGCCCCCGGCATCGTCGCCGCCAAGGATCGCCATGATCATCCCGTAGTCGGTGCCCACATTCTCGAACGCCCGGAAGATGCCGGTCGGGATGTTGAAGATATCGCCCTCTTCCGCGATGAACTCACCCGCAGTGCCCCAGCGGCCCCAGAAGAACCGCCAGCGGCCTTTCAGGACGAAGAACACCTCGGCGGTGCGGTGAGAGTGCAGCGAGTTGCGGCAACCGGGCGGCTGGCCTGCGGCCCCGATGTTGAAACCGGGGGTGTCTACGATATGGACATGCTGGTCAGGAGATTCCGAAACCCCGCCACCGATGATGGTGAAGTTTTCCTTCCGGTCCGACCCCGGCGTGTGGGCGTCGATGAAGGCGGTTTTGCAGGGCTGCAGGTCGCCATAGCGGACGATGCGGGCTTCCATCTCTTGCGGGGTCATCGGTCTATCCTTGATAGGTGTGGTCGGGGTGGGCCAGCAGGATCTGTTTCCAGATGGAAACCTCGTCCCACAGGCTGAATTCGCGGCGCAGGCCCCAGGGGCCGAACTCGGCGTGGGTGAAGCCCATGACATGGATCGGGGTGCCGGTGGGGGCGCCGAAGATGCCAAAGCCGGTGTGATTGCCGGTCAGCGACCAGCGCAGGGCGGCGCGGTCGGGCTGGCCGGGGTCGGCACGGCCGATCTGATGCTCGATGCGGAACTCCGCGTCGGGAAAGCAGGTGCGAAGCTGCATCCACTGCGCCTCGGCAAAGGGGATGCCCCAGCCGGTGACGCTGCCGGGATGCCAGACATGGACGGCACGATCATACTCCCGCCCGATGACGGCGACGTCCTTGTCCATGATCGCGGTCAGGATATCGGCCAGCCTTTGCCCCAGCGGGTGGTCGTTGCCGCGCCCCTTGTAGGGACCTGGCAGGTCAATGTCGGGCGTGAAGGGACGGCGTGCGCTGTCCGCCCCGCCTTCCCGCGCGATGCTGGCGCGGGCCCAGCTTTCCGGGCTGTGGCCCAGCTGGCGCACCATCGCGGCCATGTCGTAACACAGCCATTCGTCCAGGATCACGTCGTCCTTGACGTAGCAATCGGCGATGCAGCGCGCCGCGACGACATTCCCGGTCGGCGGGCCAAAGACCCCGTGGCCGCTATGCGTCCCGATGATCATCGATCGGTGCGAGGACAGGTATCCCGCGCTGTCATCCCCCGACCAGATCACGTCATCGCCATAGATCTGCCGATCCGGGAAAGCGGCCAGCGACGCCAGCGTGTCGTTGATCACGTCCCCCGCGCCGACCATGACGCCCAGCGTGGACCGGGCGATCATGTCCTTGCCATAGGCTTGATGCAGCGAGGAAATCTGGCGGCCTTCCCAGATTTCCCAGGTGACGCCCTGAATGTAGTCGGGCAGGTTGGCAAAGCGTGACGCCATGATGTTCCTTCAGTCGGCGGTCCAGCCGCCATCGACGATCAATGAGGTTCCGGTGATCAGCGCCGCCGCGTCCGAAGCAAGGAAGGCGACAGCGCCCATGATGTCCTCGACCTCGCCCACGCGGCCCAGCTTGATCTTGGAGGCGATCCAGGCGGCCCGCTCGGGATTGGCAAAGGTCTGGGCTGTCAGCGCCGTGCGGATGAAGGTCGGCGCGATGGTATTGACGCGAACGCCATGCGGCCCCCATTCGATGGCCATCGATTTGGTCATGCCTTCGACCGCGTGCTTGGTCGCGGAATAGACCGCCCGGTCGATGCCGCCGACATGGGCCATCTGGCTGGTGATGTTGATCAGGCTTCCGGGCTTGCCCTCGGCCAGCAGGCCCTTCGCGACGGTGCGGGTCAGGAAATAGGCCGCGCGTACGTTCAGGTCGGTGACTGCATCGTAGTCCTGCGGGGTTGTTTCGGTCGCCGGGGAATGGCGGGCCAGACCGGCAGAGTTCACCAGCACGTCAAACGCAGGGCGGGCGGCAAGGGCGGCCTCGGTAGCGGAAATGTCGGTGATATCCAGCGGCAGGATTTCTGCCTGCATCCCCGCGCTGCGCAGTTCATCGGCCAGCGCCCGCAGCTCGGCTTCGCGCCGCGCACAAAGCGTCACCTGCGCCCCCTGTTCCGCCAGGGCCACGGCGCAAGCGGCGCCGATGCCGGAGGAGGCGCCAGCGACCAAGGCGCGGCGGCCATCCAGACGGAACGAAGGCGTGCGGGGCAGGGTCATGTCGCGGCGGCTCCATAGGGGACATTTTTCCCACCATAGCGCCGGACGCGGATGTTGCATTGTTCTGCATGCCCGACGAAGCCCTCCAGCATGCAGAGACGGCTGCCGTATTCGCCGATCTGCGCGGCGGCAGCGTCGGTTGTGATGCGCTGATAGCTGTGGGTTTTCAGGAACTTGCCAACCCAAAGCCCGCCAGTATAACGCCCGGCCTTCTTGGTCGGCAGCGTGTGGTTCGTGCCGATCAC
Source organism: Rhodobacterales bacterium (assembly GCA_017303485.1). Taxonomy (GTDB): domain Bacteria; phylum Pseudomonadota; class Alphaproteobacteria; order Rhodobacterales; family Rhodobacteraceae; genus Tabrizicola. The sequence continues at coordinate 183,887 of JAFLCY010000001.1, forward strand.
CTTGTCCCCGTTCGCAACGTTGGTCCGGGGGCCAAGGAAAAGCGCGCCGTAGCTGTGCATGTTCTGCAGATACCAGTCGTCGCGGTCGGTCATGACCTGCACATGCTCGGATGCGATGTCATTGGCGACCGCCAGCATCTCGTCATGGGTGCCGCAAAGGATGACCTCGCCATAGTCGCGCCAGCTGACGGATGCCGTGGCGGCGGTGGGCAGGATGGTCAGCAATCGGTCGATTTCCGCCAACGTACCTTCGGCCAGCTTGCGGGAATTGGTCACCAGTACGGCGGGCGAGTTGTAGCCGTGTTCCGCCTGGCCAAGGAGGTCGGTCGCGCACATTTCGGCATCCACGGTGTCGTCGGCGATCACCATCGTTTCGGTCGGCCCGGCGAAAAGGTCGATGCCGACGCGGCCGTAAAGCTGCCGTTTGGCTTCCGCGACATAGGCATTGCCGGGGCCGACGATCATGTCGACCGGCTTGATGGTCTCGGTCCCGATGGCCATCGCGCCCACGGCCTGCATGCCGCCAAGGACGTAAATCTCATGCGCGCCACCCATGTGCATGGCGGCGACGATGGCCGGGTGCGGCGCGCCGTTCACCGGGGGCGCGCTGGCGATGATCCGGGGCACGCCAGCGACCGAGGCGGTCAGGACGGACATGTGGGCAGAGGCGACCATGGGGAACTTGCCGCCGGGCACGTAGCAGCCGACCGACTGGACGGGGATGTTGCGGTGGCCAAGGATCACGCCGGGAAGGGTCTCGACCTCCACATCCGTCATGCTGGCGCGCTGGACCTCGGCAAAACGGCGGATCTGGGTCTGGGCAAAGCGAATGTCTTCAATGTCACGCGGGGCGACCTTCTGGACGGCAGCCTCGATCTCGGACGGGGTGAGACGGAAGGCGAGCGGGTCGTATTTGTCGAACTTCACCGACAGCTCGCGCACGGCGGCGTCGCCGCGGGCGGAAATATCGGCCAGGACGGATTCGACAGTGGCGCGGACCTGGGCATCGTCGGCGGCCCGTTCCGCCTCGGGCTTGCCGTGCTTAAGCCAGGTGATCGCCATGGGAGCCTCATTTGAATACGTTTGCAATATGTTTAGAGCATCGATGGGCTGGATGGCAAGTGGCAACTGCGGTCGCGTCACGCATAGGCGCGCCGCAGAGCAATCATTTTCGTGCGTAGCCCCAGAAAACAAGGTTTGCAGACGTATGCAAAAATGAGTAGAACAACGGAAAGAGTCATGCCCGGCTGTCGGGCCGAAAGGAGCTATGATGTCTGCCTCGTCCGAAGCCTATCCTTCCGCAAAGGTTGCCTGGGTCAAGTCACCTGGCCGCAGCGCCGAAAATGACAACAAGCCGGTCGCCGAACTGGTTGCAGGGGTTCTGGCTGACGTGAAGACCCGTGGCGACGCGGCAGTACGGGAATATTCCGCCAAATTTGACAAGGCTGAAGTCGTGGCTTTGGAAATCAGCATGGCCGAGCGGGAGGCAGCGGTCGCTGCACTCGATCCGCAAACCCGCAAGGACACCGAATTCGCCATCGCCAACGTGCGGCGGTTTGCCGAGGCGCAGCTGGCGACGATCCTTCCCTTGGATATGGAATCGCTGCCGGGCGTCTTCATGGGCCATCGGGTGATCCCGATCGACCGCGTGGGCTGCTACGTGCCGGGCGGTCGCTTTCCGCTTCTGTCCGCACCGATCATGACCATCGTTCCGGCCAAGGTCGCGGGGGTGAAGGAGGTCATCGCCTGCCTGCCGCCGAACGCCCATCAGGCGATGGTGGCGGGGTGTCACCTGTCCGGGGCAGACCGGGTGTTCCGGATCGGGGGCGCGCAGGCGATTGCGGCGATGGCCTATGGGACGGACTCGGTGCCGCCGGTGATGAAGATCATGGGGCCCGGCAATGCCTTCGTGAACGAAGCGAAGCGGCAGGTGTTCGGGCCGGTGGGGATCGACCAGCTGGCGGGACCGTCGGAGATCTACATCCTCGCGGATGAGACCGGGGATGTGGAGATGATCGCGACCGATCTTCTGGCCCAGGCCGAGCATGATGTGCGGACCCGGGTGGGGCTGATCACGACGGACCGGAAGCTGGCCGAGGCGGTGGTGGTCGAGGTGGAACGGCAGCTGGCAGGGCTGTCAACAGCCTCGGTCGCGGCTCCGGCCTGGGCGGACTATGGTGAGATTGCGGTCTGCGAGGACGAGGCAGCGATGATCGCCTATTCCGACTGGATCGCAGCCGAGCATCTGCAGGTTCATACCCGCGACCCGCATGGGTTGGCGAAGAAGCTGACGAACTATGGGTCGCTGTTCATCGGCGAGCTGGCCTCGGTGGTCTATTCGGACAAGTGTTCCGGGACGAACCATACCCTGCCGACGATGGCGGCGGGGCGGTATACGGGCGGCCTATGGGTCGGGGCCTATGTTAAGATCGCCACCCACCAATGGCTGACCGAGGAGGGGGTGAAGCAAGTCGCGCCACCCGCCGCGCGGCAGGCGGCCTCGGAGGGGTTGGAGGGGCACCGGCGGGCGGCGCAGCTGCGGCTGGACCGGATGCAGGTTCGATAGGCTGCCCGCGCGGGGACAGCTTTTCAGGTCATTTGGTTAGGATCGCACGTGAGTGCGGTCCTAACTTTTCCAGCGCTTCAGAATGATCTTGTGGTGACGCCTCCTCGTCGCACTTCGTGCGCTCGTCGGTCGGTCGAGCGAGGAGCGGCCCGTCAGAGGGGCGGGCGCTGGACGGAATGGTCGGTTGCCCGCTCATAGGCGTGGCCTGCGGCGCAGAGGAGGTCTTCGTCACCGATCCGTGCAATGAGTTGCATGCCCAGCGGCAGGCCGTTCTCGAATCCGGCCGGCAGCGACAGCGCGGGCTGGCCAGTCAGATTGAAAGGGATCGTGCGCATCGGAGTCCAGACGGCCTTCTCGCCGTCGAAAGCCGAGAAGGGGAGCGCGGGCGTCAGGGTCGTGGCGGTGAGGACCAGGTCACAGCCGTCCATCGCCTGAAGCATTTCGGCGGTCAGGCGGGTTTGCGCCCGCCGGGCGAGGGCCTAATCCTCGGCATCGAGAGCGACCCCGAAGGCGAGGCATTGCAGGGTCGGGCGGCCGTAGTCTGCCGCGTGGTCGCGGATCAGCGCGCGGTGTTCGTCCAGCGCCTCGGCGTGGAGAATGATCGAGGCGGCGGCTTCATAGGGCGCATAGGCGGGAAGCGTGACCAGCCTGATCCGCGCACCGAGGAGGGAGAGGGTCGAGGCTGCTTCGTCCATCACGCGGACCAGGGCTTCACTGGCCTGCGGGTCGTCGGCGAACCATTCGCGGGCATAGCCGATGGTCAGGCCAGCAATGGATTGGCCGAGCCGGGAAGAAGCGGGGCGCCAGTCGCTCTCGGTCATCGCATCAAGGGCGAGGGCGGCTTCTTCGACCGTTGCAGCCAGCGGTCCGGTGTGGTCGAGGCTGGGGGAGAGCGGAAAGGCCCCTGCCCTGCTGATGCGGTCATAGCTCGGCTTCAGGCCGACTGAGCCGCAGTAGGCCGAGGGCGAACGGATCGATCCGCCGGTGTCGGTGCCGATGGCCAGTCGCACGAGACCACCTGCAACGGCAGCAGCGGAACCGGAGGAGGAACCGCCGGTTATGTGGGCCGGGTTCCACGGGTTCCGGGCGGGCGGATCCGGCAGGGTGAGGTCGGGGCCAACCATGGCGAATTCGTAGGTGGCAACCTTGCCGATCAGGACGGCACCTTGGGCGCGCAGGCGGGCAATGGCGGGGGCGTCGGTATCGGCGATGCGGCCCTGAAGGACGCGAGAGCCGGAACTGGCGGGTTGGCCTGCCACGTCGATCAGGTCCTTCACCGCGACGGGAAGGCCGCAGAGCGGGCCGGGGTCACCGGCCACAAGCATCGCATCGGCGCGGTCGGCCTGCTCCAAAGCATCAGCGGCTACATGAGTGAAGGCGTGCAGGCGCGGATTGCGCGCCGCGATCCGGGCAAGAACGGCCATGGTCAGCGCATGGGAGGTCAGGGTGCCGGCGCGGAGCGCAGCGGCGGCCTCGGGCAGGGAAAGGTCGGCGGGGTCGGTCATTCCGGCAGGGCCAGGCAGGCCTGCACCTTGGCGACTTCGCCACGCAGATGCTGCGCGCCCTTCCAGGCGGCGGCGAAGGCCTTGTCGTCGAGGAGGAGACCCAGGGCGGCAAGACGGGCCCGGAACTCGACTTCGGTGAGGTCGCCTTTCATCGCTTGGTCCCGTAACGGCGGGTGGAGCCGCGGATGACAAGCTCTCCGCCGAGGACGACATGAGGCGAGCCTGCGCTGTCGCCGTCGATCCGGGCAAGCAGCATGGCCACGGTTTCCGCGACCATCTGGTTTACCCGCTGGCGAAAGGTGGTGAGGTTGTAGGCCGGCCAGGCGGCGGGGGGGACGTCGTCGAAACCCACCACGGAGACATCCTCGGGGACCTTCAGACCCAGTTCGAAGCGCAGCACGTCCATCACGGCAAAGGCCATGTGATCATTGGCGACGAAGACGGCATCGGGACGGCGCGAGGTGGCGAAAAGCTCGCGAGCGGCGGCCTGGGCGGTGCGGTAGTCGAAGTTGCCCTCGGCGCGGGCGAAGAGTTCTTTCCCAGCCTCGGCCAGACCGGCACGGAACCCGGCCTCACGATCGATCTGGGTGGTCGCCCCGGAAAATCCGGCGATGTAGGCGATGCGCTCATGCCCCAAGGAGCAGAGATAGTCGGCCAGCGCCTTCCCCCCGGCGTGGTTGTCGGAGGTGACGGAGCAGAGGTTCTTGTCGGCATGGCCGCGGTTGAAAAGGACCACGGGGATGCCGGTGGACTGGCAGCGCGCCGCGAGTTCGGACGAGAGGGAGACCGAGGCGAGGACGATGCCGTCGACCTGATAATCCATGATCTCGCTGACGACCTTGTCGACGTTTGCCACATTGACCGGGGCGAGGAAGATCAGGACGTGGTAGCCGACTTTCTGGAGTTCGACCGAAAGGCGCTCGACCATCTCGGGGTAGAAGTAGTTTTCCAGATAGGCGACGACGAGGCCGATGATCCGGCTTTTGCCCGACTTCATCGCCCGGGCCAGGACGTTCGGGCGGTAGCCAAGCTGGGCAGCGGCGGCCAGCACCTTTTCGGCGGTCTTCTTCGAGACGGACGATCCCGGCGTATAGACGCGGCTGACAGCCGACTGGCTGACCCCGGCAAGGGCCGCAACTTCCAGTGAAGTGATCTTCTCAGCCGCCAATGCAAGTCCTCCGCTGTGCGCGGTCAGTCTTTGACCATGCGGGCGCTGCGGGCAAGCCTGTCATGGGGTCAGCCGGGTTCCGGACTTGGCGTCGAAAAGGTGGATCTTGTCGGAGGGGATCTCGACATGCAGCGGGGCGCCGATGTCGATACGGAAATCCTTGGGCGCGCGGACAGAGATCAGCGCCTCACCAATGCGGACAGAGACAAGCGTTGCGTCGCCCAGAAGCTCCATCGAATAGACCGGCGCGACAAGCTGGCCGCCTTCGGCGACGACGCTGACATCCTCGGCGCGGAAACCCAGCGTGACCGGACCTTTGGAGGCAAGGCCGGGGATCGTGATTCCCTTGGCGCGGAAGGTGCTGTCGGTGATTTCGCCCCCGACCAGGTTCATGGCGGGAGAGCCGATGAAGCTGGCGACGAAGGTGTTGGCGGGGCGGTCGTAGATTTCGGTCGGGGTGCCGACCTGCTGGACGATGCCATGGTCCATGACGACGACACGGTCGGCGAGGGTCATCGCCTCGATCTGGTCGTGGGTGACGTAGATCGTCGTGCGCTTCAGGGTGTGGTGCAGGTTCTTGATCTGCGCGCGGGTCGAGACACGGAGTTTCGCGTCAAGGTTCGACAGGGGTTCGTCCATCAGAAAGGCGTTCGGCTCGCGGACGATGGCGCGGGCCAGGGCGACGCGCTGGCGCTGGCCGCCGGACAGCGCAGCGGGGCGGCGGTCAAGGAAGGGGCCAAGCTCGACCATCTCGGCCGCTTTCATCACGCGGTCGTGGTGCTCGGATTGCGGGATGCGACGGACGCGCAGGGGGAAGCGGATGTTTTCGTAGACCGTGAGGTTGGGATAGAGGCCGTAGCTCTGGAACACCATCGAGATGTCGCGATCCTTGGGTTCCAGCTGGTTGACCATGCGGTCGCCGATCCAGATTTCGCCGTCGGTCACGTCTTCCAGCCCGGCGATCATGCGCATGGTGGTGGTCTTGCCGCAGCCGGAGGGGCCGAGGAGGACGAGGAACTCGGCATCGGCGATGTCGAGGTTGAAATTGTCGACGCCGACATAGTTGCCCCAGCGCTTGCTGACGTTCACGAGACGGATCTGGGCCATGGGATTATCCTTTGACGGCGCCAGCGGTCAGACCCGAGACGATCTGGCGCTGGAAGAAGAGGACGAGGATGAACAGCGGCACGGTGGCCGAGACGACAGCGGCGACGGCGAACATCACATTGCCCTCGTTTTGGATCGAGCCGAGGAAGCTGGCGATCTTCGGGACCATGGTCTGGTTCTGCTGGCTGAGGAGCATCGAGGTCACGGCAAAGTCGTTGTAGCCGAGGAGGAAGGAGAAGAGGCCGGTGGTGATCACGCCGGGCCACATCACGGGGATGATCACCATGCGGAAGGCCTGGAAGCGGGTGCAGCCGTCGACCATCGCGCTTTCGTCGAGGTCCTTGGGGATCGACAGGAAGAAGGAGTGCAGCATCCAGAGCGTGAAGGGCTGGTTGATGGCGACAAGAACGATGATCGTCGTGGGCAGGACGCCCCAGATGTTCAGCTGGAAGAAGGGCAGCATGTAGCCAGAGACCAGCGTGATATGCGGCATGGCGCGGAAGATGAGCGCGGCGATGAGGATCCAGAAGGCGTAGCGGTAGCCGGAGCGGGCGAGAGCGTAGCCCCCCAAAGTGCCGATGGTCAGGGAGATGAGCGTGACCGAAAGCGTCACGATCAGCGTGTTGATCGCGGCCTTCCAGAATTCGTTCTTGATCCAAGCGCCCTCATAGCCTGCAAGGGTGAAGGCGCTGCCGGTCTGGGCCTGGGTGCGGACGCCCTCGATCGCCATCCACCAGGACTGGCGCGAGAAGAAGTCGGCCTCGACCTTGAAGCTGCCCCAGACCGTCCAGGCGAAAGGAAAGGCGGCGGCAATGACCCAGAGGACCAGGAAGGCGACGATCAGGGCGTTCAGCGCGGCGGGGCGGCGGGTGGCGACGGACATGGCTAGACCACCTTCCGGTTGAACTCGCGCCAGGTGCGGCGGAGGACGGGGGTGAGAAGGATCAGGACGCCGATGATGGTGATCACCGAGGTCGAGGCGGCAGAGCCGAAAAGCTGGGCGTCCTGGCCGACGAGATCATTGAAGACAAGCCAGCTGAGCGAGGTGGCGTTCGCCTCGGCGGAGAAGCCGACGATGGGCTCGAAGACGCGGAAGTTGTCCATCAACTGCACGAGGGCGACGAAGGTGGCGAGCGGCGCCAGATGCGGGATGACGACATGGCGGGTGACCTCCCACCGGCTTGCTCCGTCGATCTTGGCACTTTCCACGGTGTCCTGCGGGACGGTTTGTAGTCCGGCATAGAAGACGACGAAGGAGAAAGGGCCGTTGGTCCAGACGCCATAGACCAGAAGCACGATCCAGGTCAGCATAGGCGAGGCGCGGAGGGAGAGCGTGGGGTCGCCCGTCAGGCTTTGCAGGGTTGCCCCGAGGATGCCGGAGGGGTTGAACATCCAGGCGAGGATCAGGGAGCCGACCAGCGGCGTGATGATCATCGGCAGGATCGAGACGAAGATGGTCGGGCCTTTCAACAGACCCGGGAGCGTGTTCACCGCCAGCGCGATGGCAAAGCCGAGGGCCATTGCGAGCGGCGTGACGAGGAAGCAGTAGACGAGCGTGAAGCTGAGCGCCTTGTAGAAGGGCAGGTTGAAGATGCGGGCCACCACGTCGCCGAAGCCGTTGTTCACCGAGAGGATCTGGCGGATCTCGGCGACAGCGAGGTGGTTGCGGTTCAGGTAGTTGGCAAAGCCTGCGAACTGGCCAAGGGGCTGTTCGACCCGCAGCTTCGCCATTGCCTCGGTATCCACCCGCGTCTGACTTTCGCAGCCGAAGGGGGTGCAGTTTTCGACAGTGATCAGCACGGCCTCATGCTGGACGAAAAGCGACTGCACCACGACCGACACGATGGGCAGCGTGATGAACAGCACCATCGCGAGGATCGAGGGGAAGATGAAGACGAAGAAGGTGCGGTGCGGCATCTGGGAATCCTGAGGTGAGGGGCGACAATGCCACGGGATCGGAAGACGCAGGGCAAGGATGGGGGTGAAAGAAGCCCGGCCGCAAGGGAGCGTTGCGACCGGGCAAGGCGCGGGGGACGCGCCGTTACTTCAGGAAGCCGCCTTCCTTCGCCGCGGCATCATAGGCGGCCTTCACATCGGCAAGCGCCTGGTCGGCATCTTCCTTGCCGGCAATGAAGTCGGCGAGTTCGGAGGAAAGCGCGGTATGCAACAGGCCCATGTAGGGCTGCATCGGATAGGCCCGCGCGCCGCCCGTGGCGTTGCCGATGACACCGACAGCGGTCGGGCCGGGCTGGAACCCTGCCACCAGCCAGGTCGCGGCGTCGGGATGGGCGGCGACGGTCTCGGGCGAGATGCCCTTGACCATGGCCTGGAAGGACGCGGCCGCATCGTCATCCGAGATGTTCTTGGCGATGGTGAAGCCGTCCCACCAGAGCGCCGCCGCCGGGATCGTGCCGCCACCGATGGTCGGGGCAGCCGCGAAGCCTGTGTTGGCGGCGACGTCGGGATTGGCCTTGGCCGGATCGACCGCGGCGCCCGCCAGCGAGCCCCACTGGTTCATCATGGCGACGTTGCCGGCGTCCCAGATCTTGTTCAGCTCGTTCGCGTCATAGGTCAGGTAGTCCGGATTCATGAAGCCGGTCATCGCGCGCATGGTTTCCAGCACCTTGCGCCCGTTGTCGTTGTCGATGGCCAGTTCGGCGCTGCCGGGGGCGAAGAACTCGCCGCCGGTGCCGAGGTACAGGTTCACAAATTCCGCCGCGAGGTCCCAGCCGGGCTTGTCGGAAGCGGCCAGCGGATAGTCCATCAGCCCTGCGTCCTTGATCGCCTGCGCGGCGGCGAGCATTTCCTCATAGCTGGTAGGAACGGCGACACCGGCCTTTTCCAGGATGTCCTTGCGGTAGAACAGGTGCTGGCCGTTGCCCATGAAGGCGATGGCCATGATCTTGCCGTCGATCTTGATCAGCTGGTTCGGCTGCAGGGACGCGCCGTATTTGGCGACCAGATCGTCAAGCGGGCGGATCAGGTCGTCGTTCAGCAGGGGAACGATCGAGTTGTTGGCGACCACGGCGACGGTGTATTCGGCCGGGTTCACGGTCAGGGCGGGACCCTGGATGTTCTTGTGTTCCGCCGTGGCGTTGGCGGTCACCTTGATATCGGCGGTGGCGCAGGACAGCGCCACATCGTTGACGATGCGCAACGCCTCGAAGTCATTCGACAGGATGCGGACCGAGCCTTTGCCCTCGATGCCACAATCGGCGAATGCGGTGGAAGCGGCGATGAGGGCGGCCAGGCTGACAGCGCCCGCCGCGAAGGTTCTGGTGATCTTCATGGTCGTCTGTTCCCCTCTGCTGGCGAAAGCATGCTCGCCGGTTGATTCTGAAATGGCGGCGGACCAGTGGTCGTTGCCTTCGGGGAAGCTAAACACTTTTTGCATACGATTGCAAATACTATATGCGACAGGGCGCCGCAGGGGGTGAGCAAATGGAAACGGCCCGCCAAAGGCGGGCCGTTCCCGGATGCGAAGATTCGGGATCAGGCTTCGGCCGACAGTCCTGCCGCCTTGACGTCGGCCATCTGCGCAAGCTTCACCTGAACCAGGGCCGAGGCTTCGTCATAGACGCGCCATTCGTCGACGATCTTGCCGTTCTTGTAGTGGAAATGGGTGATGCCCATGATCTGCACCCGCTTGCCGGTGGGGGCGCCGAGGTGGTTCAGGATGCCATAGCCGATGTGGTGGCCTTCCATGATCCAGCGGACAGCGACCTTTTCGCCACCCTCCTCGCAGGGGGTGGTGCAGATGTGGTGGACGGTGAAGGCGGCGTCGGGGATCGAGCCGATCAGGCCGAGGGTCTGGTGGATGATCGCGGCGTGGCCGTAAAGCTCGACCATCAGGGGGCCGTGGTACTGGGCGGTGGGCGCGTAGACCTTGGCGATGGTGCCCAGCATCTTGCGGTTGAAGACGTCGTGCAGCCAGCGCAGCGTGTGGCGTTCAAGGTCCGTCGATGCAATAGAGAGGTCGGGTTCCGCTTCGGGCGGATACTGGCCGATCATGTGGCGGTTTTCGCCGATATCCAAGGAAACCATGCCCTTGTCGAAGGCGGACTTCGCAATGCGCTCGGCATAGGCCTGCACGTCGAGGCCCAGCTGCTGCAAGATCGCGGTGGTGTCGGCGACGACCCATTCGCGGTAGATCTTGTTCTCGTAGATCATGCAGTCGGCGATGGTGCGGCTGGTGAACATGCGGCCCGTGGCGGGGCCGAGGTGGCCGTTCTGGCTGTGCCGCCCGGTGCCGGTGACAAGGTGCGAGGTGTAGAAGCCATCGTCCTCGTTCCCTTTCCAGATGACGTGGGTCGCCATGCCGCGACGTTCGGGGAAGCTGACGAGCCGCTGGATCGTGTCGCGGACGACCTCCTCACGCGTGTAAAGGGTGCCGGTGGTGCCGTAGAGTACGCAGTTGTGGGTGTAATGGGTGTAGATCAGGCCGATGTCGCGTTCGTCCCAGATCAGGTGGGTGCAGCGGACAATGTAGTCGACGATGTCGGTGTAGATCGCGTCGAAGCCGCGCATCGGTTGGGTGCGCTTGCCGTTCTGCGGCGCAAGGTCGGTGTAGTCGTGCCGTTCGACCTGCATCGCCCGCCCGGCCTTGGCCGGCGTCAGTTCTCCGCCCTTC
>JAFLCY010000010.1 GCA_017303485.1 Rhodobacterales bacterium
GTTACTACGCGGGGGTCGCGGCGATGCGGCTTGGCGAAGTGTCGGTCGTCGCACCCTTCCGCTACACCCGGCTGGTCTTCGCGATGGTGATCGCCATGATCTTTCTGGGCGAGCGGCCTGCCGGGACGACACTCATCGGCGCGGCCATCGTGGTGGGGTCGGGGCTTTACGCCTTTGCCCGGGAACGAAGGCGGAAACGCGCTTCCCTCATGCCTTAAGCCGGGGTAAAGGGCCTTTGAGAGCATTCATTTCGGCCTTGAGGAACCCCCATGAGCACGATCATCGACATTCACGCCCGCGAGATTCTGGACAGCCGGGGCAACCCGACGGTCGAGGTGGACGTCACGCTGGAAGACGGCTCCATGGGCCGGGCCGCGGTGCCTTCGGGCGCATCCACGGGCGCGCATGAGGCGAACGAACGGCGGGACGGCGACAAGAACCGCTACAAGGGCAAGGGCGTACTGGAGGCCGTGGCGGCGGTGAACGGCGAAATCGCCGAAGAGATCGTGGGTTTTGACGCGACCGAGCAGGTTGGCATCGACCGCACGATGATCGAGATGGACGGGACGCCGAACAAGTCGCGGCTTGGGGCCAACGCGATCCTTGGCGTGTCCCTGGCGGTGGCGAAGGCGGCGGCAGAGTTCACGGCGCAGCCCCTGTACCGCTATGTCGGCGGCACTTCGGCCCGCATCCTGCCGGTGCCGATGATGAACATCATCAACGGCGGCGAGCATGCCGACAACCCGATCGACATCCAGGAATTCATGATCATGCCGGTCGGCGCCCAGGACATCCGCGAAGCGGTGCGGATGGGGTCGGAAGTGTTCCACACGCTGAAGAAGGAACTTCAGCAGGCTGGTCACAACACCGGGATCGGCGACGAGGGCGGCTTCGCGCCCAACCTCAACTCTGCCCGTGACGCGCTTGATTTCATTCTGAAATCCATCGAGAAGGCTGGCTTCAAGCCGGGCGAGGACATGTACCTCGCGCTGGACTGCGCCGCGACCGAATACTTCAAGGGCGGCAAGTACGAGATGAAGGGCGAGGGCAAATCCCTGTCCTCGGTCGAGAATGTCGAGTTCCTTTCGGGCCTGTGCAGCGACTATCCGATCATCTCGATCGAGGACGGCATGGCCGAGGACGACTGGGACGGCTGGAAGATGCTGACCGAAGTTCTGGGGTCGAAGATCCAGTTGGTGGGCGACGACCTCTTCGTGACCAACCCGCGCCGTCTGGGCGAGGGGATCGCCAAGGGCATCGCCAATTCCATGCTGGTCAAGGTGAACCAGATCGGCACGCTGACCGAAACGCTGCAGGCCGTCGATATGGCCCATCGCGCAGGGTACACCAATGTGATGAGCCACCGCTCGGGTGAGACCGAGGATTCGACGATTGCCGACCTCGCAGTGGCGACGAACTGCGGGCAGATCAAGACCGGCTCCTTGTCGCGGTCGGATCGTCTGGCAAAGTACAACCAGCTGATCCGGATCGAGGAAATGCTGGGCGAGACGGCGGAATATGCCGGGCGGAGCATCCTGAAAGGCTGATAGCATGAAACAAGCAGCGGCGGGACTTCTGGCGGCGCTGATGGCGCTTTCCCCGGTTCCCGCCGTTGCGCTGTCTTGTGAGGAATACTCGATCCGCGACGCCTACTGGCGATACCAGGCTGCGGAAGAGACCTATGTCCTGGTCTTTGGAGCCTTTTTGGACCTGAAGAAGACCCGGGCGAAGGCCGAAGGTTATCCGGGCGGAGCGGAAGTCTGGACTGCCAAATTCACTGGCCACGGCTTCTCGCGCCGGGCTTTTGACAAGCCGTTCGAGACCGGGGTGACGCTGATATTTCCCGATTTCAGCGATATCGCCGGCGGGTACAACACGGCGGATCTGGCAGATTGGCTGCCGGGCAAGCGTGGGCTGGTCTGGCTGAAGAAGACTGCTGCGGGGTATCAGCTGGCCGCCGGACTTTGCCAGCCGCTGCTTGACACCAAAGCTGCCAACGTCAAGCCGGCGCTGCAGTGTCTGCGCGGCGGCTATTGCCCGAAGTCGAACTGAGCGGTCAGAACGGGCGGTTCGGGCGGAATTCGGCGAGGAGCGGGCTTTGCCCCTCGCCCGCGATCTCGGCGGCGAGAAGTTCTGCCACCACCGGCGCCAGCGTGGCCCCGGAATGCATGACGGCGATCCAGAGGCCGTCAACCGGCCCCTGCCCCACGACCGGCAATCCGTCGCCGGGCACCGGGCGCAGGGCCATCGCCTGATGCGCGAAATGGATGTGCTGACCCGGGAACAATGTGCGCAGCCGCTGCAGGGTTGCGTTCACCACCACCGGGAAAGATCCCAGCGATTCAGCACTGTCGGACTGATGCCCGGCGGAAGCGGGGGCGATCAGGCGGCCTTCGGCGTCCTGCCTGACCTCCTGATCCGGCGTGGCGAGGATCACCGGGCAGACCGGCGGCAGCGGGTTGGTCGCGATCATCAGGCCGGGGCGTTTCAGCATCGGCAGCCTGTAGCCGAGCGGTGCCAGAAGTTCGGGCGTGCCGGTGCCGGTGGCAAGGATCACGCGGCTTGCAGGCATCGCGCCGAGGTCGGTCAGCACCCCGGTCACCCTGCCGCTTTCGACAGTCAGGTCCTGCACGGTGGCCCGGATCACCTTTGCGCCGGACGCCCTGATCAGCGCGCGCGCAAGGGTCGCGGGGTCGGATACGCCCTCCTCGGGGAAGAAGAGCGCGGAGTCCGGAACCGGGCCGAGCGCGGGCAGGCGGTCCTTCACCTGCGCACGGGTCAGCTGTTCGACCTGATAGCCGAGGGCCTGAAGGTCCGAGGCGGTTTCAGCCTGCGCATCGCCCGTCGCCTCGTACCAGAGGCAACCTTGCCATGTCGTCGGCAGGCCGGTCAGGGCTTCGGTCAGGCGGCGGTGGGCAGCCATGCCTTCGTAGCGCAGGCGGTAGTGCGGATGGTTGAGGAAATAGGAGGCGTTGAGCCAGCCGAAGCTTGCCGCCGAAGCAAGGCCGCCTTCCGCATGCGTCGAGACGATGGTGACAGGCTCGCCGCGCCGGGACAGCTGGTAGGCCAGCGCCGCGCCGGTGATGCCGGCTCCGATGATCAGGGTCTGGGTCATGGGCGAAGGCTTGCACGGCCCGCGACTGCTTGCAATGGGCTGCGCCATAAGGGGACTTGCGCGAATCAGGTATGGCGATCCGGCCCGGGGATGTTAAGCATCACCCGGCGGGGAACCGCAGGTCCGGCCCGCCCCCGATTGCAGATCACGAGTCAGGAGAATCCCGTATGGAGCCGCAAAAGGCCACAGCCGCCGACCCCCTCCGTGGCCTGCTGGCCGTGGTTCTGGCACTGGCGCTGATCGCGCTGGTCGGATTCTTCATGGCCATCGGAAAATCGGTCCTGCTGCCGATCGTGCTGGCCGTCATCTCGGTCTATGTCCTTGTCGCCGCCAGCGAGGCGCTGACCCGCCTGCCCGGCGGCGCGCAGCTGCCAGGCTGGCTCCGCCGCTGCCTTGTGCTGATCGCCTTTCTCGTGGCGATGCTGTTTCTGGGCGGCGTCATGGTCTCGACCGCGGAACAGCTGGCCGGGCGGATGCCCTCCTATCTGCAGAACCTGAACGCGCTCTTGACGCAGCTTGCCTCGGTCGTCGGTGTCGACAACCCCGACTGGCAGAAGATGTGGAAGGATCTGGTCGACGGCCTGCCGCTGCAACGCTTTGCCAGCCTTGCGCTTGGCTCCATCGCGGCGGCGGCGGGGCTGATCACGATGGTAGTCGTCTATGCGATGTTCCTGATGGGCGAGCGCGGCGATTTCGCCCACAAGATCGCCGTCGCCCTGCCCGGCGAACGCGGCATCCGAGCGTCAAAAATCGTGGCGCAGGTCAATGGCGCGATCAGCGACTATCTGGCGGTGAAGACGCTGGTGAACATCATCCTGGCGACCCTGTCCTATCTGGTGCTCTGGGTGTTCGGCGTCGACTTCGCGCTGTTCTGGGCGGTGCTGATCGGGGTGCTGAACTACATTCCCTATGTCGGCTCGCTTCTGGGCGTGGTCTTCCCGGTCGCGCTGACGATGGCGCAATTCGGCTCGATCCAGACCACCATCGGCGTGGGCCTCCTGCTGACGGCGATGCAGGTCTGGGTCGGCAATGCGCTGGAGCCGCGGATGATCGGGCGCAAGGTCAACATGTCGCCCTTCGTGGTGCTGGTGGCGCTGGCCCTGTGGTCGGCGATCTGGGGCATCGCGGGGGCGATCCTTGCGATCCCGCTGACCTCGATCATCGCGATCATCATGGCAAGCTTCGCCTCGACCCGGCCTTTCGCGATCCTGCTGGCGCAGGATGTCAGCGTGTTTGCGGGGGATCACCGGGTTGAGGCGAAGGCCGATCCCGCCTAACGCTGTTGCCGATGCTGATCCTGCTGAACAAGCCCTATGACGTGCTGTGCCAGTTCTCCCGCGAGGGGGAGCGGGCAGTGCTGGCGGATTTCGTGCCCGTGAAGGGGGTCTATCCGGCCGGGCGGCTGGACCGGGATTCCGAGGGGCTTCTGGTCCTGACCGACGAGGGCAAGCTGCAGGCGCGGATTGCGGACCCCAAACACAAGCTGGAAAAGACCTACCTTGCGCAGGTGGAGGGGGTGGTGACGGAGGCCGCCTTGGAACGCCTGCGCGCCGGGGTGGAGTTGAACGACGGGCCGACCTTGCCTGCGCGGGCGAAGGCGGTGGAGGAACCCGTGTGGCTGTGGCCCCGGGTGCCGCCGATCCGGGTGCGGAAGACGGTGCCTGACGGCTGGATCGAGCTGACCATCCGTGAGGGGCGGAACCGGCAGGTCCGGCGGATGTGCGCGGCGGTGGGGTTGCCCTGTCTGCGGCTGATCCGCTGGCGGGTCGGCGACTGGACGCTGGACGACCTCGCGCCTGGGGAATGGCGGCAGGCGTGAGCCGCTAAAGTTTGGACTTGCGCCATCATCCATTGGCTGCTGGCATTCGCGCAGCATGTTCAGCGGCGCGGTCAGGTCTGGGGCCTAGCCCTGACGGGCCGGACCGGCGCAGGATGAGGGAGACCCGGATGGACCACCGCGAGTTTGTTTCCGCTTTGCCGAGTGATCTGCGCGAGCGGATGGTGGAAAAGCAGGACGGTCCGGGGATGCTGCATCTGGCAGGCCATCTGGGGGCGATCCTTGTCGCTGGCGGTTTGATCGCGGCGGGCGTCCCGGGCTGGTGGTTGCTGCTGCCGGTGCAGGGGGCGCTGATCGTCTTCCTGTTCACGCTGGAGCATGAGGCGACGCACAAGACTCCGTTCAGGACCGGCTGGATGAACGATTGGGCGGGGCGTGTGGCGGGGTTTCTGATCCTGCTGCCGTTTGAATGGTTCCGCTACTTCCACCTTGCGCATCACCGCTGGACCAATATCGAGGGCAAGGACCCCGAACTTCTGGCGGAAAAGCCCGAGACGCTGCGGGCCTGGGTCTGGCATGTCTCGGGCCTGCCCTATTGGGGATCGGAACTGCGGCTGATGGCGGATCTGCTGCGGGGCCGCGCCGAGGGCGACTATCTGCCCGAAAGCGCCAAGGGCCGCATCGTCACCGAAGCGCGCTGGATGGCATTTGGCTACTTCTGTGCCGTGACCAGCCTGGTCTGGAGCCCGGTGCTGTTCTGGGCCTGGTTCCTGCCGGCGGTTCTGGGGCAACCGTTCCTGCGGCTCTATCTTTTGGCCGAGCATGGCGACTGTCCGCAGGTGGCGAACATGTTCGAGAACACGAGGACCACCTTCACCAACCGGGTCATGCGCTGGCTGGCCTGGAACATGCCCTATCATGTCGAGCATCATGTCTGGCCTGCGGTCCCGTTCCACCGGCTTCCGGACGTGCATGGGTTGATGAGGAAGGAATTGCGGGTGACGGCCGACGGCTATGCGGCGTTTACGAAGGAGTATCTGGAGCGGCGGTTGTAAGGCCTTGCACCGAGGGGGCCACCCCATCATGTCATCAACATGATCTTCAAGCGGGACATTTTGGCATTAGGTCTGGCGGCACTCGTCACCGCACTGCTTGGAGGATTGATGATCTTTCCCTCGGTCTATCCGTATCGAGAGCCGCTGGGATATGTGCCGGGATCAATCCGATCCTTTGAGGTGAGCGTGACGAAATACGGCGGCACGACAGGCTTGTTCAATGTCCGGCTGGATCAGGGAGCGGAGCTGAAGGTGACGGCGGGAGACGGCTACGCCACGCTTGTTCCCGGCGACCGGGTTTGCATCCGTGCAACGCGCCGGGGCGAGTTGGTTGAGGGCGATCTTGTCTCGATGGGCCGGTGCCTATCAGGGTCTTGATCGACCTCTCACCAAGGGTGACATTTTCCGCGATTGTGCGGGGCACAAGATCGGGGTGGTCTGAGGCGAGGGCTTTCGGTAGGCAGGAGGCATGAGCGACACCCCTGCCCCGCCCCGCCCGGCCGCGTCCAGCGGCGACACCCTGCCCGGCTTTCTCTATGCGCTGACGGCCTATCTCCTCTGGGGGTTCCTGCCGCTGTACATGAAGGCGCTGGCGCATATCCCGCCGCCCGAGGTGATCGCGCATCGCGTGCTCTGGTCGATCCCGGTGGCGTTGGTGGTGCTGTGGTGGACCGGGCGGACGCAGGATCTGAAGGCCGCTCTGGTTTCGCCACGGATGCTGGGGATGGCGGCGATGACGGCGGCGCTGATTTCGGTGAACTGGGGGATCTATGTCTGGGCCATCGGTTCGGGTCACGCGCTGGACGCGGCGCTGGGGTATTACATCAACCCGCTGTTTTCCATCTTCCTTGGCGCGGTGCTGCTGGGCGAGCGGATGGGACGCATGCAGATGGCGGCGATTGCGCTGGCAGTGGTTGCCGTGGGCATCCTGACCTGGGATGCCGGGCGGCTGCCGGTGGTGGCCCTTGGGCTTACGCTGACCTGGGGCTTTTACGCCTATCTCAAGCGGCGGCTGCCGATCGGCCCGAACCAGGGCTTCACGCTGGAAATCCTGATCCTGCTGATCCCTGCTCTGGGATACATGTTCTGGCTGTCGGCACAGGGCAGCTCGCATTTCCGGCAGGGCGTGGCGTGGGATGACATCCTGCTTCTCGGCTGCGGGCTGGTGACGGCCGTCCCGCTGATGTTCTACGCCAACGGGGCAAAGCGCCTGACGCTGTCGACCATCGCGATCATGCAATACATCGCGCCGACGATGATCTTCCTGACGGCGGTCTTCGTCTTCGATGAGCCGTTCAGCAAGGTGAAGCTCCTGGCCTTCAGCCTGATCTGGGTGGCGCTGGTGATCTATTCGCTGCCGCTTCTGGCCGGGCGGCTTAATCGGGCCGGCTGATCTGGCCGCCCCCCACCAGCGCGGGGGCGCCGGTGGTGTCTGGGCTGGAGGTTGCCATCTTGCGCAGCACGCGGACGGCAAGGAAGGCGAAGGCCTGGGCTTCCAGCATGTCGCCGTCGAGGCCGACATCTTCCACCGGCAGCACCGGGCAGGCCATGCGGCGGCGAAGCTCGGCCATCAGCGTGGGGTTGTGCCGCCCGCCGCCGGTGACAAGGATGCGGGTCACGGGGGCCGGGAAATGGATCTGGGCGGCGGCCACGGCGGCGGCGGCGATGGCGGTAAGTGTCGCGGCGGCGTCAGCGTCCGACAGCATCTCAAGCCGGTCGATCAGCCCGTGGAAATCGTTGCGGTCCAGTGACTTCGGAGGCTGGGCGTCGAACCATGGGTCCTTCAGCACCGAGGCCACGAAGTCTTCGTCCACCTCACCGGTCGCCGCCAGCGCGCCGCCTTGGTCATGGCCAAGGCCAAGCCGGTCGCGCATGAGGTCGTTGATCGGCGCGTTTGCGGGGCCGGTGTCAAAGGCCAGAAGCGCACCGGGGCTTTCCGGGCCGGGCGCGGTAGGGTCGATCCAGGTGATGTTGCCGACCCCGCCGAGGTTGAGGAAGGCCAGGGGTTCCGTCGCGCCTATGTGGCGGGCCAGCGCGAAATGGTAGAAGGGCGCAAGCGGTGCCCCCTGCCCGCCGATGGTCACGTCGGAGGAGCGGAAATCCCAGACCGTCGGCAGACCCAGAAGCTGCGCCAGAAGCGCGCCGTTGCCGCATTGGTGGGTGCCCTTGCCCTTCGGATCATGCGCAAGGGTCTGGCCGTGGAAGCCCAGAACCTCGGCCCCCGAGAAGCGGGCCAGCACCTCGGCATGGGCGGTCTCCACCACTTCGGCGGCGGCCTCGACGCCTGCGTCGCCGGGCCATTGGCCTAGGGCGGCGCGCAGCGCCTCCTGTTCAGCGGGGTTATAGGGACGGTAGGCAGAGGGGCCGAAGGCAAAGACGGAGTGGCCATCGGTCTTGATCATCGCGGCATCGACGCCATCCAGCGAAGTGCCGGACATGGTGCCGAGTGCCCAGAGTGCCCCGTCCTTCCGCATCTTCCCTTGTCACCCACGCGAAGATATACCGCCGCCATATCCTAGACCGAGGCGGCCATGAACTACCATCCAAAATCTGACTTCATGCGCGTGATGTTCGAGCGCGGCTTTGTTGCCGATTGCACGGATTATCAGGCGCTTGACGAGGCATTGGTGAAGGATGTGGTGCCGGGTTACATCGGGTTCGACGCGACGGCGACCTCGCTGCATGTCGGCAGCCTGATCCAGATCATGATGCTGCGCTGGCTGCAAAAGACCGGGGGCAAACCCATCGTCTTGATGGGCGGGGGCACGACGAAGATCGGCGACCCCTCGTTCCGGGCGGATGAACGGCCCTTGCTGACGGACGCGCAGATCAACGCCAATATCGAGGGGATCAAGAAGGCCTTCTCGCCCTATGTCCGGTTTGGCGACGGGGCGACCGATGCGGTGATGGTGAACAACGCCGAATGGCTGGACGCGCTGAACTACATCGGCTTCCTGCGCGACATCGGGCGGCATTTCAGCGTCAACCGGATGCTTTCCTTCGAGAGCGTGAAGTCGCGGCTGGACCGGGAGCAATCGCTCTCGTTCCTGGAATTCAACTACATGATCCTGCAGGCCTATGACTTCCTTGAACTGCACCGCCGCTATGGCTGCCTGTTGCAGATGGGCGGCTCGGACCAGTGGGGCAACATCGTCAACGGCGTCGACCTCACGCGCCGGGTGATCAACGGGGAAGTCTTCGGGCTTACGACGCCGCTTCTGACCACGAGCGACGGGAAGAAGATGGGCAAGAGCCAGTCGGGTGCAGTCTGGCTGAATGGCGACATGTTCAGCGCCTACGAATTCTGGCAGTACTGGCGGAACGTTACTGATGCCGACGTGGGCCGGTTCCTGAAGCTTTACAGCGAGTTGCCGGTCGATGAGTGTGAGCGGCTGGGGTCCTTGGGCGGCTCCGAGATCAATGGCGCGAAGATCGTACTGGCCAATGCCGTGACGACCCTGCTGCACGGGGCCGACGCCGCGGTGGCGGCAGAGGCGACGGCGCGGGAGGTCTTCGAGAAGGGCGGGATCGGCGACGATCTTCCGACCGTCACCCTGGAGCCGAAGGAACTGGCCGACGGCGTGGGAATCGTGCAGCTTTTCGTGCGGGCAGGTCTGGCGGCCAGCGGCAAGGATGCGAAACGGCTGATCACCGAGGGCGGGGCGAAGGTGAATGACGAGATCATCACTGATACCGCGCTGCGCTATGGGGCGAGCCATCTGGCCGAGCCGATGAAGCTGACCGCTGGCAAGAAGCGGCATGCGCTGGTGGTGCTGGGGTAAGGCGTCGGGGTGGGCGTGATCGCCCACCCCGCTGATCTCATTCCTGAACGGTGACCTTGGTCATCACGTCTGGCGTCGCCGGAGGTTCGCCGCGCTGGATCTTGTCGACCACGTCCATGCCGGAAATCACGTTGCCGACGATGGTGTACTGGCCATCGAGGAAGCTGGCATCGCCGAAGGTGATGAAGAACTGGCTGTTCGCCGAGTTCGGGTCCTGGGCGCGGGCCATGCCAACGACACCGCGCTGGAACGACAGTTTGTCGGTGAACTCGGCCGGGAGATCCGGCTTGTCCGAACCGCCTGTGCCGGCCATCGAGAGGTCTCCGCCCGCCTTCCCGTTCGCAACATCGCCGGTCTGGGCCATGAAGCCGTCAATCACGCGATGGAAGACCACGTTGTCGTAGGCGCCTTCCTTGGCCAGCGCGACGATCTGCGCGACGTGCTGGGGGGCGACATCGGGCAGAAGGTCGATGACCACGGTGCCATTGGCAGCGCCCGCGACCTCGATCACCAGGTTCGGGCCGGGGCCGTCGGTGGCCTCTTGCGCAAAGGTCGGGGTGGCAAAGGCCAGAGCGGCGGCAAGGATCAGCTTACGCGACATCGGCGGCCACCCGGACGGTGATCATGCGGTCGGGGTTGGCCGGAGGCTCACCCTTCACGATCTTGTCGACATGCTCCATCCCCGAGATCACCCGGCCATAAACCGTATACTGGCCGTTCAGGAAATGGTTGTCGTTGAAGTTGATGAAGAACTGGCTGTTGGCCGAGTTCGGGTTCTGCGAGCGCGCGGCGCCAAGGGTGCCCCGGTCATGCGGGAGTTTCGAGAATTCTGCAGGCAGATCAGGGTATTGCGAGCCACCCGTCCCTGCCCGGCGCGGGTTGTAATTCGGCGAGGCCATGTTGGCGTTTTCCACATCGCCGGTCTGGGCCATGAAGCCGTCGATCACGCGGTGGAAGGCCACGTTGTCATAGGCCTTGTCGCGGGCAAGCTGCTTCATCCGCTCGGCGTGCTTCGGCGCCACGTCGGCGAGAAGTTCGATCACCACTTCGCCATCCTTCAGCGTCAGGATGATGGTGTTTTCGGGGTCCTTGATGTTGGCCATCGGGGTATCCTCAAGTTTCGGTCGGGCGTGACCGTACTGGGGGCATCCGCCCAAGGAAAGGGCAAAGCGTCGGAAGCGGTTGACGTGGGCGTGATCCGGGGGCCAAAAGCGGGCTGGACCCAAGAGATGGAGATGGCGATGCCCTGGAAAACGCTGGACGACATGGATCTGGCCGGAAAAGTGGTGCTGGTGCGGGTCGACATCAACGTGCCGATGGAGGCCGGGAAGGTCACCGACATGACCCGGATCGACAAGATCAAGCCCACGGTGGAGGACATCATCGCCAAGGGCGGCAAGGTGGTGCTGCTGGCGCATTTCGACCGGCCGAAGGGCAAGGTCGTGCCGGAGATGAGCCTGGGTCATGTGGCGGACGCACTGGCCGGGTCGCTGGGCCGCAAGGTCGTGTTCGGGGCGGATTGCGTGGGTGAGGCCGCGGCGGCGGCGATCGGCAAGGCCGGGGCCGGAGAGGTGGTGCTTCTGGAGAACACCCGCTTTCATTCGGGCGAGGAGAAGAACGATCCCGAGCTTGCCGCCCAGATGGCGGCCCTTGGGCAAGTCTTTGTGAATGATGCGTTTTCCGCGGCGCACCGGGCCCATGCCTCGACCGAGGGGCTGGCGCGACTGCTGCCTGCGGCGGCGGGACGGCTGATGGAGGCGGAGTTGCGGGCGCTGGAGGCGGCATTGGGAACGCCCGAGCGGCCGGTGGTGGCGGTCGTTGGCGGGGCGAAGGTTTCGACCAAGATCGAACTGCTCGCCAATCTGGTGACCAAGGTCGATCATCTGGTGATCGGTGGCGGGATGGCGAACACCTTCCTTGTGGCCGAGGGGATCGAGGTTGGCCGGTCGCTGGCCGAGCGCGAGATGGCGGAAACCGCGCGGGAGATCCGGCACCGGGCGCAGAGAGCGGGGTGCCAGCTTCA
This sequence comes from Rhodobacterales bacterium, assembly GCA_017303485.1. Lineage (GTDB taxonomy): Bacteria > Pseudomonadota > Alphaproteobacteria > Rhodobacterales > Rhodobacteraceae > Tabrizicola. The sequence continues at coordinate 11,753 of JAFLCY010000010.1, forward strand.
CCTGCCGGTGGATGTGGTGGTGGCGCGCGAATTCAAGGCCGGAGCGGAAAGCCAGACGGTCAGCGTCCACAAATGCCCGCCGGATGCGATGATTCTGGATGCGGGACCGGAGACGGTGGCCGAACTGGAAAAGGTGTTCGCAGCCTGCAAGACCTTGATCTGGAACGGTCCCTTGGGCGCTTTTGAGATCGAGCCGTTCAATGCCGCGACCTTCGCGGCGGCGAGAGGCGCGGCGAGGCTGACGCGCGAGGGCAAGCTTATCTCGGTGGCGGGGGGCGGCGATACCGTAGCTGCCTTGAATGCGGCCGGGGCCGCGGAGGATTTCACCTTCATCTCCACCGCCGGGGGGGCCTTCCTGGAATGGATGGAGGGCAAGGACCTGCCGGGCGTGAAGGCCTTGATGGGCTAGTCCGCAGGGGCTATGCCAAAGGGGACAGTCGGGAGACGAACATGACCAACGCGAAGATGACCGAACAGATGCGCGCCGGCCGGGGCTTTATCGCGGCCCTTGACCAGTCGGGGGGATCGACGCCCAAAGCCTTGAAACAATACGGGGTTTCGGAAAGCGAATACTCCGGCGAGGATCAGATGTTCGACCTGATCCACGCAATGCGGGCGCGGATCATCCAGTCCCCGGCCTTTACCGGCGACAAGGTGGTGGGGGCGATCCTGTTCGAGCAGACCATGGACCGCAAGGTCGATGGCATTCCGACCGCGACCTACCTGTGGGAAAAGCGGGGCGTGGTGCCGTTCCTGAAGATCGACAAGGGGCTGGAGGCGGAGGCCGATGGCGTGCAGCTGATGAAGCCGATGCCGGGGCTGGATGCGCTTCTGGCCCGCGCGGTGAAGGCGGGAATTTACGGGACCAAGGAACGGTCGGTCATCAACGCGGCGAACCGCAAGGGGATTGCGGCCATCGTGGCGCAGCAGTTCGACATCGGGCGGCAGGTCGCGGCGCATGGGCTCATGCCGATCCTGGAGCCGGAAGTGACGATCTCGATCACTGACAAGGCCGAGGCCGAGGCGATGCTTCAGGAAGAAATTCTGAAGGCGCTGGAAGGGGTTGAGGGTCAGGTGATGCTGAAGCTCTCGCTGCCGACGGTGGAGGATTTCTATCAGCCGCTGGTCAGGCATCCCAAGGTCTTGAAGGTGGTGGCGCTGTCCGGCGGGCATTCGCGCGAGGCGGCGAACCAGATCCTTGCGAAGAACCACGGGATCATCGCCAGCTTCAGCCGGGCGCTGAGTGAGGGGCTTTCGGCCAAGCAGTCGGAGGCCGAGTTCGACAAGGTGCTGAAGAACGCGGTCGACAGCATCCACGCGGCTTCGATCACCTGACCGCGGGTTTGGGCATCCTGCTCAAGTCTTTGAGCGGGATGCATTTTCAGGATTCCCATCCGATTCGCGATGTGGCATGATTCGCCCAGGCCCCCGGCAGAGGGGCCGGAGAAGGGCGCATGTCGGCAGTTCATACTCAAAGGGGATTCGGCGGGCTGATCTATCTGGGTCTGGCCGGTATCCTTGGGCTCTACTTCACCTTTGCCGCCGTGCAGGGTGACTATGGCATGTTCGCCCGCGTGGCGATCAATGCCGAAGGCGAGGCCCTCAAGACCGAGCGTGACAAGCTGACCGCTGAGCTGGCCGAGATGCAGAACCTGACGCACCGGCTGTCGGACGACTACCTCGACCTCGACCTTCTGGACCAGCAGACGCGGGATGTGCTGGGCTATATGCGCGCCGACGAGATCGCGATCCGCTAAAGCCTTGCGAACGCTGCGGTAATCGGCCGGTTGCGCGGCTTTTCCGGCGTATGATTTCGGTATGCAGCGCGTATGACTTCCATGCATACGCGCGTATGGGCTGTCCGGTGTTAACCTTGACCGACGAATCACGCGCGCAAGCCCTGTTCGCGGTGCATAGGTGTCATGCCGCCGCGCCAGCCAAAGGAGATCAGAATCCTTTTGACCCAATAAACACCGATGCTGTATGGATGGTTTAACACTAAACCATTTTCTGCACCTGCACAAAGCCTGGGAGGGGCCCGATGGCGAAGAAGCCTGATGCGAGACCGAACGTCTCGAAGGACGACCTGCTGAAATACTACCGCGAGATGCTGCTGATCCGCCGCTTCGAGGAGAAGGCGGGGCAGCTTTACGGCATGGGTCTGATCGGGGGGTTCTGCCACCTCTATATCGGGCAGGAAGCGGTGGTCGTGGGGCTGGAGGCTGCGGCCAAGGAAGGCGACAAGCGCATCACCAGCTACCGCGACCATGGGCATATGCTGGCGGCGGGCATGGACGCCAAGGGCGTGATGGCGGAACTGACCGGCCGCATCGGGGGCTATTCCAAGGGCAAGGGCGGCTCGATGCACATGTTCTCGAAAGAGAAACATTTCTACGGCGGGCACGGGATTGTTGGCGCTCAGGTACCGCTGGGGGCCGGGCTGGCCTTTGCCGACAAGTATCTCGGCAATGACAACGTGACCTTCACCTATTTCGGCGACGGCGCGGCAAACCAGGGCCAGGTCTATGAGACCTACAACATGGCCGAGCTGTGGGACCTGCCGGTGATCTTCGTCATCGAGAACAACCAGTATGCGATGGGGACGAGCGTGAAGCGCTCGACCAAGTCGAAGACCCTGTTCGAGCGCGGTGTCGCCTATGGCATCCCGGGCGAGCAGGTCGACGGGATGGACGTGCTGGCGGTGAAGGCCGCGGGCGAGAAAGCGGTGGCGCACTGCCGGGCGGGGAAAGGCCCCTACATTCTGGAAATGATGACCTATCGCTATCGCGGGCATTCGATGTCGGACCCGGCGAAATACCGGACGCGGGAAGAGGTCGAGAAGATCAAGACCGAGAAGGACTGCATCGAGCATGTCCGGGACCTGCTGACGCAGGGGGGCCTTGCTTCGGACGAGGAGCTGAAGGCCATCGACAAGGAGATCAAGGCGATCGTCAACGAGAGCGCCGAGTTCGCCAAGGACAGCCCGGAGCCGCCGAATGCGGAACTCTGGACCGATATCTACGCCTGAGGAGGGGAAAACATGGCGACTCAAGTACTTATGCCCGCACTTTCCCCGACGATGGAGGAAGGCACGCTGGCCAAATGGCTGGTGAAGGAAGGCGACACGGTCAAGTCGGGACAGATCCTGGCCGAGATCGAGACCGACAAGGCCACGATGGAATTCGAGGCGGTCGATGAAGGCGTGGTGGGCAAGATCCTGGTGGCCGAGGGGACTGCCGGGGTGAAGGTCAACACGCCGATTGCGGTGCTGGTGGAAGAGGGCGAGAGCGTAAGCGACGCCCCTGCCCCGGCGGCGGCGGCTCCGGTTGCTGCGGAGAGTCGGGCTGAAGCCCGACCTACGCCCGTGGCTCCGGCCGCAGCGGCAGCCCCGGCCCCGGCCCCGGTGGCCGCACAAGGCTGGCCGCATTCCGACCTGCCGGAAGGGCCGACCAAGACAATGACGGTGCGCGAGGCGCTGCGCGAGGCGATGGCGGAAGAGATGCGGGCCGATCCGACGGTCTTCCTGATGGGGGAAGAGGTCGGGGAATATCAGGGGGCCTACAAGATTTCCCAAGGGTTGCTGGACGAGTTCGGGCCGCGCCGGGTGGTCGATACGCCGATCACCGAGATGGGCTTTGCCGGGATCGCAACCGGCGCGTCCTGGGGCGGGTTGAAGCCGATTGTCGAGTTCATGACCTTCAACTTCGCCATGCAGGCGATTGACCATATCCTGAACTCGGCGGCGAAGACGCTGTACATGTCGGGCGGGCAGATGGGCTCGCCCATGGTGTTCCGGGGGCCGAACGGCGCGGCGGCGCGGGTTGGGGCACAGCATTCCCAGGACTATGCGGCCTGGTATGCGGCGATCCCGGGGCTGAAGGTCTGCATGCCCTATTCGGCGGCGGATGCGAAGGGACTGTTGAAGTCGGCGATCCGCGATCCGAACCCGGTGGTCTTCCTGGAAAACGAGATCATGTACGGGCGGTCGTTCGAAGTGCCCACGGACCCCGATTTCGTGGTGCCGTTCGGGAAGGCATCGATCATGCGGGCGGGGTCGGATGTGACCATCGTTTCGTTCGGGATCGGGGTTGCCCATGCGCTGGCGGCGGCGGAGACGCTGGCGGGCGAAGGGATTTCGGCCGAGGTGATCAACCTGCGGACCTTGCGGCCCATCGACTATGACACGGTGCTGGCTTCGGTGATGAAGACCAACCGCTGTGTGACGGTCGAGGAGGGCTTCCCGGTCGGGTCGATCGGCGATCACCTGGCAAGCACGATCATGCAGCGGGCGTTCGACTATCTGGACGCGCCGGTCGTGACCTGCACGGGCAAGGATGTGCCGATGCCCTATGCCGCGAACCTGGAAAAGTTCGCGCTGATCACGCCGGCGGAGATCGTCACCGCCGTCAAATCCGTCTCGTACCGGTGAGGTGAAGCCATGGCTACCGAAATTCTGATGCCCGCTTTGTCCCCGACGATGGAAGAGGGCACGCTGGCGAAGTGGCTGGTCAAGGAGGGGGATGTGGTCAAGTCGGGCCAGATCCTTGCCGAGATCGAGACCGACAAGGCGACGATGGAGTTCGAGGCGGTCGACGAGGGGACCGTCGGCAAGATCCTGATCGCAGAGGGTACCGCGGGGGTGAAGGTGAACACGCCGATTGCGGTACTGCTGGACGAGGGCGAGGACGCGTCTTCGGTTGCGGCACCGAAAGCGGCGGCGGCGGCGCCGGTGGCAGCCCCGGTTGCGGTGGAGAGTCGGGGTGAACCCCGACCTACGGCAGTTGCGCCGGTTGCTCCTTCGGCCCCTGCCCCGGTGTCGGGTGGCGCGCGTGTGTTCGCTTCGCCGCTGGCGCGGCGGATCGCCAAGGAGAAGGGGTTGGATCTGGCTGCCGTGACGGGCTCGGGTCCGCATGGCCGGATTGTGCGGGCGGATGTCGAGGGCGCGCAGCCAGCGGCGGCGAAGCCTGCGGCGGCTCCGGTTGCGGCAGAGGCCCCGAAGGCTGCCCCTGCCCCGGTGGCGGCGGCGATGCCGACCGGACTGGCGACCGAAACGGTGCTGAAGATGTATGCCGACCGGGCTTACGAGGAAGTGCCGCTGGACGGGATGCGCCGGACCATCGCGGCGCGGCTGACCGAGGCCAAGCAGACCATCCCGCATTTCTACTTGCGGCGGGACGTCGAACTGGACGCGCTGATGGCCTTCCGAGAGCAGCTGAACAAGCAGCTGGAAGGGCGCGGGGTGAAGCTTTCCGTCAACGACTTCATCATCAAGGCCTGCGCGGTCGCCTTGCAGGCGGTGCCGAATGCCAATGCGGTCTGGGCAGGCGACCGGATGCTGCGCATGAAACCTTCGGACGTGGCGGTGGCTGTCGCGGTTGAAGGCGGCCTCTTCACGCCGGTGCTGCGCGATGCCGACAAGAAGTCGCTGAGCGCCCTGTCGGCAGAGATGAAGGACCTGGCCGCCCGGGCGAAGACCAAGAAGCTTGCGCCACATGAATACCAGGGCGGGTCGTTCGCGATCTCGAACCTTGGCATGATGGGGATCGAGAACTTCGACGCGGTGATCAACCCGCCGCACGGCTCGATCCTGGCCGTGGGCGCGGGGCTGAAGAAGCCGGTGGTCAAGGCGGACGGGACGATCGGCGTGGCGACCGTGATGTCGATGACGCTGTCGGTGGATCACCGGGTGATCGACGGGGCCCTGGGGGCGGAGTTCCTGAAAGCCATCATCGAGGCGCTGGAAAACCCGATGGTGATGCTGGCCTGACGCGTCGGAGCGGGGGTTTCACACCCCCGCACCCCCGTGGGATATTTGTGGACAGAAAATTTGCGGCCTCGGCCCCCTTCTCCTATCGGGACTTCAGCTTTTCGATGAGAGCCCAGGACCGGCGAAGGATCGTGGCGGCGGTGCCTGCGACGAGGATCCAGAGCGTGACCGTCAGAGTCCATTCGCTGGCGTAGAACGCAGCAATGACGGTGCCTGCGGTCAGGACGGCCATGCGCTGTGGCTTGGCGAGAGGGCCGGAGAAGTCGGGAGGGAAACCCTCGGCCCGGCCAAGCTCGCGGATGTAGGCGGTGGCGATGGCCAGCACGGCGGCAAGAAGCCCGAGGCTGGGCTGGTTGGCGGCGAGGCCAGCGCCTGCGAGGAAGAGGTAGTCGGAGACGCGATCCGGAGCTTCGTTCCAGAACGGGCCGTCCTTGGCGCCCTTGCCGCCCTCGATGGCAACCATGCCGTCGATCAGGTTGCAGACAAGCCGGGCCTGGATGGTGGCGGCGGCGAGGAAAAGGGCAAGGAACTGTGCGATGCCAGCGATCTGCGTGGACATGGCGTAGAAGGCGAAGCCCGCAGCGGCGAAGCCCATGGAGGCCTGGGAGATCTGGTTCGGCGTGATCTCCCTCGTGACGGCCCAGGAGGCTAGGCGCGCGGCCCAGGCTGAGTTGCGCGAGGTGAGGGGGCGGCGGTTTTCAGGCTCGCTCATGTGGTGGACCAGATCCAGCGCGTGACGTGGAAGAAGATCGGCGCGGCGAAGATCACGCTGTCGAGCCGGTCAAGGAAACCGCCGTGCCCGGCGATGAGGTGGCCCCAGTCCTTGATCCCCCGGTCGCGTTTGATGGCGGACATGACGAGGCCACCGAAGAAGCCCATCAGGGTAATGAGGAGGCACATCCCGGCGGCTTGCAGCGGAGTGAAGGGCGTCATCCAGTACAGGGCGGTGCCGATGGCGCTCGCGGAAAGGGTGCCACCGATCAGCCCCTCCCAGGTCTTCGAGGGCGAAAGGTTGGGCGCGACCTTGGTGCGGCCGATGAGCTTGCCCCAGACATATTGCAGGACATCAGACAGCTGCACGACGAAAATCAGGTAGGCGATCAGGATGACGTTGCGGCCCTCGAAACCGGGGATGTGCAGGTAGAGCAGCGCGGGGACATGGCTGGCGCAATAGATGCAGATCATCAGTGCCCATTGGGTCTCCGACACCCGGACCAGGAAGTCCTTGGTGGAACCGCGCAGCGCCGAGAGGACTGGGAGGAGGAGGAAGGCGTAGACCGGGATGAAGATCGAATACATCCCATACCAGTCGGTTGCGAGGAACCAGTATTGCAGCGGCAGGATCAGGAAGAAGCAGGCGACGAGCGACCAGTGGTCGGCGCGGTTCTGCGTGGTCAGAGTGAGGAACTCCCTGAGCCCGGCGAAGGAGCAAAGTGCGAAAAGAAGGACGACGCCCGGCTTGCCCGCGATGAAGGCAAGCGCAAGGCAGATCACCATCACCCACCAGGCGTTGATGCGGGCATTGAGATTCTCGATCACCGGGTTGTCGCCCGCCGGAGACAGGCGAAGGCGGAGGATTTCGCCGATGATGGAGGCGACGACGAGAATGGTGCCAACGCCCGCAAGAAGCCAGAGGAGATGCGGGGAGGTCATGCCTGGCTCGGCTTCAGGGCAAGCAGCGCCTGAGTGGCACGGGCAAGGAAAGCGTCCTTTGCTTCGCCCTCGGCGAGGTGAAGCGGCGCGCCGAAGGTCAGGGTGCAAATGAGCGGCACGGGGATGACCTCACCTTTCGGCATGACACGGTTCAGATTTGCGATCCAGACCGGGACAAGGTCAACGCCGGGACGCGACTTGGCAAGGTGGTAAAGGCCGGACTTGAACGGCAGAAGCGTGGCCTCGGTACTGTTGCGCTGGCCTTCGGGAAAAAGGATGAGGGAGGAGCCCTGATCAAGGGCGGCCACCATCTGCGCCACCGGGTCATCGGTCCGTGCCTCGGGACGGCGGTCGATGAGGACGGCATTGAACACCTCTCGCCCGATGAAGGCACGGAGGGGTGATGTCAGCCAGTAGTCGAGCGCGGCGACTGGCCGCGTCTGGCGTCGCAGGGGGGCAGGCAGAGCAGTCCAGAGCAGCACGAAATCGCCGTTCGAACTGTGATTGGCAAAGTAGATCCGTTGGTGCGGCACCGGCTCGATCCCCTGCCAGATGGCGCGGGGAGCGGTGATGAAGCGGGCGAATGTCGAGATTGCCAGGCCCGAAATCCGGGCCGCGAAGGCACGAAGGCTGGGGATCATCTGACGCCCGTCATTCTGCCTTCAGGAGCTGGTCCATGGTCAGCGCGGGTTGCGCGCAGCCGGCTTTTCCAACCACCCGCGCCGGAACTCCGGCGACAGTGGTGTTGTGCGGGACATCCTCCAGCACGACGGAGCCAGCCGCGATCCGCGAGCAATGGCCGACGTGGATGTTGCCGAGAACCTTGGCCCCCGCCCCGATCATGACGCCGTCGCCGATCTTGGGATGGCGGTCGCCGTCTTCCTTGCCGGTCCCGCCAAGGGTGACCGAATGCAGCATGGAGACGTTGTCGCCGACCACCGCAGTTTCACCAATGACGATGGAATGGGCGTGGTCGATCATGATGCCCTTGCCGACGCGCGCCGCAGGATGGATATCGACGCCGAAGACTTCGGATACCCGCATCTGGACGAAATAGGCCAGGTCGATGCGACCCGCCTTCCAAAGCCAATGGCCGATTCGATAGGCCTGAACCGCCTGGTATCCCTTGAAGAAAAGCAGTGGCTGAAGAAACCTGTGGCACGCCGGATCACGCTCGTAGACCGCCATGAGATCCGAACGGGCAGCGGCGCCAATTTCAGCGTCCTCATCGTAGGCCTGATCAGCGATCTCGCGAAGAATCTGCTCGCTCATCTCACCGGACGCCAGCTTGAGCGAGAAACGATAGGCAAGCGCACGTTCCACCGTCGAATGATGCAGCAGGCCCGAGTGAATGAGGCCGCCTAGAAGCGGTTCATTGCGAATCGCCTCGACGGCTTCCTCGCCGACCCGATGCCAAACTGGGTCAACGGCTGTCACTCTGTGTTTGGTCTCAAGCATGTCAAAGCCTCCGGCCATGGCGAGTAGATACCACATCCAATGCCGGAGGCGACACGCATTTCTGTTTGGTCGTTCATCAGAAGTTGAAATGTTCCAGTCCTAGGTTGCAGTGCCTTGGGATCGCCCGGCCTCAGCCTGCCACAGAAATCTGCCGGAACCTGCCAGGTCCGAAGCCTGCAGACAGCTGAGCAACTGCAACTTCGAAACTACCGGTCACGCCGTCGGCAGTCCTCATTGCGGGAGAATACGTGAAAGACGGGACCGACACATTGTACTCTGCCTTGATCGTGGCCGATTGAATGATGCGAACCAGGTAGCTTTCGAACTCCTCCGCAAGCGGCACTTCCGTCGATTGCCATGTGTCTCCGTCGACGCGAGTCCTGCGCGTCCAGGAGACCAGTATGTCACCCGACTGGTCTTTCTGGCGCAGGTGAGCAATCGGATAGGGTCGCAGGCCAATACCGTCGAAGGCTTCTGTCCGCAGCACGACGTTTGTATCTTCGTACCCCCGGCTTGCTGCGCCAATTCGGTAGTAGCGCGCCAGTCCTCGGGACGAGAGTGCCAGATCAATCTGAGTGAGTGCGAGGTCCAGAAGTACAACGTTGCTGCCCACCGGCCAAACAGCCGGCATGATCCCGTCCGAGCCGAGCTGGCCACGCAACCGGACTGACAATTCGTAGGTATCGGGCGCGACAACCTGAGCGTCCGCAAACTGGAAAACCTCCCAGTTTCCTGCACTACCGTCCCCGATCGCCATCGCGTTTGCGCCGTTCAGCACAGACGTCCGGCTGGCAGAGGACAGCTCTCCACCCATCACCTTGACGCGCAGCGGCGTGCCGAGATCCCATAGACCCGGTCGATGAAAGGTCAGTGGAGATTCCGTGACGCCGATTACGGCAGGAGCTGTCACCAGTCGATTGAGTTCGTAGCCGGCATCTTCGCTCGATGACCAAATGGCGACGGAGCCCGGCCAAGGATCGGCAGCTACGGCGACGTGAGGCGCGTGCGGAACCTCCTGCCCAGTAAGCAGCGGCAGATCGAGAAAAATGGGAAAGGTCGGAACCGGAGGCGCGAACTCCCGGACAGAAATGTCCGCATCTGCTCGCCCTGATGGAACATAGACACCGGGCTCGACCCTCACCGCCTCGAGAAGCTGACTGTCCGTCTGTTCAACCCTGTCGATACGGTAGCGGCTGCCGGACACGCTGACGATGTCGCCTGCGCCGATCGAGAGGCGTGATCTTGGCAACGCAAATCTGGCCGTGTCCCTGGCAATCCGCGCCTCGGCGAGCCAGCGTTCCACTGCAGCCATTCCCTCCGGCCTTGTGAGGGCAAGTGGTAGATCTGTCTGGGAAACCGCGATGGACTCGACGTCTGGATAGCGTGTTTCAACTGATCGAAGTTCGTAGCTGGATTGGGAATCGACAAAGCTGAGCCGAACCTGGCCAGGGATGTCTGCGTCAGACAAACGGGTCATTTCGAAGCGGCCATCAAGGTCCGGAACGATTGCGACCTCTCCGTCGGAGATATCTGCCTGAACTTCCGCTGTCCGACTGCGAAAGAACAGCAGGCCCTCGCGTTCAAAGACGTCGAAACCGAACGCCAGCATGAGAGGCTGAAGCGCTGATCGAACGGTTACGATGTCCGTTTGCTGATATCCGCGGACCAAGCCGAAGAGATTGCTGACGTCCAGTGCATCAACCCCAGACCGCCAGCAGATTTCCCGGACCACTGCCGACAGTGGCTGGCTTGACGCTCGGCCATTCAGCCAATGCCCGCCGGCATAGTTCGCTCCATCACTCCAGATCGCAGTCTGTCCAGGAAACTCCGGAAAGGGACGGGCGTCCCACGCCCAGACATAGGCATGGTCCATGTCGACCATCGGGGCATTGTACAGGTTCGAAACGGGATTGTTCGCTTCGTTTGCCCAGAAATCGGTCGTCGCAAGCAGATACTGCATCTGAATCAGATCGTCGCGCCGACCATTCGACCAGGCAGGAAGTCCGGACTCCGAGGATTTCGCATCAAGGAAACGGTTCGGCTGATTGGTTCCTTTGTCCATAGCCGCGCAACCGAATTCTGTGAACCGGAAGGGTTTGGAAAATGGAACCCAACTCGTCGGCGTGTCGGATCGGACGCCAGCCAAACGGTTATGATGCAGGTTGGACCACCAGGACTTCAGGTCCTTGTAGCGAAACACCCAATCCTCGCCGTATGCCTGATCATGAATCGGCAGGCGATGCTGGGCAATCGCCCCTTCCAGACTGTTATAATACCAGTCAAATCCTTCGCCCCCCGCAATATTTGCCTGCAGGTACTCAATGTTGTAGATCGAACGGAATGCAGAATCCGCGTGGACCTCACCATCACGCCAGTCCGAAAGCGGCATGTAATTGTCGATGCCGATGAAGTCGATATCGGGGTGTGACCAAAGCGGATCGAGATGGAAATAGACGTTTCCATCCGTTTGGTAGCCGAAGTACTCGGACCAGTCCGAAGCATAGCTGATCTTCACTTGCGGACCGAGGATCCCCCGCACATCGCTCGCAAGACGCTGCAGTTCCGCAACCGCAGGGAAGCTGTCCGCGTCGCCCCTGACCTGAGTCAATGATCGCAGTTCAGAGCCGATGCAGAAGGATTCAACCCCGCCCGCAACAGCGCAAAGATGGGCGTAGTGCAGGATGAACTTACGATAGCCCCAGTCCGCCGGCCCCGAGTAGTTGATCGTTTCACCTTGGACTGCGAAATGCGCAGGTTCGGCGGCTCCGAAGAATGCTGCAACTTCCGCGATTGACGCTGCCGTCCGGTCCGATGTCCCCAGCCGACCGGGAGCTACAGACAGCGTAATGCGACCGCGCCAGGGCAATGCGGGCTGTGTTGCTGCGCCAGTCCATGGATCCGTCAGCAAGTTCCCCGCGACTTGATCCATCAGAACGAACGGATAGAACATTACATCCTTGCCCGCCGCCCGCAGCGCGCGAATGGCCTCGATTACGGATGCATCCGCCGGAGAACCACCGTAGATCGAAGCGCCTTCGACTGTCGGAACGCTCTGGGCCGTCGCCCGGTCGATCCCCCCTGAACGCCAGGGCATGCCGACGCCGTCTCGTAGTTTCTGCTCAACCTTCGGCCGGATCGTGCAGGATGAACACCGCAGGTCGTCACCGAACCAGGACACCACCAGCGACACGGCGCCCGCTTCGGGAAGTTCCTCGGAAAGTTGGTCAAGACTTGTGGCGAAGTCGGTCTTTCCGGACGGAGAGTGGACATTCGCTGTGCGGTTTCGGCCCGGCGCCTCCGCATAGTGAACCGGCGTTGTTGCCAGGCCATACTCGCCTGTGCCCGGGATCAGGGCCACCCCCCGTATCGCACCGTCCAGGGTATCCGACGGCTTCACGGTCGGCCCCTGTGCCGCCCTGACCACCTCAAAGCTGAATTGGGGCACCCGATTGCCATAGGCGGCAAGCTCAAGGTCCTCGATGACCACATAAGCTACACCGCGATAGGCCGGAGCTTTGCCCAAGCCCTCAACTGCCTCGATCAGGGGATCGGGCAGCTGGTCTTCAGTTCCCCGGTAGACCCGCATGTTGAGGTCACGCGCCGAGATCTCGTTGCCGTCGGCCCAGATACGCCCAACCCGAAGAATCTCGCCTTCGCAGAGCGCAATCGCAACGCTCACCGAATAGCTGTATTCGTTGACCTTGGGTTTCGGCGCGCCTTTTCCGGTCCGCTTCCGACGCACGGCTTCTGCAAACTCCGTGGCCCAGATGACTTGCCCGCCAACACGCATCCGTCCCCAGATCTGGCCGATGGCAGCGCCTTCACTCGCCCCCGTCAATCGCAAACGGTCAATTCGGCCAACGTCCACTGGCTCCGAACCACCTCCGAGAATCCGCTGGTCGATAACCCGTCCGATCGTCGCCCCAACGGCGCGGCCGATCACAGCGCCGGACAGACCCAGCACCGTCCCGCCAAATCCGGCGCCAATCATCGAACCCGCAGCAGAAAGTAGCAAAGTGGCCATTCAGTTGGCTCCTTCTGGAAAGGCAAATCGTGCCGCGATCCGGCGCTGCCATGGCGTCGAAAGCGAGCTTTCGATCACGCCGTAGCCGGTGTAGGCGTGGATGAAATGCGGACGCATCCCGATCTCGGATTGCAGCCCCAGATGCTTGGCGATGCTGCCATCGCGCATCCGGAACAACAGAACGTCACCAACAGACTGTTGTCCGACGGATTTCTGCTGCAGCCAGCGTTGGGCCGCAGCATGAAGAACTTCAGTCCGGGAGGGTTCCGCCCAATCAGCCGTATAGGGCGGGATTTCCTCAGGTTCATCGCCAAGAATTGCGCGCCAGACACCCCGAAGCAATCCCAGGCAATCGGTGCCGACTCCCCGGACGCTGGCCTGATGAAGGTAAGGAGTGCCGATCCAGAGCCTTGCCTCGACGATGACCTGATGGCCAATCTTCATGCTCCGCCCCCGCCATACCGTCGCGCTCCACCATTCGATCTTCCGGGTACCGGATAGGAGGCCAGCCAGTCCTCGCCCGGAATGTGTGGAAATCCCCGGAAGTTCGCGAAGTTTGCAAACTTTGCCCGGCATGTGACGGCTGACTTGTCGCAGCCGGCGAATATCCGAATGGAATCTCCCGGGGCGATCGATGCGCGAACAGATTGCCACAGCTCGATCCGTCGCAGCGCACCGTCCAGACGGTCGCTCTTCACGACCCCAACGAGCCCGGCCGCCGACCCGCTTGCAATCTCAAGGCGACCGCTCTCGAACCACCGGTCGTCAAAGCTGCCAAAGGAGTGAAAGGTGAAGATCCTGCCGTCTTCCACGGTCTCGGCCACGAGCTCGACGGCATAGCCCGGCTGTGACTGGTCGAACTTGCATCGCCCGTCACCAAGAACGGCGGAGCATCCCGGCGTGTAGGCCATGCCATGCGGTCGGTTCAGCAGATCGGTCAGCCCGCGAAGCTCAGCCTTGAAGCTGTCGTTCACGCGCGAAATCTCACCAAGGTTGCCGCGGAACTGGACAATGAAGTCTTCTGGCGCGGACCAGTTGACCAGATAGGCCTGAACCTCGGCGCCGTCGTAACGCCCTGCAACCAGATCCTCCTCGGTGATCGCAGCCGCGCTCAGGGCTCCGAATGCCTCGGAGTTGTCGACCGAAAGCCCCGTGGTCTGCTGCAGGACACGCGCTGTCATGCCAGTATCGGCGCGGCACAAGACTCCATCGACGTCCAGATCCATATCATGATCGGTGAACCCAAGCTCCGCACCGTCGCGGCGACGCAGCTTCCAGGCCCGGCAAACGGTTGTCGCACCGGACGCGAGATGCGTGAAAAGGGCTTCCTTCGTCACAGCCGCACCTCCACGACCGGAACGTTCGGAACATCTCCCGCCTGGAACGATGCAACTGATGTCTGGATCGCATCGGTATCGAACCGCACAGGGACGTCGAATTCGAACCCGGCCGTGACTCGGGCGCCCAGATCCGGCGCCAGCACAAAGGTGATCTCGCCCGTTTCTAGGTTGACCGAGAATTCCTGCGCCTCGATCTTCTGGTCTCCGGCAATTGCAACCAACACGGTTCCTGCAACGGGTTTGCGGACGGGACGGGTGTAACTCTGCAGACCCGACAGATAGGTCTTCTGCAACTGGAACACAGTCGTCACGCCGTCGCCGGTGCCGATTGTCTGATCATCTGCCGCCGGCGTTGCCAGTGGCGCGCAGGATTTGTGGTCCGACCAGTCCTTCCAGCGAAACCCGTGCAATTGGCCGGCGCGCGCCTCGAAAAAGGCGATCAGCGTTTCGACGTCGTTCAACGACCGAAGTCCGACTCCCGCGTCGTACCTGCGCCGCGAATGCGCCCAGGGAGTGTTCCGCTCTTCAAAGCCGTTGGCCAGCGTGACAATTTCCGTGCGCCGCTCAGGACCGCCGACCGATCCGAAACTGAGGTTGGCGGGGAAGCGTATCTCGTGGAATGCCATAGGAAATCCTCACCGATTGCGTTGACCGCGCGACAGGGCGCGACTGACCTGTGCCGCAACTTGCGACTGGCTACGCTGAAAGCCCTGAACGTCCGGCGTCGTGATGTTCATCACCACGTTGACCGCCCTGCCGCCGCCCGCCTGCACACCCAGGCGACCATCCGGCCCGCGGGCCAGCGGCATGATCGCCTCCGGGCCTGCCTCGCCCATCAACCCGCGCCCACCCCGCATCGGGAAGGTGGTCGGAGCGCCGACAATCCCGCCCTTGGCAAAGGGCATCACCTTGCCCTGGCTGAAAGCCCCGCCATCGGCAAAGGGCATCCCTGCTCCCATAACCCCCGCCACGCCCTGCGCCAGCAACCCGCCCAATGCGCCCGTCACAGGCTTGATTGCGATGGAATAGACCGTGTCGACGATGGTGTTCGCGACCGACTTCAGCGCATCGTTCAGCTTCATCCCGTCGAAAACCAGTCCGTCGAAGGCCTTCCTCAGGCCCCCGCTAATCCCGCTCGACAGGGTGTTCACCTCGCGACCGGTGAAGACCATCGTTTCCCGCATTCGCGCCAGCTCACCATCGAACGCCGCTACCATCGACACCGAAGAGCCCATCTGCGCCTCAAGCGCTTGAAGCTGCTCCTGCATCGTTCCGATATCCGCCATCGCCCTGTTCCTTCTTCACATCGGGGAACGCTGCAGCCAGTTCCGCCAGCCGCGCGCGTGTCAGGGGCGGGACCAGACCTTCGCGCCCCAACATGATCTTCAGCTCGACTGGCGTGAGCTGCCAGAACGCCGCAGGCTCCAGCCCCAGCCCGTGCAAGCCCGCCTGCATCAGCCCGCGCCAGTCGATGCCATGTCCGGGGCCGCTCATGTCTCGCCCGGCAGCGCGAAAGCCCGCGCCAGCAGTTCTGCCGCCGCCCGTGCCGCCTCGACCGGCCCACCGCCGACCTCGACCCGCAAAAGGTCGATCGCTGTGCCCTGCCAACCGCCACCTCGAAGCCCGGCCACAATCAGCGCCAGCACATCACGGGTCGAAAACCGCCGTTCCTCGAACCGCTGCACCAGATCCAGAAGCGACCCGGTCTCCAGCGCTTCCTCTAGCTCGGCCAGCGCCCCCAGCGTCAGCTTTGCCAGATGGCGCTGGCCATCGAGGACAACCGCGACCTCACCTGCCCAGGGGTTCGCCATGTCAAAGCGCCGTGAAGGTGAGCGCGCCCGCCGAAGCCATCGCCATCTCGTAGCTCGCCTCGTCATTGTGGCTGCCCGAATACTCGATCGAGGTGATCTGGAACGGCCCCTCGATCACGCCAAAGCTCGGGATCACCACCTGGAAATCCGGTATCTCGCCGTTGAAGAACACCTGCCGCGCGCGTTCGTCGGTGTTCTCGTCACGGAACACGCCCGAACCCGAGATCGCCGCAGACTTCACCCCCGCGCCCGCCAGCAATTCGCGCCATCCGCCCTGGCTTTCCAGGCTGGTGACGTCCACCGATTCCGTGTTGAAACTGATCCGCGTCGCCCGCAGCCCTGCGATGGTGACGAACTGGCCGTCCCCGGTCTGGTCGATCTTGATCAGCAGATCCTTGCCGCTTTGCACAGCCATGTTCGCTCTCCGTGATGCGATGAAATGAGGCGCGTGGCGCCTCCCCTCTCCCTGGCGGGGGGGTGGGGATCGGGGCACGTTGCTACAGTTGAATCCGCGCCCGGAAGGTCAAGTCGATCCGCCGCGTCTCGCCCTCTTCGATCCGGCGTGCCGAGGCCCGCTGGAAGAAGAGGCTCACCAGCGATCCCCGACTCAGCGCCATAGGCGCGCCGATAAGCGCGTCCGAGATGTCAGCGGCAATCGTCTTGATCGACAGGAACCCGGTCGCATCGGTGATCACACTGATCACCATCTGATGCTCGGCCCCTGCACCCGATTTGTCCGACTGATCTCGCGCCTCCTCGGGACCGATCAGCACGAAGGTCCCGGTGACATTCGGCGGCACCGCGTCGTAGATCGCCACCCCGGTCAGGGCAGGCCAGGCCGACAGCCGCTGAAACACCGCCGTCTGCAGGGCGGGTGCTGCACCATAGCTCATTTCGGCACCTCCTCGCGGGCGAAACAGGTCAGATAGCGGCCGAACTGGTCCCGTTCCGTCACCGCCTGGATCAGAAGCAGCCGAGCCCCTTCGCGGAACCGCTGCCCGGCCTTCGGACGGGAGGGAGACCCCGTCGGCGTCCCCCGGACCGTAATCCGGTAGGGCACCGCGGACAGCATCCGCTCCTCCCCCAAAGCGTCGCTACCTGAGCCTGGCAGAACCTCGGCCCATAGCGTGCCCAGCGCCGTCCAGGCCTCGGTGAAGCCACCCGCTCCGTCAGGCGTGCGAACCACGCCCTCCAGCGCCAGCGACCGGTTCAGATGCGGCGCGTTCATTTCTTGCTCCCACCCAGGATGCGAACCGTGCGCCAGCGCTCGATCAGCGTCACCACACCGAACGGGAGCCCCGCAGCCTGCGAGCCATCGTCATGCCGATGTTCGTAGTATTCCCCGGCGAGAAGCAGCACGGCCTGCCGCAGATCGACCGGGATATCGGTCCAAGCAGGCCCGAAGCCGGCGTCGAAAGCCACTACCACCGCCCCCTCACTGGGAATGGTCGGCAGCGAGATCCCCTTTCCCGCCAAGCGCGGCCGGTGCAGATCCTTGATCAACCGATAGGCCGGCGGAGCGACAACGACCTCGGCTCCGGCCGCATCAACCAGCGTCACGCTGGCGATCCCCGACACTGGCGACACCGGCAGCGCCTGCTCGTCCTCGCGCCAGCATTCCAGCACCCACAGGAACCGGCGCTGAAACAACATCTTCCCGATTCGTCCCTCGATCGCCGCCAGAGCCGCGCGAAGGTAGGTCTCGATCAGCCCGTCCTGCAGCCCGTCATCGGCAAAGCCCGACCCCATCCGCAGATGGTCCTTCATCTCTTCCACCGGCAGCGCCAGGGACGGCACCGGAGTTTCTTCGGTCAACATCATGATCTGATCTCCGCCAGCGGCCGGGACATTGGGGCAGGTGCGACCCGGCCCCCCGAAGGGACCGGGCCAGGCTCATCAGGAAACCGCAACCTTCAGAAGCTTGATTGCCGCATAGTCGGTGATGTCGCCGCCCACGCGCTTGTTGGCGTAGAAGAGGACGTTCGGCTTGGCCGAGAACGGGTCACGGAGGATCCGCAGGTCCGGACGTTCCGCGATCGTATAAGCCGCGCGGAAGTCGCCGAAGGCGATGGGATAGGTGTTGGCGCCCACGTCCGGCATGTCTTCGCTTACCAGCACCGGATAGCCCATCAGACGCGCGGGCTCGTTCGCCGCCAGACCGTCCGACCACATGAAGCGGCCATCGGCGTCCTTCATCTTGCGCACTGCGCCCACGGTCTTCGAGTTCATCACAAAGGCCGCATTGGCGCGATAGTCCGCGCCCAGCGCGTAGACCAGGTTCACGATGCAGTCGACCGCGTTGGTGGTGGCAAAGTCCGCCGCAGCGCCGGTCGGGATATAACCCAGCTGGCCCCAGGTCCAGGACGCGTTCGCCACTTTGGTCGGCAGGAGGATGCCCTTCGGCTTGTCCACCCCGTCACCATTGATGAAGGCCGCAGCCTCGGCCCGGATGAACCGGGTCGCGATCTTCTCGGCCAGCCAACCCTCGACGTCGAAGGCGCTGTCATCCAGCAAGCGCTGCGATGCCTTCGGCATCGCTGCCAGCTCGTGCAGCTTGATCGAGATGCGCTCGATCACCGGAGTCGCGGTCTCCGTGGTCGAGGCCGCTTCCGTGGCCCAGCCCGACCCCACTTCCGACCGGTCGACAATCACGTCGAACGAGGTCGCCTCGACCTGCACCACATTTGCAATCGACCGCAGCGACGAGGTCGACAGCAAGAGCGACTGAATACGGTCCGAGGTCTGCGGATCGACCAGATAGCCGCCATCGGCGGCCACGGCGGTCGACATCGCCTTGCCTTCCAGCATCAGGCCGCGCAGGCCGTCATCATCGCCCGAGCGCAGATAGGCGTTGAACGCCTTCTGATGCGGGGCTTCCACCTCTGCACGGGCCGAAAGTGCCGGGCGGCCATAGGCCATCGTCTTTGCGTTCAGCATGGTCAGTCGCTCTTCCTGATGTTTCAGCGTTGATTTCACGTCGTCCTGAAAGCGGTTGAATTCGTTCAGGAACCCGGTCATGGCCGCCTTCGCCTCGGCGGCCGCAGTCTGGGCCTGGGGCATAGTTTCCCCGGCCCGAGCCTTCGTCTCGGTCATCTCTTCATCCTTCTTCTGTCAGTGGGACGCCGCGCTATCGCCCGGCCAGACTGCGGCGCGCGTCCTCGAAGACCGCCGCCATGTCGCGCCAGTCACCGTCCAGGGCATCCGCCTTGGCCGCCACCCGCGCCTCGGGAAGCATCGGGAAGGTCACCAGCGACACCTCCCAAAGCTCCAGTTCCGACAACAGGCGCTTGCCCTTGCCGTCACGTTCCGCCCGGACCGTGCGATAGCCGATCGACAGCCCGTCGATCGCCCCCGCTGCAAGAAGAGCCGCAACTTCGCGCCCCTTCTCCACCTCGGTCAGGATGCGCCCCTTGACCCAAAGGCCGGAGGCATCCTCGCGCACCTCGTCCCAGACCCCGATGGGCTGGCCCGGATCATGCTGCCACAGCATCTTGACCCGACCGCCCCTTGCACCCAGCCGCTTCAGGCTGGCCGCATAGGCGCCCTTCTGAACGATGTCCCCACCCTGGTCGGTCTTGCCGAACAGCGAGGCATAGCCCTCCACCACATGCCCCGCGCTCACCACCAGCCCCGCCTCAGGCCGGTGGAATTTACGCTCGGGCGCCCCGTACTCCGTCATCGCCTCACCTCATCGCTGCCCCGATGACCGTCTCGGCCATCTGCGCCAAAAGGAACGCCGCCACACCGTAGACGCCGACCCAGATCCGTTTCTCCAGCCGCTCCAGCGTGGCCTCGATCAGCCCCAGCCGGTATTCCAGTCCCGCCCAGCGCTCATCCGCCACCCGTTCGTTCGCCTCGATCCGCGCCGTCGCCGCGTCGAAACTCTCGTAGACGAAGCGCGATCCGCCCTCGCCGCGCCGCGTCGTCATTCCCCCTCCGCCAGCTTCGGCAGGCCCAGTAGTGCCCGCTTCTCCGCCACCGTCAGGAACTCTGCCGTCGCAACCCGCGCCCATTGCTGGTCGCGTTCGCTCGCCAGTGCCGGCACCTGGTCAAGGTCGGGCTTCAGCTCCACCGCTTCGCCAGCGAACCGCGACAGCCAGTGCGCCAGGTCCGCCATCACCTTCGTAGCCAGCGGCAGCACCGTCAGCCGGTAGAACGCCCGGTTCGCCTCCTGATAGTTCGAATAGGTCGCGTCTCCCGGGATCCCCAGCAGCATCGGCGGCACCCCGAAGGCAATCGCAATCTCCCGCGCGGCGGCTTCCTTGGTCTTCTGGAACTCCATGTCGCTGGGCGAGAAGCCCATCGGCTTCCAGTCAAGGCCCCCCTCCAGCAGCATCGGACGCCCCGCATTCCGCGCACCCTGATGATGCGCCTCCATCTCGCTCACCAGCCGGTCATACTGGTCCGACGACAGCGAGGCCGCACCGTCCGCCCCCTTGTAGACGATCGCCCCCGAAGGCCGCGCCGCATTGTCCAGAAGCGCCTTCGACCAGCTGGAGGCCGAGTTATGCACGTCCACCGCCACCGCAGCCGCCTGCATCGGCGAAAAGCCGTAGTGATCGTCTTGCGGATGGAAGGTCTTCAGATGACAGATCGGGCTCATCTCGCCGGTCACGTCATAGCGATGCGTCCGCCCGCTGACCGTGTAGTCATAGGCCACCGGCCAGCCATCCGCTCCCGGCACCAGGTTCATCCGGTCCGACCGCAGCACATGCAACTCGCCCGGAACCGCACCTGCGCCCGGCACCGCCTCGACATAGGCGTTCCCTGCCAGCAGCAGATAGCCATAGACCGCCTCCAGAAACTCCGCCCGGCCCTGCGCGCCATTCGGGCGGCTGATCAACCCAAGCACCGGATGGGTGTCGAACCGCTGCTCGACCGTCTGGCACACCAGCGGCAGCGCCGCCGCCGCCTCGGCGATCAGCCGCACCACCCGGAACCCCACCGGGTTGCCCTGAAACCCCGTCCGCGTCAGGCTGGCCGTATCCCGCGGGCTCCAGGCCACGCGGCCAGCATTGCCCCAGGCGATCACCCGACCCACAGCCGAAGCCTTGCGTTCCGGAACCGCCTCTACCGGCGCCTTCCGCAGAAAATCGAAGACCATCCTAGCACTCCCTCATGCCTCGGGCCGTGCCCGACCATCCGGGCTGCCTGAAGCGCCCGGCCATATGACCTGCAAAAACCGTAGATCCCCTAAAGCGACCGAACGCTGGGTCGCCCGCCGTGCAACGCCCCCAGCATCAGATCGGTCAGCGCCCAGACCAGCGCATCCAGCCGGTCGGGCGAGCCCGTCCCCTGCCAGCCTGCCGCCGTCATGTTGCCCATTTGCTCTTCCAAGGCACCAAGTCCCCGGACATGCCGGACCCGACCCTGCTCATACAAAGCCGCCACCGGCTCGGCCCGCAGCATTTTCGACCGCGTTGCATGGACCCCGCGATAGGACACCAGCGGGTCGATCATCCGAACCAGGCGCTCCACCAGCTCGCCGCCCTGGTTCACCTCGGCCACCAGCCGGTCCGCCCCATGCCGCTCCATCGCCGCCAGCGCCGCGCGCGCCCAGCCTTCCGGAGTAGCCCCCTTGACCGAAGCATCTTCCAGCACCACCGCGCGCCAATCCTTTGGCTCGCCGCGCGTGTCGGCCCCGACCACCACGATCCCGCATTCGTCGCTGGACTTCATCGAAGTGACCGGCGGGTCGACCGCCACCACCACCCGGTTGAACAGCGGCACCTCATCCACCCGCGCCGCCTCCAGCATGGCGTGAGTCCAGAGCGCCCCATCCGCCTCCTCGATCAGCACGCCTTCCAGTTCTTGCCGGCCGAACTTCGTCCCACCGTACCGAGCCTGTACTTCCGCCAAGAAACTCTCCGCCAGATAGGCCCGGTTCGCCTCGGTGGGTGCATGCGTCACCACCGACGACGGGTTCTTCAGGATCGCCTTCAGCACCCCCACATTGCGCGGAGTCGTCGTGACCACCGCCTGCGGATTCTTCCCCAGCCGCAGCGCAAACTGCAGCTGGTCCCAGGCCTCGGCCCCCTTCTTCCACTTGCCCAGCTCATCCGCCCAGGCCGCATCGAACTGGGGCCCCCGCATGGCCTCGGGTTCATGCGCCGAAAGCACCTGCGCCATCGCTCCATTCGGCCAGACCAGCTGGTTCTTCGACGCCAGCCACTCCGGCTTCCGGTCCGGCGGCGCACAAGCCACGATCCCGCTCTCCCCCAGCACCATCACGTCACGCACCTGGTCGATGGTCTCACCGACCAACGCCACCCGCCGGGCGCGTCCCGGATCTCCCGGCGCAGCGCCTTCCACCTGCGCCCGCACCCATTCCGCCCCGGCCCGTGTCTTGCCGGCACCGCGGCCACCCATGATGACCCAGGTCTTCCAGGCCCCCCTTGGCGGCAATTGATGCGGCAAAGCCCAGAACTCGAACACCCAGGGCAGCGCGAGCAGCGCGTTCGGGCTCAGGCCCCCCAGGAATTCATCCACCTCCTCCGGCGTTGCGGAGGCAAGCCAGGCGGCGCCCGATCTCAGCTCGGGCCTCGTCAAGGTCGAGTGCCCCTCCGGCTCCGACGTGGCCGGCAATCTGCTTGCGGAGTTGGTCAACTTTGCCCCTTTCCTGCAACACCTGCAGCGCCGTCGCGCGAAGATCGCGGATCGCCGTCTGTGCCGCCTTTACTTCGTTGAATTCCCCGGCGCTGAGCGCGTCTATGGTGCGTTCCAGCTCCATGATCGCCAGGCCGTAAAGCTTCTCTGTCGCCCCCAGAACCGCCTCTGGCGTGGGGCCGTCCCCCGTGAACCTCACTGTCATCTAGTCCCGCCCACCCCTCATGCTGCCCCCGCACGAAGGAAATGAAAAAGCGGCCAGCGGGGTTGCCCCCGGGCCGCTTCGACACTTCTTCTAGCATGCCACAAGTCCTACATCAGACCGCACGGCAAGTCAAGGGAAAAAACTAGCAACATCAATGGTTTGGCGC
This sequence comes from Rhodobacterales bacterium, assembly GCA_017303485.1. Taxonomy (GTDB): domain Bacteria; phylum Pseudomonadota; class Alphaproteobacteria; order Rhodobacterales; family Rhodobacteraceae; genus Tabrizicola. The sequence goes on from JAFLCY010000010.1 coordinate 34,783, forward strand.
GCGCCCGCTTTACGGTTTCTTAACCGTCATTCGCCCTGCACGCCGCCTTCCTCCGCCGCTCCCTGCGCTGCCTCGATGGCCCGCCACTTGGCGACGTTCTCGTTATGCTCGTCCAGCGTCTCGGCAAAGGCGTGCCCGCCGGTGCCGTCTGCCACGAAGAACAGATAGTTGGTCTGGTCCGGGTTGACCGCCGCCTTGATCGCCTCCGCTCCCGGGTTCGAGATCGGCGTCGGCGGCAACCCATCGATCACATAGGTATTGTAGGGTGTCTCCCGCCGAAGTTCGCTCTGCCGCAGGCCGCGGCCAAGCGCGCCCTCGCCCTTGGTGATGCCGTAGATCACCGTCGGGTCGGTCTGCAGCCGCATGTTTTGCTGCAATCGGTTGATGAAGACACTCGTCACCCGGCCACGCTCCTCGGCGATACCGGTTTCCTTCTCGACGATGGAGGCCATGATCAACGCCTCTTCCGGCGTGTCATAGGGCAGCCCCTCCGCCCGCCTGGCCCAGGCTTCCGCCAGGATCGCCGCCTGCTTCGTGGTCATCTCGGCGATCAGCGCCCCGCGTTCGGTGCCCCGATCCACCTCGTAGCCCCCGGGCGCAAGACTGCCTTCCGGCGGCACCGTCTCCAGCGACCCTTGCAGGAAATCCGCCTTCTTAAGCGCATCCACAATCTGCCAGCTGGTCACCCCCTCGGCCACCGTGATGCGGAACACCAGCGCCGGGTCGTCCGCGACTTCCAGGTATTCCGGAGGCAAAGGCTCAGCGCCCGCATCGAAACGCGCCACTTCAGTCAGGCTGTTGCTGGCCAGGTCCAACTCGCTCAGAAGGACATCCGACTTCGTCACCCCGATCCGGAAGTTCAGGTCGCGTCCACAGGTCGACTTGCCCGAAGCGGTGATCGCTTCCAGCACTTCCGACATGCTGGCCTTGGCCGGAACCATGTAGCTGCCGAATTTCAGGGCATCGGCCCGGTCGGCATATTCCGCCCCGATGCGGAAGATTCGCGCATCGGAAATCGCGCCACGCGCTTCCAGGTTCCGGCTGACGGCCGACAGGCTCGCGCCGCGCTCCACCTCCAGGCAGATCGGCTCGACCAGCGGCCCAGCCGCAAAGAACTCGTTCCGCCCCCAGGCGACCAGCGCCGCCAACGCGATCAGAACCACGATGAACAGGGTCAGCGCGTTCGAGGCGATGGAGCGCCACATCGGTCAGCGCACCTTGCCGAGGACGAGGCTTGCGTTCGTCCCGCCGAAACCGAAGCTGTTCGACAGCGCCACATCGATCTTGCGGCGGACGGCCTTGTTCGGGGCAAGGTCCAGTTTCGGCGTGACTGCCGGGTTGTCCAGGTTGATCGTCGGCGGTGCCACCTGATCCCGCAGGGCCAGCACGCAGAAGATCGCCTCCACTGCGCCCGCGGCCCCCAGAAGGTGCCCGATGGAAGATTTGGTCGAGGACATGGTGGCGTTCGGGGCATGGTCACCCAGAAGCCGCTCCACCGCGCCAAGCTCGATGGTGTCGGCCATCGTCGAAGTGCCGTGGGCGTTGATATAATCGACGTCCTTGGGCTCCAGCCCTGCGCGCTTCAGTGCGGCCGCCATCGAGCGGAACCCGCCGTCACCATCTTCCGACGGCGCAGTGATGTGGTAGGCGTCGCCCGAGAGGCCATAGCCCAGCACCTCGCAATAGATCTTGGCACCCCGGGCCTTGGCGTGCTCGTATTCCTCCAGCACGACCACCCCGGCGCCCTCGCCCATGACAAACCCGTCGCGGTCGCCGTCATAGGGGCGGCTGGCCTTGTGCGGTTCATCCGCCCGCTTCGTCGACAAGGCCTTGCAGGCGTTGAACCCGGCGATGCCGATTTCCGAGATCGGGCTTTCCGTCCCGCCCGCCACCATCACGTCGGCATCGCCCCACATGATCAGCCGCGCCGCGTCGCCGATGGCGTGCGCGCCGGTCGAGCAAGCCGTCACGACCGCATGGTTCGGCCCCTTGAAGCCGAAGCGGATCGAGACCTGCCCGGAGACAAGATTGATCAGCGCCCCGGGAATGAAGAACGGCGAGACCCGCTTCGGGCCCTTCTCCTTGATCAGCACTGCCGTCTCGGCGATCGAATTCAGCCCGCCGATGCCGGAGCCGATCATCACCCCGGTACGCAGCTTCTCATCCTCGGACGGGTTTTCCCATCCGGCATCCCGCACGGCCTGCACGGCGGCAGCCATCCCGTAGATGATGAAATCATCGACCTTGCGCTGTTCTTTCGGCTCCATCCAGTCGTCGGGGTTGAAGGTGCCGTCCGAACCATCCCCCATCGGGATCTCGCAGGCGTACTGAGTCACGACGTTCGAGCTGTCGAACTTGGTGATCGTGCCTGCCCCTGACTGGCCTTCCAGCAAGCGGTTCCACGTCTCCTCCACGCCGCAGGCCAGCGGAGTGACCATCCCCAGACCAGTGACCACGACACGACGCATGCTGCTCTCCCTCAAGATCAGGCTTTTCCGGGTGATACACGGCCCCCCTTGGCCGCGCAACCTTGGGGCGGGGGGATCGGCGGGGGAAAGAACTGCCCACGCTTGGTCACTTTTTCAGCGCCAGAGAAAACAATCACTTGGCTGCGGGCGTTCAGGAAGCGTTAACGCTTCACCCCTGCCGCGCCACGATGCCCATCACGGCGGCCAGAAGCTGCGCCGCCACCGCAGCCCCCTGCCCGTCGATGTCGCGGTCCGGCATGAACTCCACCATGTCGAAGCCGACGATCCGCGCCTTCTCGGCCACGCCCGCGATCAGCTCCAGCACCTGCCAGTAGCCAAGGCCCCCCGCCGTCCGCCCGATCACGGCAGGCATCACCGCCGGGTCCAGCGCGTCCAGGTCGAGACAGACAATCACCTCCGCCCCCTCGGCGATCAGGTCCAGCGCCCGGCTCAGCCCATAGCGCGCGACTTCGCCTGCGGGGACGAACCCCACACCCCACGCTTCGGCATCAGCCACGTCCTGCACCCGGGCACTTCCAATGCCGCGCTGGCCGACCTGAATGATCGCGTCGATATGGTCCATTTCCGAGGCCCGGCGCATGGTCGAGGACAGCCCCAGCCGTTCGCCCTGCACCTCGTCGCGCCAGTCGATATGCGCGTCGATCTGCAGGATCGTGAAACCCCGCCCGCGCGCGCCATAGGCCTCCAGCATCGGGATCGGCAGGCTGTCGTCGCCGCCGATCAGCACCGGCACCCCGCTGCGGTCCAGTATCTGGCTGACTGCCCCGAAGATCCGCGCCCGGTTGCCCGCAGGATCGGCAAGTTCCTGCGGCAAGTCGCCCGCATCCACTGCCGAAATGCCGCCTGGAAACACCGGGCCTCCGATGTCGAAGTTTATATGCGCAAGGTTCGCCGCATAGGCTGCCCCCGCGGCCCGGATCGCCGCGGGCCCGCCTGCGCAGTAGAAGCCGACACTCTCATATGGCGTACAGCCATCCGCCCCGATCAGGGCCATCCGCGCCGAAAGGCGCGACAGGTCGCGGCAGCGGGGAAGACCCATGAAGGTCTCCACGGATGCAGCGCCGAACATCGTGCCAAGGGCGGTGTTGCCGGTCATCTCGGTCCTCCTGTTCCGGGGACCAGACTGGCGATGGCGGGGCGGGCTGGCAAGGCCGATCACGCGCCTGACGGCGGGGGATTGCCAAGCGCCTCAGGCGGCCAAATTACCCTCCCTGCCGGGTGCCGGTCTCACTCGGCCATGCGAACGATGACCTTGCCCTTGGCGCGGCCCGCTTCCAGATAGGCCATCGCCGCCGCGATCTCTGCAAACGGGAACACCTTGTCGACGATCGGGTCCAGCCGGCCTGCCGTGACCAATCCGGCCAGTTCTTCCAGTTCCGCGCCGCTGGGATGCATGAACACGAAGCGATAGCGCACCCCATGCCGTCGGGCGAGCGCACGCAGCTTCCGCGAAACGAACCAGAAGGCAGCGGTCATCAGCGGTCCCAGATTCAGGTCCTTTCGGGCGGTCTCGGGTTCCGGCAGCCCTGCGACGGAAACCACCATGCCGCCGGGCTTGACCACGCCGAACGTGGCATCCAGCGTTTCACCGCCCATCAGGTCGAACGCCCCGTCCATGCCGCTCAGGCGATCCTGGAACCGCTCGATGGTGTAGTCGATCACCTGATCCGCGCCCAGCCGTTCAACCAGCGCACGGCCCCAGGGCGACGCGGTTGTTGCCACCCTTGCCCCAAGCCATTTCGCGATCTGGATGGCAAAGGTCCCGACCCCGCCTGCCCCGCCGGATATGAAGACGCTCTGGCCCGGCTCAAGCCGCATTTCGTCGCGCAGAGCCTGCAGCGCCGTCAATCCTGCGAGCGGAATGCCAGCGGCCGTGCTTAGATCAAGCCCCTCCGGCACCTTTGCAAGCAGGTCCTGTTGCACCACCGCATATTCGGCGAATGCCCCCAGGCCGTCCTTGGCCACACGAGCGAAGACCCGGTCGCCGGGTTTGAACCCATTCGCACCCGCGCCCGTCTTCTCGACCACTCCGGCAAGCTCGCACCCCATTACCACCGGCAGGCGGAGGCGCTGGATCGCCTTCAGCGCACCGTCGCGGGTCTTGAAGTCGACCGGGTTCAAACCCGCCGCATGGACCCGGATCAGAGCCTCGCCCGGACCAGGCTCCGGCATTGGAACCTCGCGCAGCTCGGTTGCTTCGGGGCCGCCGTACCGTGTCAGCACAAGTGCTTTCATCGCCTGTCTCGCTTTCAGCTTTGCCGACGGGTTCACGACCCGGGCGCGTGGTAGTCCTATGAAAGCAGTGTCCTCCGGCCTTGCAACCTGCCGTGACGCTACGGAAACGCAAAAGGCACCCCGAAGGGTGCCCTGCTGTCCCGAAAAGGACGAATGCCGTCAGGCAGCTTCCGAGATGAACTTCACCGCGTCGCCGAAGGTCTGGATGGTTTCGGCAGCGTCGTCCGGGATCTCGATGCCGAACTCTTCCTCGAAGGCCATGACCAGTTCCACCGTGTCGAGCGAATCCGCGCCCAGGTCGTCGATGAACGAGGCCGATTCCGTCACCTTGTCGGCTTCGACGCCCAGATGCTCGACGACGATCTTCTTCACGCGATCAGCGATGTCGCTCATGTCATTTCCTCTATCTGCGGCGGGCGTTGCGCCCTGCCATTTTCGGTCTACCCGTGTCCGGGCCTCAATCCTGCGCGCCTATAGCAAGCGCCGCGACGCATGGCAAACGCTTTAACCTGACTTGCGTTGCCTTCGGTTCAGATCATGGTCATCCCGCCATTCACATGCAAGGTCGCGCCGGTGACATAGGCCGCCTCCGGCGCGGAAAGATACAAGACCGCCGCCGCGATCTCCTGCGGAGTACCCATCCGACCCGCCGGAACTGCCCCGAGGATGGCCGCCCGCTGCGCCTCGTTCAGCTTGCCGGTCATCGCGGTCTCGATGAAGCCGGGCGCCACGCAGTTCACCGTGATGCCCCGGCTGGCCACTTCGGCGGCCAGCGATTTCGACAGGCCGACCATCCCGGCCTTGGAGGCCGCATAGTTCACTTGCCCCGCATTCCCGGTCTGGCCGACAACCGAGGAGATGTTGACGATCCGGCCCCAGCGGGCCTTCATCATCCCCCGGATCGCGGCGCGGCAGAGGCGGAAGGTCGCCGTCAGGTTGACGTCGATGACCGACTGCCAATCCTCATCCGACATGCGCATCACGAGGCCGTCCTTCGTGATCCCGGCGTTGTTGACCAGAATGTCGACGGCCCCCATCGCCTCGGTGGCGCGCTTGACCAGACCCTCCACCTCCTCGGGGTTCGAGAGGTTGCAGGGCAGCACATGCGCGCGGCTGCCCAGTTCGGCAGCCAGCGTTTCAAGGGGTTCGACGCGGGTGCCTGAGAGGCCGACCGTGGCCCCGGCGGTGTGCAGCGCGCGGGCGATGTCGGCGCCTATGCCGCCCGAAGCCCCTGTCACCAGGGCGGATTTGCCGGTCAGATCAAACATGGGTCGTCCTTTCAGGCCTTGAGGGCAGCAATGTCGTCGGGCGAGCCGATGGCGCGGGTGGTGGCATTGGCAGCGGTGCGCTTGATCATGCCGGACAGCGCCTTGCCGGCGCCAATCTCCCAGAACTCGGAGACCCCGGCCTTTTCCATCCACAGGACGCTTTCGCGCCAGCGGACCGACCCCGTGACCTGGGCCACCAGCAGGTCCATGATCCGGTCCGGCTCCATCACCGCCTCGGCGCGGACGTTGACCACCACCGGCACCAGCGGCTTGGCGATCGGCACCGCGGCCAGCGCCTCTGCCATGACATGTGCGGCGGGCTGCATCAGCGCGCAGTGGAAGGGGGCCGAGACCGGCAGCAGCAGCGCGCGCTTGGCGCCCCGGGCCTTGGCGATCTCCACCGCGCGCTCGACCGCGGCCTTGTGGCCCGAGACGACGACCTGAGCGGGGTCATTGTCGTTCGCGGCCTGGCAGACCTCGCCCTGTGCCGCCTCGGAGGCAACGGCGATGGCGGTCTCGAAGTCGAGGCCAAGGAGGGCCGCCATTGCGCCCTCACCGACCGGAACGGCCTCCTGCATGGCCTGGCCGCGGATGCGCAGAAGCCGCGCGGTGTCGGACAGGGTCAGCGACCCGGCGGCGCAGAGGGCGGAATATTCGCCAAGCGAATGCCCGGCGACGAAGCTCGCCTGATCAAGGCCGAAACCTTCCGCCTCCAGCGCGCGCAGGGCGGCGATGGAGGTCGCCATCAGCGCGGGCTGGGCGTTCTTCGTCAGCGTCAGCTCGGCGATGTCGCCTTCCCAGATGAGTGCCGAGAGCTTTTCGCCAAGGGCGTTGTCCACCTCGTCGAAGACCGACCTGGCGGCCGGATAGGCCTCGGCCAAAGCCTTGCCCATCCCGATGGTCTGGGCGCCCTGCCCCGGAAAAACGAATGCGCGGCTCATGTTCCCCCCTTTGTTGTCATGGGGATACCCCGGCAGGGCCGGTCATGCAATCAGGGTCAGACGCTGCGGGTGATGCCGCCATCGACCCGCAGGTTCTGCCCGGTGATGTAGCCCGCCCCTTCGGAGGCGAGGAAGGCCACCGTCGCCGCGATCTCCTCGGCCCGGCCATAGCGCTGCATCGGCACGCCCGCGCGGCGCTCCTCGGTCGCGGGCAGGCTGTCGATCCAGCCGGGCAGCACGTTGTTGATGCGGATGTTGTCGGGGGCGTAGGTGTCGGCGTAGATCTTGGTGAAGGCCGCAAGTCCGGCGCGGGCAACCGCGGACGTCGGGAACATCGCCGAAGGCTCGAAGGCCCAGGCGGTCGAGATGTTGATGATCGCACCGGATTTCTGCCCCTGCATGATCGGCGTCACCAGCCGGATCGGCCGGATCGCCGACAGGAAATAGACATCCATCCCGCCCTGCCAGTCGGCATCGGTCAATTCCAGAATCTGCTTTCGCGGCCCGTGGCCCGCGCTGTTGACCAGCACGTCGATCCGGCCCCACTTCGTCCTTACCGCATCGACCACGCGCGCCACGTCCTCCGCGCTCTGGTTCGACCCGGTAACGCCCACGCCACCAAGTTCCGCCGCCAGTGCCTCGCCCTTGCCCGACGAGGACAGGATGCCGACCCGGTAGCCATCTGCCGCGAGTCTACGCGCCACCGCAGCCCCCATCCCCGAGCCGCCCGCCGTAACCAGCGCCACCTTGTCCGAAGCCATCTCATTTCCTCCCGTCACATCCGGATTGCCCGGTGTCGTGTTGCTCCGGGGATAGCACCGACCCGCAAACCCTGCCATGCTGAAATGGACTGCGGAGCCCGACTGGTCGCCCCAACCGATCCATCAAGAACTGCGGGCTGATTGGTCTCGTCTTCCCACTTACTTCGCCCTTAGGTCATAGTTTGGGCCAAATTGGTGAACAATGTCACCCGACAGGAGCAGCGAGACGTCCCATGAAGCTGATCATCCAGATCCCTGCCCTCAACGAGGAGCAGACCATCGCCGAGACGATCGCCGCGATCCCGCGCCGGATTCCGGGGATTTCCGTCGTCGAGGTTCTGGTGATCGACGATGGCAGCACTGACGACACGGTACGGGTCGCGACCGAGGCTGGTGCAGATCACATCCTGCGCATGAGCAGCCATGTCGGACTTGCCCGCGCCTTCAGTGCCGGGATCGAGGAAGCTCTGGCGCTTGGTGCCGACATCATCGTGAACACGGATGCCGACAACCAGTATTGCGCCGACGACATACCGGAACTTTGCAAACCCATCCTGCAACGCCGGGCCCAGATCGTCATCGGCTGTCGACCCATCGCCCAGATCGAAAGTTTCTCGCCGCTGAAGAAGGCCCTTCAGCGATTGGGAAGCTGGGTCGTCCGCAAGGCGAGCGGCAGCGACATTCCCGATGCGCCCAGCGGTTTCCGCGCCTATTCCCGCGATGCCGCGGCCCGGCTTTGCGTGATCAACACCTACACCTACACTCTGGAAACGATCATCCAGGCGGGGCGAAAGCACATTCCGATGGCGGCAGTTCCGGTCCGGGTGAACCGCGTGACGCGGCCCTCGCGACTGTTCCGTGGCATCGGCGAATATGTCCGCCGCTCGGCAAAGACCATCCTCCGCGTCTTCGTGATCTATGCACCGCTGAGGTTCTTCTTCACGCTGGCGGCTGTCTGCGCCCTTCCGGGCCTCATCGGGATCGGGAGGTTCCTCTACTTCTACGCGACCGACGGCGGGGCCGGTCACATCCAGTCGCTGATCCTGTCTGCCATGCTGCTCGCTGTGGCAACCATCCTCTTTGCCGTCGGAATTCTTGCCGACCTGATCGCCGCCAACCGCAGCCTGCTTGAGGACATCCGTGCCCGCGACCTGCTGCGCACCCCGCCGCGCGACGAGATCAGTTCAAAGGGCAAGCGGACGCTGGAAGTCGTCAGTGCTGGCTGAAAGCAGATCGGACGGGCTTCGACGGGACTTGACCGACCCGCATGCCACGCAGCGCCGCACGGTCGACACCGTGCTGGCGGTTTCGGTGGCGGGCTTTATTGTCCTGCTGCTGCCGATGTCGGCATTTCGCAACATCAACTGGGACGAGTTCTACTTCCTGTCCCATGTTCATGCCTGGCTCAACGATCGGCTCGACCGGCCGATGCAGACCTTCTTTGTCCACGGGTTTGGCTGGCTGGCCCAGATACCCGGGCACGAGATCGGCCAGATCGTCGCCGCGCGGCTGGTGATGGTGGCTTTCCTGGCGCTGACCTGCCGTGCGATCTGGCGAATGGGAATCCACCTCGCTGATCGGCGTGCTGCAATGTTTGGCGTCCTTGCCTTCCTGTCATCGGGCTTCGTGCTGCCGCACGGCACCAGCTTCCGCGCCGACCCCATAGCGACCGGACTCTTGATGACCGCCCTGTCGATCCTGCTGACCAGCCGGATGCGCACCGCACAGATCCTGAACGTCGCGCTGCTTTCGGCGCTTGCGCTGCTGGTGACGGTCAAATCCGCGCTGTATCTGCCAGCCTTCCTTGGCGTGCTTTTCTTTCGGCGCAAGGAAGATACCATGCCGCTGCGGATACTTGTCGCCGGAGGTCTCTCCATCGGGGTCGCTGCCGGACTCTACCTTTGGCACAGTGCCGGGTTGAGCGTGGCCGCTGGCAACGAAACCGGCGCAAATCTGCGCGAGGCTGCCGGAACGACACTCCTGTCCGGGACGCTCATTCCCCGAAGGGATGAGATCCTGCTTTGGGCGCTGCTCAGTCTTCCCGCGCTCTTCCTGGTCGGAATGGGCTTTATAGAGGCGCGCCCGAAACGGCTGATCATCCTGGCGACGGCCTTCGCCCTGCCGCTCCTGTGTCTGGCGGTCTATCGCAATGCGTTTCCCTACTTCTTCCCCTTCATCAGCGCGCCCCTGATGGTGACCGCTGCGCTTGGCGCGACGCGCATGCGCAACTCTCCCCGCCTGCCTATGCTGCTTGTCGCTATGATCGCTTCGGGCGCGTGTCAGGGCCTGCTGGCGCTGAGTGAGGGCAATGCCGCACAGCGCGCGACCCTGGCCGAAGTCCATCGTCTGTTTCCGGAACCCGTGGCCTACATCGACCAGCACGGCATGGTGGCTGAGTTTCCCAGACAGGGTTTCTTCATGTCGACCTGGGGCATCGAAAGCTATCGCAAGACGGGAGAGCCGGTGTTTGCCGCCATCATCGCGAAGGCGCAGCCGCCGCTACTTCTGGCGAACAGGTGGGAACTGGCGCAAGCGGTGACGGATGGCAACAGCCGCCCTGGCGCGCTTCTCCCCGAAGATCAGGCAGTACTGAAGAACAGCTATGTCCACTATGCCGGAGCAATCTGGCTGGCTGGCCGCGAGCTTTCCGGCGCGGGGTCTGCGGCTTCCTTCACCGTGCCGTTCCCGGGGCGATACCGGCTGTTGGCCGATGCGACGGTCCTGATCGACGGCACCAGTGTCGCGCCCGGTGCAACACTGGTGCTCGACGGAAACCCACACACGCTTCAGGCGGCGGCAGGCCTGCCGGTGCGGCTGATCTGGGCCACGTCCGGCGAAGCCACCAAGCCCCCTTCCCTGCCCGACTCCGGCCTCTACAGCGGGTTCTGGACCCTGTGATGACCCCGGCGCCCGCAGCAACCGATCTGACCCTGTCCCCACAGCCTGCTGCGGGCGTCGCCCTTGACCGCGTCCTGATCTGGGGCAGCTACGATCTTGGCAAGCCGCGCACCCGGATCCTGCGCGACGGGCTCAAAGCTATCGGCGTCGAGGTGATCGAGATTCATGCCGATATCTGGTCGCGCCACGAGGACAAGAGCCGCCTCGGCCGCGGCGCGATGCTGCTGGCGCTTCTGCGGCTCGTCGCGGCCTATCCGCTCCTGCTCTGGCGCTATCTTCGGGCCCCTGATCACCAGATTGTTCTGGTGCCCTACATGGGTCAGTTCGACGTGCTGGTGCTGTGGCTTGCCACCCGGCTGCGCAGGAAGCCCCTTATCTGGGACATGTTCATTTCGCTCTACGATACCGTCGCCCATGACCGCGCCCTCGCCGCTCCGCGCAGTCTGTCCGCCCGCCTTCTCTGGCTGCTGGAGTGGCTGGGTTGCCGGTCGGCGGATCTGGTGCTGATGGATACTGCCGCCCATGCCCGTCATGTGGCCGCGATGTTCGGGTTGAAACCTGGGCATGTGGTGGCCGTCCCGGTCGGGGCAGAGCCGGAAGCTTTCGAAAGACTTGCCCCGCCCGATCCGCATACCGGCCCGACCCGTATCCTCTTCTATGGCCAGATGATCCCGCTGCACGGCATTTCCACCGTGCTGAGCGCCGCGCTCTCGCGGCGTGGGCGCGCGCGGCACTGGGCACTGATCGGCACCGGCCAGGATCGCCCCCTGGTCGAGGCGGCCCTCACCGCCGCCGATGCGGCCCACGTCGAATGGCAGGACTGGCTGCCCTACGACCGGCTCAGCGCCGAAATCGGCAAGGCGGACATCTGCCTGGGGATCTTCGGAAATTCGCAGAAGGCCGCCTCGGTGGTGCCGAACAAGGTCTATCAGGCGCTGCTGTCGGGACGCTCGGTGATCACCCGCTTGTCACCCGCGATGCTGGAGACCTTTGGCGACACCCATCCGGGACTGGAACTGGTGCCCCCCGGCGACCCCGAGGCCCTGCTTGACGCGATCGAACGGCTTGAGCGGGCAGGCTTTCCAACTCTCCCCGAGGATCGCGTTGCCCTGTCGCGCCCGGCCGAGATCGCCGGACTCCTTGCGCAACATGTCGCTCCCCTCGTCGAAGGCCATGACCGATGACCGCGTCTAAACCATCCCCGCAAGTCATCCCGACCACCGTCAAGCGCGATGCGGACAAGGTGCAGATTCATCCCGCCTTCGGCCCGGCCCTGCCCGAGGCGAACTGGGTTCCCGCACCACGCTATCTGATGCGGCGCGACCTTGTGCTGAAGCTTTTCGGCACCTTCGAACCGGGGCGCGTCCTGGAATTCGGCTGCGGCTCGGGCGCGCTTCTGGCCGAGCTGGCCGGGCGGGGCTTTTCAGGCACCGGGATTGAGCAATCCGAAACCGCCCTGCATCTGGCGCGAAGAATGACAGTCGCCCATCCAGAAATCTCAATTCACGCCGACGCCGGGGATCAGGGCGCGGAAAGCTATGACTTCCTTGCTGCCTTCGAGGTGCTGGAACATATCGAGGATGACCGGGGGACGCTCGCCGCCTGGGCCGGATATCTGCGTCCGGGCGGCACTGCCATCCTGTCGGTCCCGGCCCATCCCGAGCGCTGGAACCCCGCCGATGTCTGGGCGGGCCATTTCCGGCGTTACCGGCGCGAGGATCTGCATGCGCTTGCAGAGGCCGCAGGCCTGATCGTTGAAGACGTGATCTGCTACGGCTTTCCCTTTGCCAACCTCATGGAACGCCTGGCCGCGCCAGTCTATGCCCGTCAACTGGCCAAACCCGCCAAGGACAACCTCGACCAGGCGGGGCGCACCGGGGAAAGCGGGACTGACCGGCGGCTCCTGACCCGTCTCTGGCCGATCTACAGTGCCTTTCCCGCGCGTCATGCCCTGCAAGGCGCGCTGGCGTTGCAACGCCGCTTCCTGGGGTCGGACCGGGGCATCGGCTATATCCTCATCGCGCGGAAGCCATGATGCCCCGGCTTCTGCGACTGATCGGTGTCCTGGTGGTCATCGGTTTCGGGGGATACGCCCTTTGGAAAGGCGGCCGCGATCTGCCGATCCTGCCGGTGGGCCAGCCGTTGTTCTGGGGATGGCTCGGCCTCGGCCTCGCTCTCTATCTTGTCTCGCAGGCGCTGGCCGCGCGGGCCTGGTCCGGCACGCTTTCGGTATTCAAGGTCCTGCTGCCGCCGGGCCGGGCCGAAACGCAGCTGCTGGTCTCGCAGATCGGCAAGTACATACCGGGCAACGTCGCCCACCTTCTCGGACGGCTGGCGCTGGCGCGGATGGATGGGGTTTCCAGCGCCGTGGCCGGCCTTGCCATGCTGCTTGAAGTTGGTCTCGTGCTGACCGCAGGCGGCCTGCTGTTCCTCGCCTTCCTGCTCTTTGCCCCCGGGCTTACGCTGTCGCTCTTGCCGCCCGGCCTCGCTGGTTCCCTTGCCAGCCTGTCGCTGCCGCTTGCGGCGGCGCTGGCCGCCGGGATCGGCATGGGCCTCTGGTATCTCGTCCGGCTGATCCGCCGGAAATCTGCTCTGGCGCAACTCGACCCCGCCAGGGCCGCTAAACCGTTGGCCCTGCATGTTGTCAATTTTCTGGCGCTCGGTCTCTCACTGGGATGCGTGACCCAGGCCATCGCGCCAACCGGGAACGGAACCTTCCTGCTGTCCATCCCGGTCTTCGTCGTCGCCTGGACCGTCGGCTTCCTCATGCCCGGCGCGCCGGGCGGGATCGGCGTGCGCGAAGGGCTGGTCGTCCTTGGCCTCGGAACGTCTCTTGGGGCGGGTCCTGCCCTTACGGCGGCACTCTTGCACCGGGCCATCTGCATCCTCGGCGACCTCTCCATATTCGCCCTCGGCTATCGCCGCAGACAGAAGCAGACCGCCCAGATTTCGAATGGCCCGCCGCAGGGCTGAACCGGCACGACTGCCCCACAAGATCAGAGTCAGGTCCGCAAGCGCCCGCCGCTGCGCAAGCCCGTTGGAGACAGGCGCGATACCTTGCCTTTTGTCTGAACTTATACATTATTATGTCTGTTATATTCAGAGCCAGACTGGCTTTGTCCAAGGGAGCAGGGCTTGGCAGTTACCTTTCGCGAGATCAAGGCGGACATCCTGGGAAAGATCACGCGGGGCGAATGGCGTCCGGGCGAGCTGATCCCGGGCGAGCTGGATCTGGCTGAATCCTACGGCTCGGCCCGCGCCACGGTGAACCGGGCCATGCGCGAACTGGCCGACGACGGTATCATCGAACGCAAGCGCAAATCCGGCTCGCGGGTGCGGCTGTCACCCGTCCGGCAAGCGCGTTTCGACTTGCCGATCCTGCGGCGAGAGCTGGAGGAACAGGGATACATCTACCGCTATGCGCTGGTCCGGTCCGAAGTTGTCGAGGCTTCGGACTGGCTGCGCGCACGCCTGTCGCTTGCCCCGGGCGTCAGGGTTCTGCATCTTGTTTGCCTGCACTTCGCCGACGGCACGCCCTGGCAGCACGAGGACAGATGGATCAACTTGGACCTGCTGCCTCAGGCCCTCGATGCTGATTTCACCAAGAATGTGCCGACCGAGTGGCTGGTTTCGCAGATCCCGTTCTCATCGGTCGAGATCAGCATCTCGGCCACGGCGGCAGATGCCGGGCTGGCCGCGCATCTGGGATGCGCCACCGGAGACCCGTTGCTGATGACGGAACGGTCAACCCGCTGGAACGCGCAGACCGTCACCTTCGTGCGCCTCGTGCATCGCCCCGGCCATCGCATGACCACGCAATACTGAAGGCGGCACCCCGGCCCTAAAGGCCTGCGCGCAGGTCCTGCACCGCGGCTCGGTAGGCGGCCCGGATCGCATCCCGCCCAATATGCTGGCCTTCGCGCACGACATGGCGGCCCGCAGCCCAGACATCTGCAACCATGCCGCTGTCGCCCGCGAAGGCGAAGGTATCGAGAATGCTGTCACCGCGCAGCCCCTCCAGATCGACATGGCCCATGTCCAGTGCCACCAGATCGGCCAGCGCGCCTTCGGCTATGCGGCCGGCGTCGCGGCCTGCGGTAAGGGCTCCACCCTCGGCGGCATCCTGAAACAGCCTGCGGCCGGTCGAACGATCTGCCGTAGCCAATGCGGCGCGGGAATGGTCGCGCAGCCGCTGGCTGGTGTCGAGCTGGCGGATTTCCTCGGCCAGCGAGATCCGGATGTTGCTGTCCGAGCCAAGCGCCAGCGCCCCGCCCGCGCCAGTCCATGCCACGCCGTCGAAAATGCCGTCGCCAAGGCTCGCCTCGGTCAGCGGACAAAGACCCGCCACAGCGCCGGTCGCAGCCAGCGCCAGCGTCTCCTGCCGGTCCATCTGGGTGATATGGATCAGGCACCAGCGCCGCGACAGCGCGACATTGTCCAGCATCCATTGCACCGGGCGACGGCCAAGATGGCCCATGACCTCGTCGACCTCGGCCCGGGTTTCGGCAAGATGCATGTGGATGGGCGCGTCGGGGCGCAACGCCGCCAGGTCGGCCAGCGAGGCCGGATCGACCGCCCGCAGCGAATGGGGGGCCACCCCCAGAACCGAATCGCCCGGAAGATCGCGCAGCGCGCGGGCCGCGCCATCAAGCAGGCGGGCATATCCCTCCGGCTCGGTCCCGAAGCGGCGCTGCCCGGCTCCCAGCGGACGACGATCCAGCCCGCCAAACCGGTAGGCAACCGGCAACAGCGTCAGCCCGATGCCCGTCGTCTCGGCTGCGGCGGCGATGCGGGCCGACATCTCGGCCGGATTGTCATAGAACCCGCCATCGGGGCGGTGATGCAGATAGTGGAACTCGACATTGGCAGCATAGCCCGCTTCCAGCATCTCCATCTGCACCAGGGCCGCTATGGCCTGCACCTGCTCCGGCGTGATGCGGTCGAGGAAGGCATACATCAACTGCCGCCAGGTCCAGAAACTGTCCGAAGGCTGCGCACCGTGCCGCTCGGTCAACCCCGCCATCGCGCGCTGGAACGCATGGGAATGGCAGTTCGATGGGGCGGGCAGCAAGACACCCACCCGCAGCGCCTCGCCCGGAGCGGTCCCAGGCGTTACAGAGGCGATGCGCCCCTCCGGCCCCAGTGCAACGGTGACGCCCTCGTGCCAGCCATCGGCCAGAAGAGCCTGCGCGGCCCAGATGCTCTGCATGTTCGATCCCATCTTGACAGAGTATTATGTCCATACATAATACATATTGGAACAGACTAAACAAGGCGCTTCGATGATCCTGACCCATGCCACTGTCGCGACCTTGGACCAATCGGCGGCGCTGTTGTCAGACAGCGCGATCGTTCTGGAAGGCAACCGCATCGCCTGGGTCGGGCCGATGGAGGCGCTGCCGGCAGGCGGAGAGCGGGTCGATCTGGGCGGAAGGCTGGTCACACCCGGCCTCATCGACTGCCACACCCATCTGGTGCATGGCGGCGACCGCGCGCGGGAATTCGAGATGCGGCTGAACGGGGCAAGCTACGAAGAGGTGGCTCGCGCCGGCGGCGGCATAGTCTCGACCGTCCGCGCCACCCGTGACGCGACTGAGGCCGACCTGCTCGCCACTGCCCTGCCCCGACTGGACCAGATGCTTGCCGAAGGCGTCACCACGGTCGAGGTGAAGTCGGGCTATGGCCTCACCGTGGCGGACGAGTTGAAGATGCTGCGCGTTGCCCGGGCGCTGGAGCGTGAGCGGCCGGTGACGGTCCACACCAGCCTTCTCGCGGCCCATGCAGTTCCGCCGGAATATGCAGGCCGTGCCGATGCCTATGTCGATGAGGTCTGCATCCCCGCCCTGCACGCCGCCCACGCCGAACACCTGGTGGATTCGGTCGACGGCTTTTGCGAGGGCATCGCCTTTTCTCCCGACCAGATCGACCGCGTTTTCACAGCGGCGCGCTCGCTGGGCCTGCCGGTGCGGCTGCATGCCGAGCAGCTGTCGAACCTGGGTGGTGCGGCACTGGCGGCACGGCACGGCGCTCTGTCGGCGGATCACCTGGAATATCTCGACGAAGCCGGCGCTATCGCGATGGCCGGAGCCGGAACGGTGGCCGTGATCCTGCCCGGCGCCTTCTATACGCTGCGCGAAACGAAGCTGCCGCCGATCGACCTTTTGCGGCGCCATGGCGTGCGGATGGCGGTAGCGACCGATTGCAACCCCGGCACCGCGCCGATGACCTCGCTGACGCTGGCGATGAACATGGCTTGCACGCTGTTCCGCATGACGCCGGATGAGGTGCTGGCCGGTGTGACCACCCACGCCGCCGCCGCCCTTGGCCTTTCGGATCGCGGCCGCGTCGCCCCCGGGCAGCGCGCCGACCTCGCGATCTGGAACGCGCGGCACCCGGCAGAACTCAGCTATCGTATCGGGGCCACGCCCCTCTATGCCCGCATTCACGGAGGCCGCCTTGACACCTGAAATCCTGATCCCCGGCGAAACCGGACTGGCTCAGCTGGAGCGCATCTGGCGCCTTGGCGCCCCGGCCGAGCTTGCTCCTTCAGCCCGCGCTGGGGTTGAGACCGCCGCAGCACTGGTGGCCGAAGCCGCCGCCGGCAGCGCGGCGGTCTATGGCGTCAACACCGGCTTCGGCAAGCTGGCCAGCCTGAAGATCGCACCGAAGGATACGGCAAAGTTGCAGGAAAACCTGATCCTCTCGCATTGCTGCGGTGTCGGCGCGCCGATCCCCGCAGGCCATGTGCGGCTGATGATGGTGCTGAAACTGCTCAGCCTTGGCCGTGGGGCATCGGGCGTCCGCTGGGCGCTGATCGCGCTGTTGCAGGACATGCTGGCCAAGGGCGTGACGCCGGTCGTCCCGGCGCAAGGTTCGGTCGGCGCCAGTGGCGATCTTGCCCCCCTTGCGCATATGACCGCGGTCCTGATCGGGCACGGGCAGGCGGAATACGGCGGGCGCGTCCTGCCGGGCGCCGAGGCTCTGGCGGCCGCAGGCCTTTCCCCCATCCCGCTCGGCCCCAAGGAGGGGCTGGCCTTCATCAACGGCACCCAGTTTTCCACCGCATTCGCATTGGCGGGTCTCTTCGCCGCCTGGAATGCCGCGCGCTCGGCGCTGGTCGTCTCGACCCTGTCGACCGATGCGATCATGGGCTCGACCGCGCCACTCCACCCCGACATCCACCGCCTGCGCGGACATGCCGGCCAGATCGAGGCGGCCTCGGTGATGCGCGACCTGCTGGATGGGTCAGCCATCCGCGAAAGCCATCGTGAGGGCGATACCCGCGTCCAGGACCCCTATTGCATCCGCTGCCAGCCCCAGGTCACCGGCGCGGCAATGGACGTGCTGCGGCAGGCCGCCCGAACGCTGGAGATCGAGGCCAACGCGGCGACCGACAACCCGCTGGTCCTGACCGGGGCCGGGCTGATCGTGTCGGGCGGGAACTTCCATGCCGAACCGGTGGGCTTCGCCGCCGACATGATCGCCCTTGCTGTGTCGGAAATCGGCGCCATCGCGCAGCGCCGTGTGGCGTTGATGGTGGACCCGACGCTGAGTTTCGACCTGCCTCCCTTCCTGACCCCGGAGCCGGGGCTGAATTCGGGCCTGATGATCGCTGAAGTCACCACCGCCGCCCTGATGAGCGAGAACAAGCACCTCGCCAATCCCTGCGTCACCGACTCTACCCCCACCTCGGCCAACCAGGAGGACCATGTCAGCATGGCCGCCCATGGCGCGCGGCGTCTTGGGCAGATGGTCGACAATCTCAACCGCATCCTGGGCGTGGAACTGCTTTGCGCAGCACAGGGGGTTGAGTTCCGCCGCCCGCTGCTGACCTCGCCGCCGTTGCAGGCCGTGCTTGCCCGTCTGCGGCAGGATGTGGCGACGCTGGGAGCCGACCGCTACCTGGCCCCCGACCTGGAAACCGCGGCCCGGCTGGTGGCCGAAGGCGAGATTGCTGCCGCGGCCGGTGTCGCCCTTCCAGAGCTGGTGGCATGACCTCGTCCCGCGCGCTTCTTCCGCTTGCCGCCTGATTTGAACCCTTCCCGAAAGGACTCCCGCCATGAACGCGAACCCCCGCCACAACGTCCGCGACGTCTATCCGCCCACCGGCACCGAGATCAGCGCGAAAAGCTGGCAGACCGAGGCGCCGCTCAGGATGCTGATGAACAACCTGCATCCCGACGTGGCCGAGAACCCGCATGAGCTGGTGGTCTATGGCGGCATCGGCCGGGCGGCACGGACCTGGGAGGATTTCGACGCCATCGTTGCAGCACTCCGCGAGCTTGAGGCCGATGAAACGCTGGTCGTGCAATCGGGCAAGCCGATCTCGATCGTCCGCACCCATGCCGACGCACCGCGCGTGCTGATCGCGAACTCCAACCTGGTGCCGCATTGGGCGACCTGGGAGCATTTCAACGAACTCGACCGCAAAGGGCTGGCCATGTACGGCCAGATGACCGCGGGATCCTGGATCTATATCGGCACCCAGGGCATCGTGCAGGGCACTTACGAGACCTTCGCGGAAGCCGGTCGCCAGCACTATGACGGCCGCCTGAAGGGCAAATGGATCCTGACCGGCGGGCTGGGAGGCATGGGCGGCGCACAGCCCCTGGCCGCGGTGATGGCCGGCGCCTGCTGCCTGGCGGTGGAATGCGACGAGACGCGGGCCGATTTCCGCATCCGCACCCGCTATTGCGATGCCAAGGCGCACACGCTGGACGAAGCACTGGCGATGATCGACGCCTGGACCAAGGCGGGCGAGGCGAAGTCTGTGGCCCTGATCGGCAACGCCGCCGATGTCTTCCCCGAAATCCTGCGCCGCATGCAGGCGGGCGAACCCTTGCCCAATGGCCGCCCCGACATCGTGACCGACCAGACCAGCGCCCATGACCCGCTGCACGGCTACCTGCCCAAGGGCTGGACGGTCGCGGAATGGCGCGCGCGGCAGGAAACCGATCCCAAGGCGGTCGAGGCCGCCGCGCGATCCTCGATGCGCGACCATGTGGCGGCGATGGTGGGCTTCTGGAATGCCGGGGTGCCGACACTGGATTACGGCAACAACATCCGCCAGGTGGCGAAGGATGAAGGGCTGGAGAATGCCTTCGCCTTCCCCGGCTTCGTCCCCGCCTATATCCGGCCGCTGTTCTGCAAGGGCATCGGCCCCTTCCGCTGGTGCGCCCTGTCGGGCGACCCCGAGGATATCTACAAGACCGATGCGGCGATGAAGAAGCTGTTCCCCGAGAACAAGCACCTGCACAACTGGCTGGATATGGCTCGTGAGCGGATCGCCTTCCAGGGCCTGCCCGCCCGCATTTGCTGGATCGGCCTCGGCGACCGCCACCGCGCCGGCCTGATGTTCAACGAGATGGTCGCTTCAGGTGAGCTGAAAGCCCCCATCGTCATTGGCCGCGACCATCTGGATTCAGGCTCGGTCGCCTCGCCAAACCGGGAAACCGAGGCGATGCGGGACGGGTCGGACGCGGTGTCGGACTGGCCGCTGCTCAATGCGCTTGTGAACACCGCCTCCGGCGCGACCTGGGTTTCACTTCACCACGGCGGTGGCGTCGGCATGGGCTTTTCGCAGCATTCCGGCGTGGTGATCGTGGCCGACGGCACGCCGGAAGCGGCGAAGCGGCTGGAGCGGGTGTTGTGGAACGACCCCGCTTCGGGCGTCTGGCGGCATGCGGATGCCGGCTATCCCGAAGCCATCGACTGCGCGCGCCAGAACGGCCTACGCCTGCCGCGTATCCTTGGCCGGTGATCTAGGTCGTCCGATACGATGATCTCCTCTTCCGCCCGTGGAAGAATGGCGGGAGAGAAACGCGCGAAATCGCCTGCCGACCGGCAGAGGCCGGGTTTGACAGTTTCGATTTGCGCCTGTCCATTGCCGCGGTCGCCGAAGACGGCCCGTTCTCGGACTTTCCCGGCATCGACCGGCGGCTCTGGCTGCTGGACGGGGCCGGGGTGACCTGCCTGATGGCACAAGGCTTCTGGCGAACGACACCGTGCTGATCGACCCAGGTGCAGCGGTTGAGGTCGACCTGGCCGGAGACTCCGACTTCATCCTGATCCACATCGTCGCGCTCTGAAGCAGATTGGCGGCGCGGGCCGACTCAAGATCAGAAGTCGTGACAGCTGCGGCACGACAACCTAACATTCCAAGATGTGCCGGGATTTTCGTAGAAAGCTGCGCCTGTCCTGCAATTTTGTTTCGCCTGGAGTCAGTGCATGAGCGGGCATTCACACTTTGGTACCGTCGATCTTGATCGGATCGACCTCGCCATTCTGAAAGTCTTGCAATCGGACAACAAGATGCCGCAGCGCCGAATTGCGGAGGTTGTAAACCTCTCGGCGCCCGCAGTGCAGCGTCGGATCAAGCGGCTGGAGGACCTGGGTGTCATCGCGGCGAATACCGCCGTGGTCGATCCAGCCAAAGTCGGCCATGCGATTACGCTGTTTGTCGAAGTGGAAATGGAAAGCGAACGGGCGGCAATGTTCGACGCCGCCAAGCGCACCTTCGCGGCCACTCCCGAGGTGCAGCAATGCTACTACGTCACCGGAGAGGCCGATTTCATCCTGGTTGTCGTTGTGCGCTCGATGGCTGAGTACGAGGCCCTGACCCGGCGTCTGTTCTTTGAGAACAACAATGTGAAACGCTTCCGGACCTTCGTGTCGATGGATCGCGTGAAGGTTGGTCTTACGGTGCCTCTGCCCTGACGCTGCAGCACATCCCGGCGACAGGCCCGCACCGTCATGACCACAGTTGCTGACATTTTCCAATCAAACAGGCCCATGAACGAAGCAAAGTTGCACCGGACACCTGGAAATGAAGCGCAATTCTCTGGCTCGATGAAATATGTTGCTCCCATTCAAAAGGAGCCCGCAATGCCCACACCGTACATTCACAACAGACTCCCCGAACATGCCCTGCCGCTTGAGGCAGGCGACGCGGAGACCTTGGGCGTTGCCGCGGCGGACCGGGTCGTTCGGGCGCTGGCTCTTCGCGAAAATTCCGGCGCGACGCCGCTGCATGCCCTGCCGGGACTGGCCAGGCAGTTGGGACTTGGATCGCTGCATCTCAAGGACGAAGGCTACCGACTTGGTCTGGGCAGTTTCAAGGCACTTGGCGGCGCCTATGCCCTGATGGTGCTGGTCAAGGAAGAGGCCGAGCGCCGTCTTGGCCGCAGCGTGGTGATCGACGAACTGATGTCGGACGAGGTCCGCGCCGTCGCCGCCAAGATGACTTTTGCCTGCGCCACCGATGGCAACCATGGCCGCTCGGTCGCGCAAGGCGCACAGCTGATGGGTGCCGAGGCCAGGATTTTTGTGCATTCCGGCGTCAGCGACGCGCGGATTGCCGCGATTGCGGCCTTTGGCGCCGAGATGATCCGCGTCAAAGGCAATTACGACGAGTCGGTGGCCGAGGCCTCGCGGGTGGCCGAGACACAGGGCTGGACCGTGCTGTCGGACACATCCTGGCCCGGCTACGAATATATTCCCGGCCTGGTCTCACAAGGCTACACCGCAATGGTGCGCGAAATCCTGGCCGAACTGCCTGAACCACCGACCCATGTCTTCCTTCAGGCCGGAGTAGGCGGTTTCGCCGCCGCCATCGCTGGGCACATGGCGGTGGTGCTGGGGGACAGGCGCCCGCATGTCACCGTGGTCGACCCTGCCCGCGCCGCCTGCCTTTACGAAAGCGCCAAGGCCGGCAAGCCCGTCAAGGTTGCCGAGAGCGTGCCGACTGTCATGGCCATGCTGGAATGCTATGAGCCGTCGCTGGTCGCCTTCCGTATTCTGTCACGGGTGGCCGACGGCTTCATGACCGTGGGCGAAGACAGCGCGCCTGAGGTGATGCACCGCCTGGCGGCGCCGGTCGATGGCGATCCGGCGGTGGTCGCGGGCGAAAGCGGCGGCGCGGGCCTTGCCGGTGTCATCAGCGTGCTGCGTGACCCCAAACTCGCCAAAGAGATCGGTCTTGGCCCAGCCTCGCGGGTTCTGGTGATCAACACCGAAGGCGCAACCGATCCCGCGCTTTATGAGCGGATCGTCGGGCGCAGCCCGGCCGCCGTCCTGGGAAAGGTGCCGGCATGAGCCTCGCCATCGATCCGGTTCGGTTGATTGCGCGGCTGCAGGAACTGGGCGCAACCGGCCGCGATGAGGCCGGGCGGCTTTGCCGGGTTGCCGCCACCGATGCCGACAAGGCGGGCCGCGACCTGTTCTGCCGCTGGCTTGCCGAAGCCGGTCTGCGCACCGAGATTGACCAGATCGGCAACATCTATGGCATCTGGGCGCCCGAAGGGGTTGCGGGGAATCCGGTCATGGTCGGCTCGCATATCGACACTGTGATCGACGCGGGAATCTATGACGGCTGCTATGGCGTCCTGTCGGGTCTGGCCGTGATCGAAGCGATAAAGGCCGCCGGTCTGCGGCCCGCCCGGCCAATTGCCGTTGTCGCCTTCACCAACGAGGAAGGCGTCCGTTATGCCCCCGACATGATGGGCAGCCTTGTCACCGCCGGGGGCTTGGCCACCGCTGCGGCACTGGCCACCGTCGGCACCGATGGCATCTCCCTTGGCGCCGAACTGGCGCGCATCGGCTACGCCGGTTCGCTTGAGCCAGGGTTCCTGAAGCCCCATGCCTATGTTGAACTGCATGTCGAGCAAGGCCCCGTGCTGGAGGCAGAGGGTCTGCCGCTTGGCGCGGTGGAGACTCTGCAAGGGATTTCCTGGCAGAAGGTGACCATCGGGGGCACGGCGAACCACGCCGGCACCACACCGATGTCGATGCGTCAGGATGCGGGAATTGCCGCCGCACGGACCCTCGCCTTTCTTGACCAGCTTGCCCGCACGACCGACGGCGCCGTGGCGACCGTCGGCACGATCACGTTCCAACCGAACGCGATCAACGTGATCCCCTCCTCGGCCGGCTTCACCGTTGACATGCGCAACCCGGACGAGGCGCGGCTGCAGGGTCAGGAAGCGGCGCTGGAGAAATTCCTGGACGGGTTGCGCGGCGAAGGCTTCACGGTCACGACTGAACGCCTCGCGCGGTTCCAGCCCGTGACCTTCGCACCCGAAATCGTCGCTTCCATCGAGGACTCCGCTGCACAGCGTCAACTCGCCTGTCGCCGCATGACCTCGGGTGCGGGCCACGACGCGCAGATGATCGCGCGGATCGCGCCATCGGCGATGATCTTCGTGCCGTCGAAGGGCGGGATCAGCCACAACCCGGCGGAATTCACTGCCGAAAGCGACCTGATCGCAGGGGCCAATGTTCTGCTCGATGTTGTAAGGAAGCTCAGCCAATGACCGACCTGAACCAGATTCATGCCCAGATGACAGAGTGGCGGCGAGATTTCCATCGCCATCCCGAATTTGGCTTTGAGGAAAGCCGCACGGCAGCAATCGTGGCCGAAAAGCTGCGCGGCTACGGCGTCGAGGTGGCTACGGGCATCGGCGGCACCGGCGTGGTCGGCACGCTCAAGCGCGGCACTTCGAACCGCGCCATCGCGTTGCGGGCCGACATGGATGCGCTTCGCATCCCCGAAGCAACCGGCAAGGACTATGCCTCGGTCAATTCCGGCGTGATGCACGCCTGTGGCCATGACGGACACGTTTCGATGCTGCTTGGCGCAGCGAAGATGCTGGCTGAACAGGGTGGCTTCGACGGCACGATCCGCTTCATTTTCCAGCCGGCGGAGGAATGGGGCAAGGGCGCACTTGCGATGCTGAATGACGGGCTGATGTCCCGATTTCCTTTTGACGAGATCTACGGCATCCACAACATGCCGGGCTATGCCGTCGGCCAGTTCCGCACCAAGTCCGGCGCCTTCATGTCAGCCGAGGATAATTTCGAGATCATCCTCAAGGGCACCGGCGGCCATGCCTCGCGGCCCGACACCACGCGCGAGGTGCTGGTTGCTGCCTGTGCCACGGTGATCAACCTGCAGACCATCGTTGCACGGAGGTTGAGCCCAACTGATATTGCAGTCGTCTCGGTCACGGAACTGCTGACCGATGGTGTGCGCAACGCGCTGCCGGGTACTGCTCGCATCTTGGGTGACACCCGGAGTTTCCGCGCTGAGGTGTCGGCCGAGATTGAAAAGCAGATGCACATCATTGCCAGGGGAACAGCCGATACCTACAACCTTGACGTCGAGATCATTTACACGCGCGAATTCATCCCGACCGTGAACGATGCAGTTCTGACGTCCGAGGCCCTTTCAGCAGCACAGGCGATCTTCGGCGCGGAAAATACTGCCGAGCTGGATGCGCCCGTCGGCGGATCGGAAGACTTTGCGCAGCTCCTGCAGCATGCGCCGGGCTGTTTCGTCAACCTTGGCAATGGCGAAAACTCCGCACCGCTGCACAATCCGACTTATGACTTCAACGATGCCGGCCTGATCCACGGCGCCCTCTTCCACGCCACCATCGCCCGCAGGCGTCTGCCGGTCATCCGACGCGGGGCGGGACAAGAAGAAACGGCCGCGACGCAGCGGCCATCCTGACACTCCGGTCAACTCACTGTTTCAGGCGCCGCGTAAAACGTTGACCAGGCGTTGACAAGAATTCCAAAAGCAAAAACCAGACGGTTTACGTCTGGTTCTAACTTGTTGATTTATTAAGGATTTTTGGTTGCGGGGGCAGGATTTGAACCTGCGGCCTTCAGGTTATGAGCCTGACGAGCTACCGGGCTGCTCCACCCCGCGACGCTTTGTTGCAGGGGTTCCGCTGCATCCCGGTGTTTTTGCGTTTGTCCGTCCTCGAAGGCGAGACCTTCTGCGGGCGG
>JAFLCY010000103.1 GCA_017303485.1 Rhodobacterales bacterium
CGCGCTATGCCGACATTGCGGATCTGCCGCCGTTTCGCCGCCATGAAGGGAGTGGCCAAACGTCCGGAGCAACGCCGGCATTCGTTGGCCTCGATCCGCCGTCAGAAGATGCAGACCAGCGCCGCGCGCGTGCTGACGTTGTGCGTGTCGACCCCTGCCCTGCCCTTTTTGGCACCGACGGGACGCCGGGAGTCGTACCGATTGCCTATTTCAGCGAGTTCCGCTGCCCCTACTGCCGGGCGCTGGAGCGGGACCTCGACACATTGCTGGCCGAGTTTCCTGCTTCCTTCCGTCTCGTCCAACATGAACTCCCCATCTTCGGACCGCCCTCCGAGCTTGCCGCGCGCGCTTCGGTCGCGGCTGCACGGCAAGGCAAGCAGCAGGAGCTTCGCCGCCGCTTCATGCGAACACCGCTCGTGGCCGAGGAGGCCTCAGTCCTGCGCGTGGCGGCCGACGTCGGTCTCGACGCCGACCGGCTGGCCCGCGACATGGTCTCGCCTGACGTGCAGGCAGACCTCGACCGGACGCGGGCACTTGCCGACATATTCGGGTTTGTCGGCACTCCCGGCTTGGTGGTGGGACGGACCGTCCTGAACGGCGCGATCCCCTATGCGCTGCTGCGCCGGATTGCAGAGGACGAAGCATCCATGCCGGACCCGGTCTGCTGAGGTCATGAACACGCCGTCGCACATGCTGATCGGGGCTGCCGTCTTCGCGCGGCCACTAGCACCGGCAACCTTGATCGCAGCGCTCGCAGGAGGGCTAGCCCCGGACCTGCCGATGTTTGCGATGGTGCTCTGGGCGACCCGGGTTGTTGGCGTGCCAGAACATGAGGTCTTCAGCACGCTTTTCTTCTCGGAGACCTGGCAGTCGGTCTTTGCGATTGACCACAGCTTCTTTATCTGGGGAGGGCTGCTCGGGTTGGCTGTCTGGCGCAGACAGATCATACTGCGCGCCTTCGCGGGTGCCGGTCTCCTGCATGCCCTTGCGGACTTCCTGACCCATCACGACGACGCCCGTAGCCAGTTCTGGCCTGTTTCCGACTGGGTGTTCCAAAGTCCAGTCAGCTACTGGGACAGTCGCTTCTACGGAGATATCTTCGGCGTGTTCGAAGCAACTTTGGCGGTCACGCTAACCGCCCTTTTGTGCGCGCGGCTGCGGCAATGGTGGGAGCGCGCGCTGGTTCTTGTCGTTGCCGGGCCTATGGTGATTCCAATCCTTCTGACGGGCAGTCTGCACAGTTTGCATGGGATGGGTTGAACAGGAAAAAGCACCATGATGATCGCATTCCAAGACTCCCACCGATACCCCTATTTTCTGCGTGAGAGGGCAAGCGCGATCCCGATGAGCGTCAGGGCCATTCCTGCTATTGTTGATGGCGCGAGGCTCTCGCCCACGAACACGACACTGATCGCAACACCGATCGGCGGGGCGAGGAAGTTGAAGGCGTTCGCGGCGTTCAGCGGACAGTCCTTCAGAACTGCGATCCACAGTGTGAATGTGACCGCCGTGCCACCGATGCCAAGGACTGCCACCAGCGCAAAAAAGCTGGGGTTCAGGATCTGCGACGACCATGATTCGGTCAGAAAAGCCAGAAGCGCGAGAGGAACTGCGCCAAGCAGAAGCTGAACCGCCGCAGCCGCGACCGGATCCACATCCGAGGCAAACCGCTTGGTAAGAGCATTGCCGAAAGCGGTGCCAAGAGTTGCCGCCATGACCAACACAACACCCAAGGCCGCCGTTGAGCCGCCTGCCCAGATGTCCTGAAGTGTCATCGTCGCGATCCCCGCCAGCGCGATGGACATACCGGCGGCTTGCCTCGCTTTGAAGGGCTGGCCGAACATCGCCAAGGCGAGCAGGGCTGCGACGATAGGCTGTGTTCCTGCCACCACGGTCGCGATGCCAGGCGCTACCAAGCCTGCAGCGCCGAACATTGCGGCGAACCCGATAGTCGTCGCCGACAGGCCGGACAGCGCCACGCGAAGCCATAACCCACGGGTCTGGGGAAAGGGACGGCGCAGCATGAGGGCCAGCATCAGCAGCGCAAGCCCCGCGGTCCCGGCGCGCAATACTGCGAACTGGAACGGCGGCGCATAGGTCAGACCGACCGAGAGGAGCGGGTAGCACAGCGCCGTCAGCGTCGCGACCGCAAGCAGACTGGCGACCGTGCCGCGACCAAGCCGGCCGGGCCGGTCACCCGGCGACGGTGATGGCGGGTGCGCCGGTCCAGTAGTCGATGGCATAGGCGATTTCCCCGGTGCTGGCCGCATGAAGATGAAACAGCGGCTGGCCCTTTGCGACCGTGTCGCCGACATGAACCGCAAGGACAAGTCCGGCGGCGGGGTTTCCCGGCGCCCCGGCCAGTTTGGCCAGCCGGGCCAGACGCCGGTTGTCGATGGCGGTGATCTGCCCGGCGAAGTGTGCCGTCACCGCGCGGATCTGGGCCGCCTCGGGCGGCTGGCGCAGGCCACCCTGCACCACGCAGATGGCGGCGAACTTGGCCCAGGCGCGACCGTCGGACAGAACCGCCCGCGCAAGATCGGCACCGGTGCCGGGCGCCGCCGCCCCGCCGGTTTCAAGCAGAACCGCCGACAAGGCCAGAGCGCGCTCGGCCAGGTCCAGCGGCGCTTCGGGCTCGCCGCGCAGGACGGCAAGAACGTCCCGCGCCTCCGGGGCTGGGCCGATGCCGCGCCCGACCGGCTGGCTTCCGTCGGTCAGTAGGCAAGCAACCTTCAGGCCCAGCCTTGCGCCCACCAGCGACAGCCGGGTCGCGAGCCCACGCGCCGCCTCGGCGGTCCGCACTTTGGCGGTCGGGCCGACGGGAATGTCGATGACGACATGGGTTGATCCGGCGGCGACCTTCTTCGACAGGACAGAGGCGATAAGCTGACCTTCGGCGTCGATGTCGATCTCGCGCTCGATCCGCACGAAGGCGTCGTCGGCCGGGCTGAGCCGGACCGCGCCGCCCCAGACAATGCACCCGCCCTCGGCTTCCACCACGCGGCGGATCGCGGGCAGGTCGAGATCGACCGGCGCCAGCGTCTCCATCGTGTCGGCCGTTCCGGCGGGCGAGGTGATGGCGCGCGACGAGGTCTTGGGGATCACCAGACCGCAGGCCGCGGCGATCGCCACCACGATCGGCGTCGTACGGTTGCCCGGCAGCCCGCCGACGCAATGCTTGTCCATGACGCGCGGCGCGTCCCAGGACAGCCGGTCGCCGACCACGACCATGGCGCGCGTCAGCGCAGTGGTTTCCTCGTCATCCAGCGGCAGCGCAGCCCCGGCTGAAAGGAAGGTGGCAAGCTGGACGTCGCTCAGAAGCCCAGCCTGCACATCGCCCAGGATCGCCGTGAAATCTTTCTGCGCCAGCGCGCCGCCGTAGAGCTTGTGCCGCACCAGCGACATCGACGCTGCCGGCGGGGCGGGGCGGACCGTCGCCACCGCGCCCTCGGTCGCACCAAGGCGCATCCAGGCGTCCTCCGACAGGCCGATCTCGTGCGGGTTCAGAAGCCCCGCCTCGACCTGAAGCAGCCGTGCCGTCACGCGCCGCCCGCCGGTCGCGATCTCGACCCTGGCGCGGGCGTGAAGCCCCTCGGAGCGGCAGACATGGCAATCGGTCCGCATCAGGGCCAATGGCTCGCCCTGGCTGTGCAGCCCGACCCGGACCAGCCGCATCGGCGCCGGGGCCGGATCGCCGCCGTCCCGAAGGGTCAAAGCGTGAACTCCTGCCCCTGTCGCGCCGCATCCGCGCGCCAGCCCAGTTCGCGGCTGATCTTCACCCGCAGCGCCTCGGCCGCGTCGGGCTCGCCGTGGACAATGGTGACATGCTTCGGCGCGGCGCGGAAGCCGCCCAGCCAGCGCAAGAGCTCGCCCGCATCCGCATGGGCCGACAGCATCGGCAGGTTGGCGACCTCGGCCCGCACCGGCACCCATTCGCCGAACATCTTCACTTCGGAAGCGCCGTCGACCATCGAGCGCCCGCGCGTCCCCGCCGCCTGGAAGCCCGAGAACAGGATCAGGTTGCGCCGGTCGGGCGCGAAGGCGCGGATATGGTGCAGGACGCGGCCGCCGGTGGCCATGCCGCTGGCCGAAATCACGATCTTCGGGTAGGCATTGGCGGTGATCGCCTTCGACCCTTCGACATCGCGGACATAGGTGGCGATGGCGCAGGCGTCGCGGCAGATGCCGGGCGACAGCCGGTGGTCGTCGGGATAGGTGCACAGCAGTTCGCTGGCGTTGATCGCCATCGGACTGTCGAGATAGACCGGCAGGTCGCGGAACCGCCCGCCCTGCTTCAGCTTCCAGATGTAGTAGAGCAGGCTCTGCGCCCGCCCGACCGCGAAGGCCGGGATCACCACCGTGCCGCCGCGTGCGGCGGTGCGCGAGATCAGTGCCGCAAGCGCCTCGGCCGGGTCGGTCTGGTCGTGGCTGCGGTTGCCGTAGGTGGATTCGATGACGATATGGTCGGCCTCCTCCACCGCTTCGGGATCGACCATCACCTCGTCGCCGTAGCGGCCAAGATCGCCCGAGAACACCACCTTGCGCCCGCCCCAGTCGATGCCGGCGGTCGCCGCGCCAAGGATGTGGCCCGCGTGCCGGTAGGTCAGTTCCGCATCGCCGAGGATCGTCGTCGGCGCATGGAAATCGACATCGACAAAGGCCTTCAGCGCCTGTTCGGCCTCCTTGACGCCGTAGAGTGGCTTGGCGGGCTTGTGCTTGGCAAAACCCTTGCGATTGGCGTATTCGGCGTCCTTTTCCTGCAGGTGGCCGCTGTCGCGCAGGATGAGTTCGGCCACCGCCCGGGTGGAGGGCGTGGCGTAGATCGGGCCGCGAAAGCCGTCGGCCACCAGCTTCGGCAGATAGCCGGAATGGTCGAGATGGGCATGGGTCAAGACCACCGCGCCGATCGACCGCGGTTCGACCGGAAACGGCTCCCAGTTCAGGTCGCGCAGGTTCTTCAGGCCCTGGAACATGCCGCAGTCGACCAGGATGCGCTGGTTACCGCGGGTCAGAAGATGACGCGATCCGGTGACGGTTCCAGCGGCGCCGTGGGTGGTGAGGGTCAGCATGGGCATTCTCCTGTCAGGTTCCGGGCCGTTCGGGCAGCGCCGCCAATGCCGCCGCGACAAGCGGGGCAAGCGGGATCGCGTTCGAGGGATGGGGAACGCTGTCGCAGGACACCACGCGCGCCACGACCGCCTGAAGCTGCGGATAGGCGTCGCCGGCAAAGAGCGCGTGGACCACGGCGCAGATCGGCCGCGCCATGGCGAGTTTCGCCAGAAGCTCGGCCGCCGCGATCAGCGTGCGCCCCGAAGAGGCAATGTCGTCGACCAGCACCGGCGTGCAGGCCGCGTGGCCGGAAAGGTCCGGCAACTCGACCGACACGTCATAGTCGCCGCGCCGCGTCTTTTCCATCACCCTCCAGGGTGCACTGATACGTTCGGCGATGGCTTCCACCCATTGCGCGCTCTCCGAATCCGGCCCGATCAAGAGCGGGCGTTCGACCTCTGCCGCGATCCAGTCGGCCAGCGCGGGAGCAGCTTGCACCGTCGCCGCTGGAATGCTGTAAAGGTCCGACAAAGCCGCGCGGCGGTGCAGATGCGGATCGACCGTCACCAGCCCGTCGAAAAGCGACGAGACCAGTCGCGCGAAGGTGTCCGAGGTCACCGCCTCGCCGGAGCGGAAGGCCTTGTCCTGGCGCATGTAGGCAAGATAGGGCGCGACCAGACGCACCCGCGCCGCCCCCTGCGTCCGCGCAGCATCCGCGGCGAAGGCGAGGCGCAGGAAGTCGGGGTCCGGCCCGGCGAGCGTGGCGACCAGGTCAACCGCGCGCCCCGCCACCGGCGACAGCAGCCGCAGATAGGTCTCGCCGTCCGGAAAACGCCGGGTCTCGATTACGCCGACCTCTCCGCCGAAGGCGGCGAGATCCTGCGCAAAGCGCTCGTTGCCTGGCAGCGGGAGCATCAGGGGAAGCGGCGTCATGCTGGTTGCTCCGGCTTCTTGCGTCAGGCGAACCGCCGGAAGGCGAAATTGCGGATCGGCACGAAGAGTACCGCAATGTACCAGCCGATGAAGACCGCCCAAAGCAGCCCAAGGACGGCACTGGTGGCGGTCAGCCAGACAAAGCCCGGTATGACCGCTTCCAATACACTGCGCATCCCCTGCGGCGGAAGGACGAGCGCCGCGAGCAGGCAAAGGACGTAAGTGGCCGAAAGAAAGCCAGACAAGGTGACGCCCATCGGCACGATTGACAGCGGCCTGAAGTCGGGACGAGTCATTTCGGATCCTCCGGTCGGATGCGTTTCATATGTCAATAGACGCGCACGGCAGCCTGCGATTACATCCGTGCCTTCCGGCACCGATCAGACCCGGCCCGGCGCGGCCTGATGTCCGAAGAGTTCCGGACACTCTTCGGCGCATTTGTTGGTCAGGATGATCCAGGCGAGGTGAATCGTCGCCAGACCCGCCAAGAGGCAGAAGAACGAAATGTAGGCATAGCGCAAGAGCGTCACGTCAAGGATCACCACCACCGCCACTGTCAGCGCAAAATGCCGCATGTGCCGGTAGCGCGACAGGGCGGGCGGCGCGATGATCAGGAAGACATAGAGCGCGTAGCTGACCCAGCGCGGCAGGAACTGGTCCAGCAGCATCGAGTTTTCGTAGGCCAGGGAGTCGCGGTTGACCGTGACCACCAGCCAGTCGGTGCCGAAGCCGTGCGGAATGTAGAGCAGCAGGCCAAGCAGCAGCCCCACGCCGGTCATCGCCAGGAACCACGGACGGCGGCGGCTGTCCGACGGCTCCAGCACCCAGACCGAGAAGGGAATCCAGAACGGCCACATGAACCAGGTGAAGAAGATGAAGCCCATCGCGCCCCAGACCATCGTGCCGTGGTCGCCGCTGTTGACGCCGACCCAGACGAAGCCCTCGGTGAACTGCTGGATGCCGGCAAAAAGCGGCATCAGCCCGATCGGCAGGTAGCGCCAGTTGCTGCGCGCGGCCTTGACGATGATGGCCGCCCCGCCCGCCGTGAGCAGTGCGCTGGCGGTGAAACTGACCGTTGCCGAAAGACACATGGACTTGTCCTTTCCCTATCCCGAGATCGCTGTTCCGGCCGCGCCGATGAGGATCGCGCCCGCGTCCTCCAGCCGACCGATGCCCGCCAGCCTGCCACCCGCAGCGACGAAGGCCAGCCCGGCAGCGACCTTCGGCCCCATCGAGCCCGCGGGCAGCGCCATCCGCTGCGCCTCGGCTGCGGTGAGGCGCGGGATGCGGCGCGCAGCGGGCGTGCCGAAGGCGTCCTGCACGCCGTCCACATCGGTCAGCATGAGCAGGGCATCGGCCCCGAGGTTTCGGGCCAGAAGCGCGCTGGCATGGTCCTTGTCGATCACCGCCTCGATGCCTGAAAGGCTGCCGTCGACCCGCCGCACCACCGGAATGCCACCGCCGCCCGCGCAGATCACCACCACGCCCTGCGCCAGAAGCAGGCGGATCACCTGCAGGTCGGGGATTTCGACCGGCTTCGGCGAAGGCACGACCCGCCGCCACGACGCACCATCCGGGGCGACGGTCCAGCCGCGCGCGGTCGCCAGCCGCTTTGCCTCGGCCTCGGCATAGACCGGGCCGACAGGCTTGGTCGGGCGGGCAAAGGCGGGATCGGCAGGATCGACCAGCACCTGCGTCAGCAGCGCTGCGACCGGGCGGTCGTGGCCAAGGGCGTTTTCCAGCTCCTGCTCGATCAGATAGCCGATCATGCCTTCGGTTTCGGCGCCCAGCAGGTCCAGCGGATCGGGCGCATCGGGCCTGTAGGCCGCACCCTGCAAGGCCAAGAGGCCGACCTGCGGGCCGTTGCCATGGGTCACCACCAGATCATGCCCGGCCCGCACCAGCCCGGCCAATGCCACCGCCGCCCGCGCCGCATTGGCGCGCTGAGCTTCCGCCGTCATCGGCTCGCCCCGGCGCAAAAGCGCGTTGCCGCCAAGCGCCGCGACCACCAGCATCGCCTCAGCCCCCCAGCGTGGCGACCAGCACCGCCTTGATCGTGTGCAGCCGGTTCTCGGCCTGGTCGAATACCACCGAGGCCGGGCTTTCGAACACCTCGTCGCTGACCTCCATCTCGGTCAGGCCGAACTTTTCCGCGATCTCGCGGCCCACCGCCGTTTCGGTGTTGTGGAAGGCCGGCAGGCAGTGCATGAACCGCGCCCGCGGGTTGCCGGTGCGGGCCATCATCGCAGCGTCGATCCGCCAGGGGGTCAGCAGCTTGATGCGTTCGGCCCATTTTTCCTTGGCCTCGCCCATCGACAGCCAGACATCGGTATACAGGAAATCCGCGCCCTTCACCGCTTCGTCCGGGTCCTTGGTCACGGTGATCCGCGCGCCGCTCTCCTTCGCGATGGCCTCGGCCTCGTCGATCACCGGTTTCTTCGGCCAGCAGGCCTTGGGCCCGCCCAACCGCACGTCCATGCCCATCTTGGCCCCGCCGATCAACAGGCTTTCGCCGACGTTGTTGCCCGCATCGCCAAGGAAGGCGAAGGCGATCTTCCTCAGCGGCTTTTCGGCATGTTCCTGCATAGTAAGGAAATCGGCCAGCACCTGGGTCGGGTGGAACTGGTCGGTCAGGCCGTTGTAGACCGGCACGCCCGCGTGCCGGGCCAGCGTCTCGACGATCTCCTGGCCGAAACCGCGATATTCGATCGCGTCATAGACCCGGCCCAGGACGCGGGCAGTGTCCTTCACGCTCTCCTTGTGGCCGATGTGGCTGCCGGTGGGACCGAGATAGGTGACATGTGCGCCCTGGTCATGGGCGGCGACCTCGAAGCCGACGCGAGTGCGGGTGGAATCCTTCTCGAAGATCAGCGCGATCTCGCGGCCCTTCAGCAGCGGCTGTTCGGTCCCGGCGTATTTGGCGGCCTTGAGGTCGGCGGAGAGTTTCAGCAGGAAGCCGATTTCCGCCGGGGTATAGTCCCGCAGGGTCAGGAAATGGCGGTTGCGCAGGTTGAAGCTCATGGTTCTTTTCCTTCGGTGTCAGGCCGGGTCGCGGATCGTCGGACATGTCATGCAATGGCCGCCACCCCGGCCCCGGCCAAGCTCGGCCCCCGGCATCTCGCGCACGTCGATGCCTTCGGCGCGCAGCATGGCGTTGGTGTCGTCGTTGCGGTCGTAGCCGACGATCACGCCGGGGCGGAGCGCCACCACGTTGTTGCCGTCGTTCCACTGTTCGCGGGCGCGCTCGGCCGGGTCGCTGCCACCGGTGGGCACGATCCTGAGCTTCTTGTAACCGATGATCTCGGCCACGACCTCGAAGATCGGGCGGCGGTCCTCGGTGACGCGGAACGGCTTGCCCGGCCCGTCGGGGCGCAGGTCGAAGCAGGTGATGCCGTCGGCGACCTCCTTGAACGTTGTCACCACATCGCCGCCGCAGAAGGTGAACACGGTGTCGAGATGCATCGCCGAGCGGGTGCGCGGCAGGCGACAGGCGACGACGCGGGACGCCGCGCCCTGGTCGAACAAAGCCTGCGCGAAAAGCCCGATGCCCTGGGCCGAGGATCGCTCGCCCATGCCGACCAGCACGGTGTCGCGGCCCACCGGCATGATGTCGCCGCCCTCAAGGCTCGCCGGGCCGAAATCGCGGGTGGGATCGCCGAACAACTCGCGCACCCGGCCGGCGAATTTCGGATGGTGGCGGTAGATCGCGGTGGTGAGCAGCGTCTCGGGCTTCCGCGCTGCCCAGAACATCGGGTTCAGCGACACGCCGCCGTGGACGAAGGCGCTGTTGTCGCGGGTGAAGATCATGTTGGGCAAGGGTGGCAGAATGAAGCCCGCCTTGCCAAGCCAGGCCCCGAACAACCCCTCTGGGGCAAAGGGCAGGTCGCCCACCGTCAGCCCGCCGATCAGCCAGCGCGCCAGATCGGCCCCCGGCAGTGCCTCCATCCACAGGCGCAGGGGTTCCACCATGCCCGCGCCCACGGTGGTCAGCGTGATCCGGTGGTCAAGGACGAAGGCGCGGCCCGCCGGGATGTCCAGCGTTTCCGCCAGAAGGTCGTTCGCGTCCAGCACATCGATGCCTTCGGCGCGCATCAGGTCGGTGAAGACCGCGTGGTCCCTGATCGCCTGCTTGACCCAGAACACGTCGTCGAACAGAAGATCGTCGCAGTTTTCCGGCGTCAGGCGGCGGTGGGCGAGGCCGGGGCGACAGACGATCACCTGGCGCAGTCGGCCGGACTCGGAATGGACGCCGAGGGTTGGTTCGGACATGGGGAGTCTCCGGTCAGAGATAGGTGGCGACGCTGAGCGCGGCCATGATGAAGACAGTCAGGATCAGCAGGAGCGGCCAGACAAACCCCAGCCAGCGCTCGTAAGGCACCCGCGCGATGGCCAGCCCGCCGATCACCACCGCGAAGGTCGGGTTGATCAGGTTCACCAGCCCGTTGGCCGACTGATAGGCGGTGACGGCCAGTGACCGGTCAACCCCGGCAAAGTCCGACAAGGGCGCCAGGATCGGCATCGACAGCACCGCAAGGCCCGAGGAGGACGGAACGAAGAAACTCATCCCCACCTGGATCCAGTAGAGAAGGTTGATGAACGCCAGGTCCGATAGGCCCGAGACGGCCCCGGCGGCGGCGTTCAGGATGGTGTCGGCGATCAGTCCCTGTTCCATCACCACGACGATGCCGCGCGCCAGCCCGATGACCAGCGCCACGCCCAGCAGGTCGCGCGCCCCGTCGATGAAGGCCCTGGTCAGCCGCTTTTCGCCCAGCCGCCCGACCAGCCCGGTGACGATGGCGGCGGCGAAGAACAGCGCGCTCATCTGCGCCATCCACCAGCCCTGCGAGGACACGCCCCAGATCAGCGCGACGAAGGTCAGCGCGAACAGGACCAGCACTACCGACTGGGTGCCGCTCAGCACGTCGCCCGCACTTTTCCCGGCAGATCCGGCAAAGGCGGCGCGGTGGTCGGCGGCAAGGTCGGCCACCCGTGACCGTGACGGATCGCGCTGGACGCGGGCCGCATAGCGCATGACATAGGCGATGCAGATGACCAGCCCGCCCAGCAGGATCACCAGCCGCAGCGCCAGCCCCTCGGTGAAGGCCACGCCCGCGGCGTTCGAGGCGATCACCGTGGCGAAGGGGTTGATCGTCGAGCCGAGCGTGCCGATCCCGGCCCCCAGCAGGATGATCGCCGCACCGGTCACCGCGTCATAGCCCGCCGCGATCATCACCGGCACCAGAAGCCCGTAGAAGGCCAGCGTTTCCTCGGCCATGCCATAGGTCGTGCCGCCAAGCGCGAACAGGCTCATCAGGAAGGGGATCATCCAGATCTCGCGCCCCTTCAGCCCGGACATCGCCCGGCGGATGCCGGTGTCGATGGCGCCGGTGGCGTTCACGACCCCCAGGAACCCGCCCAACAGCAGGACGAACAGCGCCACGTCGATGGCGTTGGCGGCATAGCTGTCGGGATCGTAGAAGCCCGCCACCGGCGCCATCACGATGTCGATGACCCCCTGCGGGTTGGCCTCGACCGTCTTGTAGGTGCCCGCGACCGCGATCTCGCGGCCGACGGCCTCGTTCTCCACCCGGTCGAAGCGGCCGGCGGGGATGACCCAGGTCAGGCCCGCGACCAGCACGATCAGCGCGAAGAGGATCGTGTAGGCGGTCGGAAAGCGGTCGGCCAGCCGGTCGGTTCCCGAGTTGGTGTCGATGTCGCTCATTCTGTGTTCCATTCTGCTCGGGCGGGAACAGAGCCTCTGCGCCGCCGCCCTTGTTGGGAGAGGCCGACGATCAGGAAGTCGCCCCGCTTTCGGGACGGCTTGTCGGCAAGTAGGCAGGCACCCGGCTTGCCCAGGCGTCATATTCCGCGCCAAACCGCTCGCGCGCCTCGGCCTCCTCGCTGCGGGCAAGGCGGAGGTACATCCAGACAAGCACCGGATACATCGCCAGAGTCAGGATGGTTGGCCATTGCACCAAGAATCCGGTCAGGATCAGCACAAAGCCCACATACTGCGGATGCCGGATGCGGGCGTAGGGCCCGGTCGTGGCCAGCTGCCCGGCGCGCTGCGCCTTGTAAAGCACCGGCCACGCGACCGAGAGCAGCCAGAAACCTCCACCGATCAGCAAGTAGCTCAAGAGGTGGAACGGTCCAAAATGCGGACTGCCTCGCCAGCCGAACATCATCTCTGGTAGGTGGCCAGCATCGTGCGAGAACCAGTCGATGCCAGGGTAGTTAGTGCCAAGCCAGCCAGAAAGCAGATAGATGGTCAGCGGAAAGCCGTACATCTCGGCAAAGAGAGCGACCATAAAAGCGCTGAACGCGCCAAAGCTGCGCCAATCCCTCGGCGTCTGCGGCTTGCTAAAACTCAAGGCAAACATGATGAAGACGGCCGCATTTACAAACGCGAGAAGCCATAGCCCGTAGGCAGGTGCGGTATCCGGGGTCATCGCGGGCCTCCCTCGCTCTTTTCGGAAGGCTTCTCCGTCGCCGGGCCGGTGACATCGCCCGACCGGCCTCCGTGCCCGCCATGGCCTCCGTGCCCGCCATGGCCTCCGTGCCCGCCGTGCATCATGGAATGCAGGCCGATGCAGGCGAACAGCGGCAATATCACCAGCAGATTTCCAAAGGGAATGTGCAGCCGGTGCTCGTAAAGGAGGAGCAGCGCGCTCAGCGCAACGAACCCAACCAATGCCAATCCCCAGCGTGTCTTGTACCACGCTGCGGGGTCATCCGGCTTCTGTATTTGATCATGCTGATGCATTGCTTGCCTCCAAGGTCACGCATTTGCTGGCCGTGCATGGAAGGAGACGCTCACGCTGCCGAGATATTACAGGCTTTCGGCGACATTGAGTTCATCCGCTCCCCCCTCGACGTACCTCGCACGGGTTGATCTCGGTCAATGTTGCTCTCGTCCAGGCGACGTAGAGTGCCTACATGACGTCCAATGCCCCATCAGATTTTCGCCGGGAAGCGCATGCAATCTGCATGGCGTTCCTCGTCGCAATATTGGGCTTGGCGATAATGGTCGGTTCCGTGGACCCGATTGAAACGAACCAGGCAAGACAGAGCGACCAACACAGATCTGCCATCGTGAATGTAGCATCAATGCCGCCGCATGAATGCCCCACTTCGCCTGGCAGTCTCGGTAGCCATTGCCATCTTCAATATGCCATTTCAGCCAGCGGATCAGCCAACGCGCCGGTGCCGATCGTCGCGTTCGTAAGCCACTGGGTGCGTCTGGAGTTCTCGTTCCGAACTCAGCATCGGCCAAGCGGACTGCTTCGTCCACCAAACGCCGTTTCGCAACTCGCCTGAAACCGGAATTCCGTCTGCCGTTGGCTGATCACCGTCAATCGCCATTGTCATAGCCGGGTTCCATTCACGAGACTTAGCGAACGGAAACCGCCATGCTTTACACCGAGATCTTTCGGTCCGACCTCCGGCGTCCGCAGCCGGTTGAGCCCGACCCGTGCACAAGAATTGTCGCCAGACGCGGTAACTATCTGAGCTATCTGCGCCGCCGAGTGAGCGACCCGGACACTGCGGAAGATCTTCTGCAGGACTTCAACCTGAAGGTCATTCGGGCTTCCCGCCGCGCCGGCACGATTCACAACACCGAAGCTTGGCTATCCCGCGTGTTGCGCAATACACTTTTTGATCATTACCGTCGGTGTGATGCGCGCCGCCGGGCCGATGCCACCTACGCAATCCATGCTACCGCGCTTTCCGCATCTGACGGCATGGAGCCAGACTTGGCAGAAGCCGACTCGGCTGACGGGCAGTTGACGGACATTGAGCAGGCCCTGGCGCGCATCCGTCCCGACCAGGCAGAGCTGATCCGTGGCCTCTATTTGCGTGATCAGACCAGAGACAGTCTTGCGCGCCAGTTGAACGTCTCGATCGGAACACTCAACGTCCGCATCCTGCGCGCCCGTCGCGCCTTGCGCGACGCGCTGACGGGCCCGTCCGGCCACACTGGCGCAATCGGGACAGCTGCGGGCTCCAATCCCGATTTTTCCGGCTTCTCTGTCCGGGTGCCGGGTCCGAACGTTACCCGAACAGGAGAAGAAGGTTTCGCATGACGGGTACTATCAGGACGGCCAAGGTCAGTGACGATCAGGATCAGCACCCAAATCCCGGAGTCAGCGCGCAGCGCGCAGCGGTCGAAGCAGCCTTAGTCGAGGGCCATCGCCGGATCTTCGGATTCCTCGTCAATCGGTTGAGGAATGCCGATGAAGCACGCGACGTCATGCAGGAATTTTCTTTGCGAGCGATCAGGCGCGCCGACGATCTGCGCGACGCGCAAAATGTGCGTGGCTGGCTGAGCCGCCTGCTCTCGACTGCTATCGCGGACCATCATAGGCGTTCCAGTCGTCGGCGCAGTCAGGAAGTGCCCGCCACTCCGTCAGAGGAAGCAGATCCCGCGGCCGGTCCCGACGGTGAGGTCGATGTCGCCGTCTGCGCGTGCCTGCGG
>JAFLCY010000104.1 GCA_017303485.1 Rhodobacterales bacterium
GGCGCTGAAACAGGCGCTGCGCGGGGCGTTCGACCAGAGCCTTGAGGCCCAGCTTGCCGTCGAGGCGCGGTTGCAGGGGGCTTGCGGGGCGTCGGAGGATTTCCGCGAAGGCGTGGCTGCGTTCCTGGAGAAACGCAGCCCGAGGTTTACGGGGCGGTAGGCCGGGCTTCAGTCCCGCTTGACCGAAAGATGCCGGGCTGAAGCCCGGCCTACGCCCCGCGCTTCAACCCTGCGACGCCGGTCCGGGCGATCTCCACCAGGCCCAGCGGGCGCATGAGGTCGGCGAAAGCGTCGATCTTGTCGGGCGTGCCGGTCATCTCGAAGACAAAGCTCTCCAGCGTCGAATCCACCACGTTGGCCCGGAAGATCTCGGCCAGCCGCAAGGCCTCGATCCGGTGGTCGCCATGGCCCTTCACCTTAACCAGCGCCAGTTCGCGCTGCACGCTCGGGCCTTCGGCGGTCAGGTCCTGCACGGCATGGACCGGGACCATGCGGGACAGTTGCGCCTCGATCTGGTCGATGACGGCGGGGGTGCCGCGGGTCACGATGGTGATCCGGCTGCGGTGGCCGGTGTGGTCCACCTCGGCCACGGTCAGGCTGTCGATGTTGTAACCGCGCCCTGAGAAAAGCCCGATCACCCGCGCCAGCACGCCGGGTTCGTTCTCGACGATCACCGCGAGGGTATGGCTTTCCTCGACCTCGCTCAGTGCGGAGCGGAGGTCATAGGCGGAGTGGCTCGTGGAGCCCTTCTTGATGTTCAGTGCGGACATGGCCCTGACTTTCTTCTGTTCTCAAATATCCTGCGGGGGTGCGGGGGTGCAAACCCCCCGCAGCGACATGTCACACCAGCACCGCGCCCTTCGCGCCGATCACGCCCTGGGTGTCGGCGTCGCCAAGCAGCATTTCATTGTGCGGCTTGCCGGAGGGGATCATCGGGAAGCAGTTCTCGTGCTTTTCCACCAGGCAGTCGAAGATCACCGGGCCGTCGTAGTCGAGCATCTCCATGATCGCAGCGTCCAGATCCTTCGGGTCGGAACACTTGATGCCCTTGCAGCCGAAGGC
This sequence comes from Rhodobacterales bacterium, assembly GCA_017303485.1. GTDB lineage: Bacteria > Pseudomonadota > Alphaproteobacteria > Rhodobacterales > Rhodobacteraceae > Tabrizicola. The sequence continues at coordinate 1,063 of JAFLCY010000104.1, forward strand.
CTCGGCCAGTTTCACGAAATCGGGCAGGCTTTCGGACCATGACGAGGAATACCGCTCGCCGTGCAGGAGTTCCTGCCACTGGCGGACCATGCCGAGGCGTTCGTTGTTCAGGATGAACTGCTTCACGGGTGCCCGGAACTGCATCGCGGTACCCATTTCCTGCATGTTCATCAGCCAGCTGGCCTCACCGGCGACGTTGATCACCAGCGCCTCGGGATGAGCGATCTGCACGCCAATGGAGGCGGGCAGGCCGTAGCCCATGGTCCCCAACCCGCCAGAGGTCATCCAGCGGTTCGGTTCTTCAAACCCCAGGAACTGCGCGGCCCACATCTGATGCTGGCCGACCTCGGTGGTGATGTAGCGGTCGCGGCCCTTGGTCAGCGCCTCCAGCCGTTCCAGCGCGTATTGCGGTTTGATCGTGGTGGTCGAGGGCTTGTAGGTCAGGCACTTCACTGCCCGCCATTCGTCGATCTGCTTCCACCACTGGGCGAGACCACGCTGATCGGTTTTCGAGCCGCGCGCGCGCCACTGACGCAGGAGTTCCTCCAGGACGCGGGTCACATCGCCGACGATCGGCACATCGACATGTATGACCTTGTTGATCGACGATGGGTCGATGTCGATATGGGCCTTCTTCGAGCGGGGCGAGAAATCCTTGACCCGTCCGGTGATCCGGTCGTCGAAACGGGCGCCGATGTTGATCATCAGGTCGCAGCCGTGCATGGCGAGGTTGGCCTCGTAAAGCCCGTGCATCCCCAGCATCCCGATCCAGTTCTTGCCACTGGCCGGATAGGCGCCGAGGCCCATCAGGGTAGAGGTCACCGGAAAGCCGGTCTCCGCCGCCAGTTCGCGCAAGAGCTGGCTGGCCCGAGTGCCGGAGTTGATCACCCCGCCGCCGGTATAGAGGATCGGGCGTTCGGCTTGCTCCATCAGCTCGACCAGTTGCGCGATACGTTCCGGGTCGCCTTCGGTGCGGGGCTGGTAATGCGCGATCTTCGCCTTTTCCGCCGGAACATAGTCTGCGGTGGCGAACTGCACATCCTTCGGGATGTCGATCAGCACCGGGCCGGGGCGGCCATGGGTGGCGACGTGGAAGGCCTGATGGATGGTTTCCGCCAGCTTCGCCGTGTCCTTCACCAGCCAGTTCATCTTGGTGCAGGGCCGGGTGATCCCCACGGTGTCCGCCTCCTGGAAGCCGTCGGTGCCGATCATGAAGGTCGGGACCTGGCCGGTCAGCACCACGATCGGGATCGAATCCATCAGGGCGTCGGTCAGGCCGGTCACGGCATTGGTGGCACCGGGGCCCGAGGTCACCAGCGCCACGCCGGGCTTGCCGGTCGAACGGGCATAGCCTTCGGCCATGTGGACCGCGCCCTGTTCGTGGCGCACCAGCACATGGCGGATGTCGTTCTGCTGGAAAATCTCGTCATAGATCGGAAGCACCGCGCCGCCGGGATAGCCGAAGACGACCTCGACACCCTGGTCCTTCAGGGCCTGGATCACCATCCTCGCTCCGGTCATCTGCTTCGTCATGTCCGTCTCCGCCTCTCTCGCAACAAAAAACCCCCGGAAGTTTCCTTCGGGGGCGCATGGGAACCACTATGGTCAACCGTCACCGGCCCATGCGCTTCCTTCCTACGATGACAAGAATCCTGGCCATTGGCCCATCCCTTGACGTTCGGTCGGAACAGTATGGGGGGATATGCCGGGCGTCAACGGGATTTGCAATACGAAAATTTCGCAGTGCAGCGTGTTTTTTGAACTTTTGTTGCGGCAGGTTGTCGCGCTGCGCAACTTTCGCAATTCTGCGCGGAGAGGCAGAGTGACTGCGCGGAGATGGGCAAGTGAGTCCGCCTCGCACAGCCGCTATCAGGGACGCCGGAACGGCGGGGCTGGTCCTGCCATACAGGAGACCAACATGAAACTCTACTATGCGCCGGGCGCCTGCTCTCTGGCTTCGCACATCACGCTGAACGAAGCGGGCGTGGACTTTGCCGCCGAGAAGGTGGACCTGCGTGCCAAGCGCACCGAAAGCGGGGCGGATTTCGCCGCGATCAACCCGCGCGGCGCGGTTCCGGCGCTGGACCTTGGCAATGGCGAGGTTCTGACGGAAGGCGTGGCAATCATGCAGCATGTGATGGACAGCGCGGCTCCGGGTGCGCTTCCCGCCGTGGGCACGCTGGCCCGCGCCCGTCTGGCCGAGGCGCTGAACTATGTCTCGACCGAGGTTCACAAGACCTATTCGCCGTTCTTCCGGGGTCTGGAAGGCGAGGCGAAGGCCGCGCAGATTGCGCTGCTGGATGCACGGCTTCAGGTGATCGAGGACCGGCTGGCCGCGCGCGACTGGATCGCGGGCGACAAGTATACCCCGGCCGACGCCTATTTCTTCACCGTGACAAACTGGTCGAAGATGGCAGGTCATGACCTGTCGAAATTCCCGCGTATCACGGCGCTCCGGGCCAAGGTCGCTGCCCGTCCGGCCGTGCAGAAGGCCCTGCAGGCCGAGGGCCTCGCGGCCTGATCCAGGGCGGGGCGCCCGTGTCGGCGCCCCCCTTTACCCAACCGTCGCCAGGTAGACGCCATAGGTGGCAAGAAGTCCCAGGCCCACCAGCCGCGGCAAGCCGCCCAGCACGAAGGCCACCAGGGTCAGCCCCACAGCCGAGCTTGCGACCCACCACATGTCGAGGCTGGCAAAGCGGGCGTCGGCAGGAATCGGCGCGATCACGGCGGTCGTTCCGAGGATGCCGAACAGGTTGAAGATGTTCGACCCGATGACGTTGCCGACCGAAATCTCGGTCTGCTTGCGCCAGGCAGCGATGACGCTGGTGGCCATTTCTGGCAGCGAGGTGCCGACGGCGACGATGGTCAGGCCGATCACCGCCTCGGAGACGCCGAAATCGCGGGCAATGGTGGTGGCGCTGTCGACCAGAAGCCGCGCGCCGATGACCAAGAGGACGAGGCCCGCGCCGGTGACGGCCCATGGCTTCCAGCTCTGGGCCGCCGTTCCATGCCCGGCTTCCGCCGCCTGTTCGCTTCCGGCGATGAAGGCGGTGATCAGGAAGGCCGCAATGCCTGCCAGCAGGATCAGCCCGTCGATGCGGCTGATTGTTCCGTCAAGCAGCATGAACCAGACCAGAGCCGTTGCGGCCAGCATGAAAGACAGGTCACGCCAGAGTTTGCGGCCGGGAATGACCAGCGGGGCAAGCAGCGCCGAGACGCCGAGAATGAGCAGGATGTTGCTTATGTTCGACCCCAGCACGCTGCCGATGGCGATGCCGGACTGCCCGGACAGCGCGGCCTGAACCGAAACCAGAAGCTCGGGCGCCGAGGTGCCGAAGCCGACGATGGTCAGCCCGATGAGGAGCGGCGACAGGCGGAACGCACGCGCGATGGCCGAGGCCCCGCGCACCAGAAACTCACCCCCGCCGACAAGGGCCACGAGGCCCAGCACGAATAATATGTAGGTCACGACGGCATCCCTCTCCGGTCTGGAGCGAGGTTTGCCGATGCGGACGGGTTTGCAAGGGGGAAACGCGGGAGAACCGCATTGCAACAGGGCAATGCGGGCGATTGTCAGGCAGGTGTGTGCGGGCGGTAACAGACGGCGTTCAGCTTGTTGCCATCCGGGTCGCGGACATATCCGGCATAGAAGTGAGGGCCGTACTGCGGGCGCAATCCTGGCGCGCCTTCGTCGCTGCCGCCCTTGGCCAGGGCTGCGGCGTGAAAGGCATCCACCTCTGCCCGGGTTTCGGCAAGGAAGGACACCATCGTGCCGTTGCCCACGCTGGCGGGATTGCCGTCGAAAGGTTCCGTCACCCAGAGATGCGGACCGGGATCGTCCTTGCCCCAGGCGGCGCTGGTCCGGTCCGGGTCGTAGTCCGCGATCTGACGGTGGCCGAGAGGGGCCAGCACCGCGTCGTAAAAGCGGATCGCGCGGGCAATATCGCGGGTTCCGAGCGAGACATAGCTGAACATCTGGGCGATTCCCTGCGCTTGACCTTTTGCACTTTACCTCAACCGCCCGAGCTTTCAGAGTGACGCTGGGTAACCTGCCCGATGCAACTGGTAGGGGGTTCCTATCTTGCGGATGCACAACTAGCATCTATCTCACAACCACACCGGGCGCCCCTCTGGCGAACCCGGGTATGACCAACATTTGGAGGAAACTGCATGGATAGACGTTCGTTCCTGACGAAGGCCTCGGTTGGCGGCGTGGCCGCGGCCGGAGCCTCGGTCCTGGCCGCCCCGGCGATCGCGCAAGACGCCCCGACCGTGACCTGGCGCGTGACCTCGTCCTTCCCGAAATCGCTGGACACGATCTTCGGCGCGGCGGACGTGATGGCGAAATACGTGTCGGAAGCGACCGATGGCAAGTTCACCATCCAGGTCTTCCCGGCGGGTGAACTGGTTCCGGGCCTGGAAGCCGCCGATGCGGTTTCGCAGGGCACGGTCGAGGCCTGCCATACCGTGCCCTACTACTTCTGGGGCAAGGATCCGACCTATGCGCTTGGCGCGGCCGTGCCCTTCGGCCTGAACGCCCGGATGATGAACGCCTGGTTCTACCACGGCGGCGGCATCGACATGATGAACGAGTTCTACGCCACCCAGAACCTGATCGCCTTCCCGGCCGGCAACACCGGGGTGCAGATGGCGGGCTGGTACCGGAAGGAGATCAACTCGGTCGCCGATCTTCAGGGCCTGAAGATGCGGATCGGGGGCTTTGCCGGCAAGGTGATCGAAAAGCTGGGCGTCGTGCCGCAGCAGATCGCGGGCGGTGACATCTATCCGTCGCTGGAAAAAGGCACCATCGACGCCGCCGAATGGGTCGGGCCCTATGACGACGAGAAGCTCGGCTTCTACAAGGTCGCGCCCTACTACTACTATCCCGGCTGGTGGGAAGGTGGCCCGGCCATCGCCACGATGATCAACCTGGCGAAGTGGAACGAACTGCCCCCGGCCTATCAGTCGATCCTGCGGGCGGCCTGCGTGGTGGCCAACACCGACATGCTGGCGAACTATGACTGGAAGAACCCGACGGCGCTGAAGTCGCTGGTGGCCAATGGCGCGCAACTGCGGCCCCTGCCGCAGGACGTGCTGTCGGCGGCCTTCGATGCGGCCAAGTCGACCTATGACGAGGTCAGCGCCACCAACGCGACCTTCAAGAAGATCAAGGACCACCAGGATGCGTTCCGCCGGGACGCCTACCTGAACGCCCAGATCGCCGAGTACAACTACGACGTCTTCATGATGTCGCAGCAGCAGGCCGGCAAGCTTTAAGCCCCTGCGTCAGAACGAGAAAGGCCCCGGATCGCACTGACGCGATCCGGTACGCTGGACGAGATCAACACGCCTGCCGGGAGTTTTCCTGGCAGGCGTTTGTTTTTTCCGGGCCGTTTGGGGGCAGATGCGATGGTCGTGATTGAGACTTGGCTGTTGGCAGGATACTGATCCAACTGCACCGCTGGTCATGGTCTTGTCATCGACGTGAAGAGCCCTTTGCAGTCATTCGGCAACACACCTAGAGTGCCATGGGCAAGTATCATTGTCGGCAGAGGAGAACATGAGACGCACGATCCTGGCTTCTTCTGCGGCTCTCGTTCTCGGTGTGCCAGCATGGACGCAAGATGATGACTCCCTAGCGGGACCAGAGCTTTCTCAGCCCTATTCCTCAGCAAGTCTCGAAGAAGCCGCATGGGACTGGAAGCCCGGCGACTTGGTGTTTCGAAATGACTTGAACCGTTTTGATGATCTCCTTCGAGAGGCTGAAGGCGGCCAGTGGGCATCCGTCGCAGTGCTGCGTCCTTCGAGTGGCGGGCCAGTCGCAATCTTCGTGGATGAGCAAATTGGAGTGACCGAAACCCCCTTGGATGCTTTCATCGACGGCGGGCCTTATGCGGTCTTTCGCGTCAGGGGAATAGAAGAACACAGGTCGGAAGAATATCACGCTGGCCCAATGGCATTGTTCGCTGGAATTACAGCTCTTGAAGTGCCATATGACCATGAAATGATGTATGAGAACCAGAAGTTCTATAACGCGGAGCTGGCGTTCGCGTCTGCCCTTAACGCTGGTGTAATCCTCGGATCACCGAAGCCGTTGCGCGACCTTACCACCCACGATGCCCCTCTGGGGCAAGCCCTTCTGGAGCGGTGGAGGGAGCATTCATTTTGCATTGAGGCTATGGATGAGCTGATGTGCTGGGAGTGGGTCCGCAACCTCTCAGTCGTGACTGCTAGAAGCATGCTGGCTTCTGATGCGCTGGAGCAAGTTTACCCGTGACAGGGCGGCTTTGTCCTGCATTCCTGTTGCTCGATAGACGTACATTCCGACAACTACCTCACGAACAGCGCCCCCCAATGGATAACCATCGGGGCTCTACCGTGCTGGACATTCCGGAAAGGCCCCGGATCGCTCCGGGGCCTTTTTCATTGCGCTGGGGCCCGGCGGTCAGGGATTGACCACCGGCGCTCCCAGTTGCGGGCCGGGCAGGGCAGGGGCCACGGCCCCGCCCTCGGCAGGCGCAGTGGTGTCTGGCGCACCAAGGTTCGGCGCGCCGAGCGTGGGTCCGCCCAGGGTCGGCGCACCCAGAGCAGGTGCCCCGAGCGTCGTTCCGCCTCCGGGCGCCAGCGGGGTCAGCGTCGGCACCTTGATCTCGATGGTCGAGGGGTCCACCACCGCGCCCTTGTAGTGCATGACCATGCCCGGGAAGGCGATGGTGATGCCGATCATCACCACCTGGATGATCACGAAAGGCGTCGCCCCCCAGTAGATCTGTCCGGTGGTGACGCCCGCAAGCTGCTGGCCCGTGACCTTGTCGGTATAGGACCCGCGTGGCGCGACGGATCGCAGGTAGAACAGCGCAAAGCCGAAGGGTGGGTGCATGAACGAGGTCTGCATGTTCACCGCCAGGATCACCCCGAACCAGATCAGGTCGATGTCCAGCGCGACGGCGGGGGCGATCAGCAGGGGCACGATGATGAAGGCCAGCTCGAAGAAATCAAGGAAGAAGGCCAGGAGGAACACCAGCACCGAGACGATGATCAGGAAGCCGGTCTGGCCACCGGGCAGGCCGGTCAGCAGATGCTCGACCCATTTGTGGCCCTCGACCCCGTAGAAGGTCAGCGAGAAGACCCGCGCGCCGATCAGGATGAAGATCACGAAGGACGACAGCCGCGTGGTCGATGCGAGGGCGGAGGAGATGACCGGCAGGTTCAGCCGCCGCTTCATCGCCGCAAGGACCATGGCGCCGACCGCCCCCATCGCGCCGCCCTCAGTGGGTGTGGCGATGCCAAGGAAGATGGTGCCGAGGACAAGGAAGATCAGCGCCAGCGGCGGGATCAGCACGACGATCACCTGTCGGGCAAGGTTCGACAAAAGGTTGATCTTCAGCGCCTTGTCGAGAATGGCCCAGATGTAGATGAAGGTCACACCGACAGTGGCGCCAAGGATGTCAGCATTGGCGCCTTGCGTCGGCGACAGCCAGACATGTGCGCCATAGCCGATGCCGATGCAGACCGCGAGCGCCACGAACAGCGAGGCGACACCATGGCCCAGCGTCCGGGCCTCGGGCGGCAGGGCGGGCACCCAATGCGGCTTCCAGATCGAGATCAGGAAGACATAGCCCATATAGAGCCCGGTCAGCACCATGCCGGGGATCAGCGCGCCCTTGTACATGTCGCCGACCGACCGGCCCAACTGGTCGGCCAGCACGATCAGGACAAGGCTGGGCGGGATGATCTGCGCCAGCGTCCCCGAGGCCGCGATCACGCCGGACGCCACACGGCGGTCATAGCCATAGCGCAGCATGATCGGCAGCGAGATCAGGCCCATGGCGATGACGCTTGCCGCGACGACGCCCGTGGTGGCCGCCAACAGCGCGCCGACGATGATCACCGCATAGGCCAGCCCGCCGCGGATCGGTCCGAAAAGCTGGCCAACGGTGTCAAGCAGGTCCTCGGCCATGCCGCTGCGTTCAAGGACGATCCCCATGAAGGTGAAGAAGGGGATGGCCAACAAGGTCTCGTTCGAGAGGACTCCCCACAGCCGCGCGGGCATGGTGAAGAGAAGCGGCCAGTCCAGCGTGATGGTGCCGCCCGAGTAGGGTGCCAGCCAGACGCCGATGGCGAAGAACAAAAGGCCGTTCGCCGCCAGCGAGAACGCGACCGGGTAGCCGATCAGAAGGAAGATCACCAGGCTCGCGAACATGATCGGGGCCATGTTGATGGCGATGAATTCAAGCATCAGCGTTTCTCCCCGCCCGATACGGCCTTGGCGAGGGTTTCGCCTTCCAGTTCAGCGGCTTCATGCGCCGAGACGAAGGGATGCGGGTCTTCGATCAGCCCCTGCATCACCGCGATCTTCTTGATGATCTCGGAAATGATCTGGGCAATCAGCAGGACAAAGCCCGCCGCAAGGATCGCCCGGGCCGGCCAGATCAGAAGACCGCCGGCATTGGTGGAAATCTGCCCGATACGGTAGGCCTGCATGGCATAGGGGATCAGCATCCAGGTCATCAGGACGACGAAGGGCAGGGTGAAGAACAGGTGGCCCAGAAGGTCGATCCAGTGCTGGGTGCGCCGGGTCCGGGTGCCGTAGAAGATGTCGATCCGGATATGTTCGTTCTGTTGCAGCGTATAGGCCGCGGCACCCATGAAGGCCGCGCCGAACAGATACCATTGCAGCTCCAGCCAGGAATTCGACGAGGTGGAAAACACCTTTCTGACGATGGCATTCCCGGCACTGACCACGACAGCCAGCAGGATCAGCCACATCACGAATTTGCCGATAAACGCAGTCACGCGGTCGATGCCGCGCGAGATGGCAAGCAGTGCCTGCATCCCCAAACCCCTCCCTTTGACGGCCGCCCTTGGTTCGGCGTGCCCGTTGCAACGCTATGCGATCCTGGCGCATCCGCCAAGAACTCAACCGCCGGTAGGGAGGAATTGCCGTGGCGTCAAGCCGCCGATGCCCGATCCTTGAGCCTTTGGCCGACTTCCGCGATGGCCTGGATCACCGGCATGAACTCCTGTCCCAAGAGGGTCAGGCTGTATTCGACCGAGGGCGGCGAGGTATCCAGCACGGCGCGCGACAGGATGCCTCGCTCCTCCAGCTCGCGCAGGCGCTGGGTCAGGACCTTGGCGGAGACCAGCGGAATGTCGCCGCGCAGTTCGGAAAAGCGCCGGGGACCGGAGGAGAGATACCAGATGATGTTCGGCGTCCAGGCCCCGCCGATGAAGGCCATGCAGTCCGACAGCGGACACATCGGATGCGGTGTGCGGTTCTTGCGGCGTTTCAGCATCATCCTGGACCCCCGGGGTCGGTTACCGCAGGGATACTCCAGAATGGACGTTACCGCAAGTTACCCCGTTACCTAAAGTGATCGACTGCGCTAGCCATCGTGCATCGTAACCAAGGAGAGACCCATGAAACTCTACATCAAACCCGGCGCCTGCTCGATGGCCTCGCATATCATCCTCGCCGAGATCGGCGGGGAATACGCCGTGGAAATCGTCGACACCGCGAACGGCGAGACGGCCGGCGGCGCGAATTACCGGGAGATCAATCCCAAGGGCAAGGTCCCGGCACTGGAAGTCGGGGGCGAGGTGCTGACCGAGGGTCCGGCGATCCTCCAGTTCCTCGGCGATAGTGCGGACAACACTGATCTGGCGCCCACGGGCGGCACGATGGCGCGGGCACGGGTGAACGAGATGCTGAACTTCACCGGGACCGAGCTGCACATCGCCTTCGGCCCGCTGTTCAACCCCGGCTCGACCGACGCCCAGAAGGAAGCGGCGCGGCAGGCGGTGGCGGGCAGGCTTGACTGGCTTGAAGGGAGGCTGTCCGACGGGCGTGCCCATTTGACCGGCGCGGCCTTTACCATCGCCGATGCCTATGCCTTTGTGGTGACGAACTGGGCCAATTTCACCGGCATCGCCCTGTCGCGCTGGCCGCACCTTTCGGCTTTCATGGCGCGGGTCGGGGAGCGCCCTGCGGTCCGGCGCGTACTGAAGGCAGAAGGGCTGGCGGCGTGAGCGCGGGTGCAGAGGATTTCGAGGGGGTGGCGGCCGTGGTCGCCACCTATTTCGACGGGCTTTACTTCAGCGACACCCAGCGGCTGCGGCAGGTCTTCCATCCCCGTGCGCAATATGTCTGCGTGACGGACGGCACGCTTCTTTACCGCGACATGGCCGAGTATTTCCCCGTGGTCGACGCCCGTCCTTCGCCAGCCTCACGCGGCGAGGTGCGGCGGGATGAGATCCTGTCGATCGAGTTCGCCGGTCCCGTGACGGCCCGCGTGGCGCTGCGGTGCGCCATCGGGACACGGCTTTTCACCGACTTCCTGACGCTGATCCTGCTGGACGGGCGCTGGCAGGTGATATCCAAGGTATTCCACTATCAGGAGGAAAGCTGATGCCCTACGTCAACATCAAGATCACCCGCGAGGGCGCGACGCCCGCGCAGAAGGCCGAGCTGATCGCCGGGGTGACGGAGCTGTTGCAGCGGGTCCTGAACAAATCTCCTGCCACTACCTTTGTCGTGATCGACGAGGTTGCGCTGGAGGATTGGGGCGTCGGCGGTCTTCCGGTCGAGGAATATCGCGCCAAGGTCCGCGCCCATGGGTGAGGGGCTGCGCCATGCAGCCCTGATGGTCGCGGCGGGAGTGGGCATTCCGCTTCTCGCCGCGCTCAACGCCAATCTGGGGCAAAGGATCGGCTCGCCCGTCGCAGCGGGAGTGGTGTTGTTCGCCGTTGCTTTTGCCTCGGCGCTGGCGGTGCTGGTGCTGACCGGCGGAGCGGCGGCGCTGGCGAAGGTGCCGGGGCAGCCTCCGGTCTTGTTTCTGGCGGGCTGCCTTGTTGCCTTTTACGTTTTGTCGATCACCTTTGTCGCCCCGCGGTTCGGGCTGGCCAACGCCATCCTCTTCGTGCTGCTCGGACAACTGGTCAGCGCGGCGATCATCGACGCGACCGGGCTGATGGGCCTTGCCGCCCGTCCGGTCAGCGCGGTGCGGCTTCTGGGTCTGGCGGTGATGGCGGTCGGGGTCTTCCTCAGCCAGCGGAGCTAGGTCCGATCAGGTCCCAGCGGTTGCCGAACGGGTCGCGCCAGACCGCGACGCTGCCATAGGCTTCGTGGCGGGGGGCTTCCTGGAACTCGACCCCGGCGGCCAGCATCGCGGCATGGTCGCGGGCGAAATCGTCGGTTTCCAGGAACAGGAACACCCGTCCCCCGGCCTGATTGCCGATGGCGGCCTGCTGTGCTGCACCCTCGGCGCGCGCCAGAACCAGCCGGGTGCCGCCGCCGGGTGGCTCCACCGTCACCCAGCGCTTGTGGCCCTGGTCAATATCCTGAACCAGCCGGAACCCCAGCCGTCCGACATAGAATGCGAGCGCCGAGTCATATTCGGGAACGACAAGTGCGATGGCAGAGAGATGCGCAGGCACTTGCTAGCGCGTGTCGGGCAGGCTGATGCGGGCGACCTGCTCGGCGATCGGGTCGACCGAAAGGGGGTGCAGATCGGCCACATGGGAGGCGGCATCTGCCATCGGCACCCATTCGCCGCCCTTGTAGATCTCCAGCGCGGAAAAGCCGGACTTGTAGCCCATCTTGCGGCTGCCCGGCACCCAGTAGCCAAGGTAGACATAGGGCAGCCCCGCCTCGCGCGCGATGGCGACGTGGTCGAGGATGACATAGGTGCCAAGGCTCATCTCGGTGAGGCCCGGGTCGTAGAAGCTGTAGACCATCGACAACCCGTCGTCGAAAACGTCGGTCAGGCAGACGGCGGCAAGCTGGCGCCCGCGTTCGCCGTCGTCGGCCGGGCGGGTATATTCGATCACCCGGCTCTTGATCGGGGTTTCCTCGATCATGGCGGCGAATTCGAAGATGTCCATGTCGGCCATGCCGCCATCGGCGTGGCGGTCATCGAGGTAGCTGCGGAAAAGCGCGAACTGGTCTTCGGTTGCCCAGGGCGAGGTGGCATTGCGCCGGAGCGCCGCCCCGCGCCGGAGAACCCGCTTCTGCGTGCGCGAGGGCTGGAAATCCTCGACCCGGATGCGGGCCGAGAGGCAGGCCGAACATTCGGCGCAGGAGGGACGGTACAGCACGTTCTGGCTGCGCCGGAAGCCCTGTTTCGACAAGGTGTCGTTCAGCTTCTGCGCATGTTCGCCCTGCAGCGCGGTAAACAGCTTCCGTTCCATCCGCCCCGGCAGGTAGGGGCAGGGCTGCGGCGCCGTCACATAGAACTGGGGCGTCAGGGGAAGCGAATGGCGCATCTGGATTGCATCAGGTTCGGAATGCGGCAGAGCCTACCAAGCCAATTGCCTTCCGCCAAGCGGGGAGTGTGAGGAAAAGAACGGCCCCACCCGTGCCAGTGCAGGGGCGGGGCCGGGGCCGGTCAGGACTGATGCCTTGGCGGTTCAGTATTCACCGGGCCGCGAGGTGGTGTCGGTGCCGGGTCCGGCCTCGGTTTCAGCCGTATCCTGGGCTGCGGTGGCACGGGCGCGTTCGTCCATGAAGCTGTCGAACTCGGACTTGTCCTTCGAGCTGCGGAGCCTTTGCAGGAAGGTCTCGAACGCCTCCTGCTCTTCTTCAAGGCGGCGGAGCGCCTGGGCCTTGTAGTCGTCGAAGGCACGGTTGCCGGTGGGCTGCGCGGCGCGCATCGCGTGCCGGCCCCAGTGATGGCCCCACTGGTCATGATTGCGGCGGTGGCCGCAGGAACGTGCGAACATGTGTTTTCCCCAGATCATATAGGCCAGAAGGGCAAGCCCCACGGGCCAGAAGATGATGAAGCCCAGGACCATTGTGGCGATCCAGGCCCATTTGCCGCGCTGGTCAAGCCAGGCTTCGGAGCGGCGGAAGGCAGTGCGGATCCCGCCAGGCCGGGCGGTGTCGGTCGTCGTGTACATCGGCGGGTCTCCAGTTGATGTGAAGTTGTTTCACATGATCGAAGATGGAGGATGTCCGCCTTGCATGCAAGAGGGTATGTGAAGTAATTTTACATTCGGGGGCGACAGGCGATTTTCCGCCGTTCAGGTAAAGTCCGCCACCACCGCGCCGGAGGCCCGGAGCAGCGCCTGAGGTGCTGCCCGGAACATGTGGCGGGGGGTGCCTGCTGCGGCCCAGACCTCGGCAAAGTCGAGAAGCCTCGGGTCAAAGAATGCGGGCGAGGGGGTCAGGTGCCCCAGAGGCGCGACCCCGCCG
>JAFLCY010000105.1 GCA_017303485.1 Rhodobacterales bacterium
GCCGGGGGAGGTGGACCGGATCGATCCCCTCTCCTTCGTCCGCCACCTCGACCCGCACCGCCGGCCCCCGCACCGTCTCCTCCGGGGAGAGGGTCACCCGGACCACCTGCCCCGCGCCCCCGTATTTCAGCGCGTTCTCGATCAGGTTGGTGAAGACCTGCACCAGCTGGTCATGATCCCCCGGCACCGTCACCGGATCGCCGGACAGTTCCACCCGGTCGCCCGTCTTCTCCGCCACGCCCTTCAGCGCGGAGATCACCCCCTCCAGCAAGCTCCGCAGCGCGACCTCATCCTTCGGCCGCACCCGCTCCTCCGCCTCGACACGGCTGAGTTGCAACAGGTCCCGCACCAGCCGGTTCATCCGCCCGGCCTCGGCTTCCATGATCCCGAGGAACATGTCCCGCGCCTTAGGGTCGTCCTTCGCGGCGTGTTTCAGCGTCTCGATGAACCCCATCAGCGCGGTCAGCGGCGTCCGAAGTTCGTGGCTGACGTTGGCGACGAAATCCCGCCGCATCGCCCCGGCCTTCTCTTCCTCGCTGATGTCCCGGAAGACGCAAAGGACCAGCCCCTCGCCCTGGCCCGAGACAGTGACCTGGAACAGCGTCTCCTGCCCCTCGCGCAGAAGCGACATGCGGGCCTCGGTCACTCCGCCCGCGCGGGTGGTGGCGCTGCCGATGGCCTCCAGAACCGCAGGCGCGCGCACCGCGATGGCGGGGTGGCGACCGGTGATCTCCTCTCCCAGAAGGGCCTTGCCCGCAGCATTCACGGCGACAACCCGGTCGTCCGGCCGGACGAGCATCGCGGGCAGCGGCAGGCCGGACAGAAGGCGGGACAGTTCGGGCTCGGTCATTCTGGCGACTTCTCCCCATGATTGTAGCGGCAGGCCTTGTCTTGCGCCGGAATACCAGTAAATTCCCGGTTGTACATGTAACGCGGTGCGGAACCGGCCTTTGTCCGGAACAATGGTCGGCCCCGAGTTGAGTCCAGAAGACAGACGATTTGGCGGCGCCTCACTTGGTGAGAGGTGGAGAGATGTCGCAAAAGCTTAGGTGCCTGGTGATTGGGATCCCGGAAGCGAAGGCCGCCGAGGGAAGTCTGCGGCCCGAGGAATTCGCCTCGATCGACCTTGACGCCTTCGACGCGCAGTTGCCGCTTCCCGCCACGCTGGAGCTTGTCGTCTCGCCGCTGTTCTGCAACACCTTCGACGCGCTGGAAATTATCGAACGGCTCGGGGCGCAGGACTATCGCAAGACGCTGCGCGTGGTCGCGCCGAAGCTGCCGAACCGGCAGATCGTGCTGCGTGAGTTGCGCAGCCATGCGGCGCGCCAGGGCATCACCATCGAGCTGGTCGAGGATGTGAAGCCCGAGTCAGGCGGGGCCTAGGCCGGACTTGAATCGCCGGGCATTGGCCTGGTAGCCGGCGGCGGAGGCCAGAAGCTTCGCCCGCGCCGTCGCGTCAAGTTCCCGCACAACCTTGCCGGGAGAGCCCATGACAAGCGAGCCATCCGGGATCACCTTGCCTTCGGTGATCAGGGCGCAGGCGCCGATCAGGCAACCCTTGCCGATCTTCGCGCCATTCAGCACCGTGGCGCCCATGCCGATAAGCGTGCCGTCGCCGATGGTGCAGCCGTGCAGCATGGCCTTGTGGCCGATGGTGCAGTTCGCGCCGATGGTCAGGGGATAGCCCATGTCGGTGTGCAGCACGGAATTCTCCTGCACATTGGTCCCCGCGCCGACCCGGATCTCTTCGTTGTCGCCGCGGATCACCGCGCCGAACCAGATGGAAGCCTCGGCCTCGACCACCACTTTGCCGATGAGCGTGGCCTCCTGCGCGACCCAGGCCGAGGGGTCAATCCTTGGGGCGATGCCGTCGAGGGCGTAGATCATCGGGCTTCAAACTCCTCGTTCAGGCTGCGGACGAAGGCGGAAAGCAGGGGCTGGCGGTCGCGCCTCAGACGTTCTGCGGTCAGAATGGTCTTCAGGCGGTCGAAGGTCGCATCAAGATCGTCGTTCACCAGCACATAGTCATATTCCGCCCAATGGCTGATCTCGTCGCGGCTTTTTGCCATGCGTC
Source organism: Rhodobacterales bacterium (assembly GCA_017303485.1). Lineage (GTDB taxonomy): Bacteria > Pseudomonadota > Alphaproteobacteria > Rhodobacterales > Rhodobacteraceae > Tabrizicola. Next base: position 2,075 of record JAFLCY010000105.1, read on the forward strand.
CGGCGATGACCTCGTCGCTGTCCTGGCCCCGGCTGCGCAGGCGGCGGTCCAGTTCGGCAATCGAAGGTGGCAGGATGAAGATCGAGACCACGTCGCCGCGCATCGCCTGCTTGACCTGCTGGCCGCCCTGCCAGTCGATGTCGAAGACGATGTCGGTGCCGGCCTGCATCGCGGCTTCCACCGGGGCGCGAGGAGAGCCGTAGAAATTGCCGAAGACCTCGGCATGTTCCAGCATCTCGCCGGCCTGAACCATCGCCTGAAAATCGTCACGGGCACGGAAATAGTATTCGCGGCCGTCCACCTCGCCCGGCCGGGGCTTGCGCGTAGTGGCCGAGATGGAAAAGCGCATCGTCGGGTCCCAGGCCATCAGCATCCGCGACAGCGTCGACTTGCCCGCGCCGGAGGGCGAAGAAAGGATCAGGAGAAGCCCGCGCCGCGTCATCGCTCATTCCACATTCTGGACCTGCTCGCGCATCTGATCGATCACGGTTTTCAGGTCAAGGCCGATCCGGGTCAGCGCAAGGGACTGCGCCTTGGAGCAAAGCGTGTTCGCCTCGCGCATGAATTCCTGCATCAGGAAATCAAGTTTGCGGCCTGCGGGGGCGGCGTCGGCCAGAAGGGCACGCGCTGCATCGACATGGGCGGCCAGACGGTCCAGCTCCTCGGTCACGTCGGTCTTCACCGCCAGAAGGGCCAACTCCTGCGCCAGACGGGATTCGTCCACCGCCTCGGTCGCCGCAAGGACACGGGACAGGTTTTCGCGCAAGGTCTCGGCCTGCGTTGCGCCGCGTTGGCCCACCTCGGCCTGCGCATCGGCGGTGAGGCTGGCGATGCGGTCGATCTGGCCACCCAGCACCGTGGCCAGCGCCCGCCCCTCGGTCCCGCGCATGGCGGCGAAGTCCTGCAACAGGCCGGGAAGATCGGCCAGGATCGCCGTGCGAAGCGGGGTGGTGTCGGCCTCCTGCGCGTTGGAATCGATCACGCCGCGAAGGGTCAGCACATCCGCCGCCGTCGCCTGCGCCAGCGTGACGCCCGCCGCCATCGCCGCCGCCTCCACCCGTCCCAGCGCCGCAAGTGCCCCCGCAAGCGCGCTGTCATTCAGCCGGAAGGCGGCATCCTCGCGCCCGTCGTCCTGCACGACTTTCAGGGTCAGGCTGACATTGCCGCGCGTGGCCGCCTTCTGCACCTCACCCCGGATCGCCGGTTCCAACCCGTCGATCCAGTCCGGCAGCCGAAGCCTCAGGTCCAGCCCCTTGCCGTTCACCGACCGCAAGTCCCAGACCCAGGAATAGCCCGCCCCGGCCCCCCGTCGGGCCGCGAAACCAGTCATCGAGATCATGAAGCCCTCATTCAACCGCCGCCTGCGGTATTTACCATTTGATTAGATTTTCGCCCGAATCTTCTCGATCCGGAGTATTTTTCCTTCATGGCGCGAGGGGCTCATGGCCCGCAAGGGCTGGTGAGCCGGTGGTGGAGACAAAGATGACCCTGAGTTTTCTTGAACGGTTCCGCGCACAGCGCGACCTGCCGCAGACGCCGCTGTTCGAAGGGTTGCCGCAAGTGCGCGCCTATTGGGAGGGGCTGCGTCTGAACGGCCAGCTTCCCGACCGCGCAGCGCTGGATCCCCGGGGCCTTGGCGGGATGCTCGACCGGGTGTTCCTGGCCGACCGCATCGGGCGCGGGCTGGTGCAGATCCGGGTGGCCGGGTCAGGACTTGCCGCCTTTGCTGGGGCGGACGTGCGCGGACTGCCATTGTCCTGCCTCTTCGCCTCCGACTCGCGCCCGCTGCTGGCGCAGGTGCTGGAGGACATCTTCGACACCCCTGCCGTGGCGGAAATCGACCTTGGCTCCGACCGCCGGGGCGGGACCGCCCTGCTTGCGCGCATGATCCTCCTGCCGCTGGCTGACAGGTCGGGGCAGAAACTGGTTCTGGGGGCGATCAGCTTTGCCGAGGGTGCCGCGCCCTGCAAACTGCAAATCCGCGCGCGTCGTGCTGAAACACTGGATATCTCGACTGTTCAAGCGGCCAAAGTCCCGGTGCCGCAGCCGATCCGGCGCTATGGGCATCTTGCCCTGGTGCATACCAGCGCATGAAAAAAGGCGGCAGGACCAGCCTGCCGCCCCTTCGGTCTGTCGTCCGGCGTTACAGCGCCACGCGCCGCGCGGCCTCACGCTGCGAGGACAGTTCCTCGGCCACCAGGAAGGCCAGTTCCAGCGACTGCGAGGCGTTGAGCCGCGGGTCGCAGGCGGTGTGGTAGCGGTCGGCAAGGTTCTCGTCGCTGACAGCGCGCAGGCCGCCGGTGCATTCGGTCACGTCCTGGCCCGTCATCTCGAAATGCACGCCGCCGGGGACGGTGCCCTCGGCCTTGTGGATCGCGAAGAATTCGCGGACTTCGCGCAGCACAGAATCGAAGGGCCGGGTCTTGTAGCCCGAGGCCGCCTTGATCGTGTTGCCGTGCATCGGGTCGCAGGACCAGACGACATTCGCGCCTTCCTGCTGCACCGTCTTGATCAGGCGCGGCAGGTGGTCGCCCACCTTGCCCGCACCGAAACGGGCGATCAGGGTCAGGCGGCCCGGCTCGTTCTCCGGGTTCAGCTTGGCCATCAGCACCTTCAGGTCGTCCGCGGTGGTCGACGGCCCGCATTTCAGCCCGATCGGGTTCAGCACGCCGCGCGCGAATTCGACGTGCGCGCCGTCCGGCTGCCGGGTGCGGTCGCCGATCCAGATCATGTGGCCCGATCCGGCAACGTTCTGGCCGGTGATCGAATCGACCCGGGCCAGCGCCTCTTCGTATTCCAGCAGCAGCGCCTCGTGGCTGGTGTAGAAGTCTACCCGGCTCAGCTCGTTCGCAGTGTCCGAATTCACCCCGGCGGCGTTCATGAAATCGAGCGCGTCGGAAATCCGGTTCGCCATCTCGCGGTAACGTTCAGCCTTGTCGTGTTCGGCAAAGCCCAGCGTCCAGGAATGGACCCGGTGGATGTCAGCGAAACCGCCGGTCGAGAAGGCACGCAGCAGGTTCAGGCTGGCCGCCGCCTGGGTATAGGCCTGCAGCATGCGCTGCGGATCCGGGGTGCGGGCCTCGACGGTGGCGTCAAAGCCATTGATGATGTCGCCCTTGTAGGATGCCAGTTCGATCCCGTTGACCATCTCGGTCGGTGCCGAACGCGGCTTGGCAAACTGACCGGCCATCCGGCCGACCTTGATGACCGGAACCTTGGCGGCGTAGGTCAGCACGACCGCCATCTGCAGCATCACCCGGAAGGTGTCGCGGATGTTGTCGGCGCTGAATTCCGCAAAGCTCTCGGCACAATCGCCGCCCTGCAGCAGGAACGCCTTGCCCTCGGCCGCTAACGCAAGCTGCTTCTTCAGCCGCCGCGCCTCGCCGGCAAAGACCAGCGGAGGATACTTCGACAGCTGCGCCTCAACTGCGTTCAGCGCCTTCTGGTCGGGATAATCCGGCATCTGGATCCGCGGTTTCGTGCGCCATGCCGTCTTCGTCCATCCCTTTGTCATCGTACCACTCCGGTCCCTTGCAATCGGCTTGCGATATAAGCCCCCGTTTCCGCCTTTGCAAAGGGCGATTGGGCGGAAACCGTCGCTTTCGGCCCTTGCAGATGGCCAGAATTTGCGGTTCGATGGCTCGCTAACGACATTCTCAGGTCGCAGAAATGATGCTCGCGCCGCGCAAGGCAACCCAGACGCAAAAGACTTCGACGACGCGCCGCTTCGTCTTCCTGCTTCTGGACAAGTTCACGATGATCAGCTTTGCCGGGGCGATCGAACCCCTGCGCATCGCCAATCGCGTCTCGGGCGAGGCGCTTTACACCTGGGTCCTTTGCGGCGAAGGCAGCGAGAAGACCTGCTCGAACGGCGCTACATTCCGGCTGGACTTCGGGTTGGAGGAAATGGACCGCGAGGATACGGTCCTCGTCTGCGGCGGCCTCGATGTGCAGCGCACCACGACGAAGGTGGTGGTCAACTGGCTCCGGCGCGAGGCGCGGCGCGGCGTGACCATCGGCGGCATCTGCACCGGCGGTCACGCTTTGGCCAAGGCGGGCCTCCTGGACGGCAAGAAGGCGACGATCCACTGGGAAAACCAGGACGGCTTTTCCGAAGAGTTCGAGGACGTGAAGCTGACGAAGTCGGTCTATGTGATGGACGGCAACCGCTGGACAACGGCGGGCGGAATTTCTTCGCTCGATCTCATGCTGAAGATCATCGCCGCCGACCATGGCGAGGACCTGGCCAATTCGGTGGCCGACCAGTTGATCTATTCCACCATCCGCACCGACCAGGACACCCAGCGCCTGTCGATCCCGACGCGGATCGGGGTGCGGCATCCGAAGCTCAGCCAGGTCATCCAGATGATGGAAGGCAACATCGAGGACCCGATGTCGCCTGCGGACCTGGCCGAGGAAGTGGGCATGTCGACCCGCCAGCTGGAGCGGCTGTTCCGCCGCTACCTCAACCGCTCGCCCAAGCGCTACTACATGGAGTTGCGGCTGCAAAAGGCGCGGAACCTGTTGATGCAGACCGACATGAGCGTGATCAACGTGGCGCTGGCCTGCGGCTTTGCCTCGCCGTCGCATTTCTCGAAATGCTATCGCAGCCATTACAGCACCACGCCCTACCGTGAGCGCGGAACGCAAGGGATGCCAGGTGCCGTGCCGGTGCGGCTGTCGATCTGAGCTGGCCTCAGCGGCGGGGGCCCAAGGTCAGGACCACCTCAAACCGCGCCTGCAAGCCATGGATTGCGCTTCATGCACCGAATCTGCCCTGCGCGAACTCCTAGCCTTCCGGCGCCATGCGGTAGACCATCCCGTCGTGGACCGACAGGAACCAGATCGCCCCGTCCGGCGACTCGGTCACATCGCGGACGCGGCCGGTTTCCGGCGCCGCAATCCGTTCCTCGGCATAGCCGGTCGGGGCCGGGCTGCCGGGGTCGAGACGCCCCAGGAAGTCGCTGTTGAGCGAGCCGAAGAAGATGTCCCCCTGCCACTCCGGCACCAGTTTTCCCGAATAGACCATCAAACCAGAGGGTGCGATGGACGGGTCCCAGTAATGCAGCGGCTGCTCCATGCCCTCCTTCGCCTGCCCCTCGCCGATGGGCGCTCCTGAATAGTCGATCCCGTAGGTGATGACGGGCCAGCCGTAGTTGCGGCCCCCTTTGGGGGCATTCAGCTCGTCGCCGCCCTGCGCCCCGTGTTCAACCGTCAGAAGTTGCCCCCCAAGGTCCAGCGCGGCACCCTGAATGTTGCGATGCCCGCGCGAGTACGCCCCTGGCAGCCAGCCTTCCTGAGCGATGGCAGGGCTTCCGTCGCGGTTCATCAGGATGACTTTTCCCAATGAGGACAACGGGTCCTGTGCCTGCAGCCCATCGGGGCCCGTTCCGCGATCTCCCGTCGTCAGCGCAACGGTGCCGTCGGGCATCTCGACCAGCCGGGAGCCGAAGTGACGTCCGCCGGGAAAGGCGTCGCCGACAAAGACGGTCCGGAACCCGTCCAGCCGCGTGCCATCCTCCGACAGCCGCCCGACCCCTGCCGCAGTTGCAGCGCCCCCCTCCGCCGGAGCGGCAAAGGAAAGCCAGACCTCGCGGCTGCTGGCAAAATCCTGCGGGACCATGACGTCAAGCAGGCCTCCCTGCCCCGCGGCAAAGACCGCAGGCACACCCTCGACAATCTGCAGATTGCCGCCCTCAACATAGTGCAGGCTTCCGCCGCGTTCGGTGACAAGGAAGGCATCGCCGGGCAGGAAGGCGAGACCCCAGGGCTCGTCCATGCCTCCGGCAACGGCGGTGATCATCATCGGTCCGGCCTGAGTCTGGACGATGCCCGCGGACGCGCCGAAAGGCATGAGGCCGAGGCCGATCGTCAGACAGAGTGCAACTTTCATTTCCTGACCTCCACCATTTGCAACCAGCCCGATATTGAAGCTGCACAAGAACTGCATACAAGGGCTTGCCCCGCGTCATGTCGACTCTGGCGTCGAATTAGTGTCGCCATCATGTCGACAAAATGGGGCTTCCCTTTTTAATCGGCCCACACTACGGTCAGGGCAGGATTTCGATCCAGACAGGGAGATACAAACAATGAAGAAACTTTTGCTGGCCGTTTCGGCCTGCGCGCTTATGGCCGGCGCCGCTCAAGCCGAGGATGTGAAGATCGGCATCCTGATCGGCTTCACCGGGCCCATCGAATCGCTGACCGGACACATGGCGAACGCCGCCGAGGCCGCGATGGCCGAAGTGAACGCCTCGGGCAAGGCGAAGAACAACTACATCTCGGTGCGCGGTGATGACACCTGCACCGACGCTGCCGCCGCCACTGCGGCTGCCGAGCGTGCTGTCACCGCCGAAGGCGTGAAGGGCATCATCGGCGGCGACTGCTCGGGCGTCACCCGCGCGATGCTGACCAACGTCGCCATGCCGAACGGCATCGCGATGGTCTCGCCCTCGGCGACCTCGCCCGCGCTGACCGCCGACCCGGACAACGGCCTCTTCTTCCGTACCGCGCCGTCTGACGCGCGCGAAGGCGAAGTCATGGCCGACATCCTGACCGAAAAGGGCGTCAAGTCGATCGCGCTGACCTACTCCAACAGCGACTACGGCAAGGGTCTCGCCGAAGCCATCGCCAGCGCCTTCACCGCCAAGGGCGGCGTGGTGACGATCAACGCCGCGCATGACGACGGCAAGGCCGACTATTCGGCCGAGGTCGCGGCTCTCGCGGCGGCCGGTGGCGATATCCTCGTCGTCGCGGGCTACCTCGACCAGGGCGGCAAGGGCATCATCCAGGCCTCGCTCGACACGGGCGCGTTCACGACCTTCGGCCTGCCCGGCGGCATGGTGGGCGACAGCCTGCCCGCAGCCATCGGCCCGGCGCTCGACGGGTCCTACGGCCAGGTCGCGCAGTCGGACAGCCCCGGTGCGGCGATCCTCGCGGACATGGGCAAGGCCAACAACCCGGCCTATGACGCCACCTCGCCCTACACGATGGAAAGCTACGACGCCGCCGCGCTGATCATGCTGGCGATGGAGGCTTCGGGCTCGACCGACTCGAACGTCTACAAGGAAAAGATCATGGAAATCGCCAACGGACCGGCTGACGGTTCGGGCGTCAAGATCCTTCCGGGCGAGCTGGGCAAGGCGCTGGAGCTGATCGCGGCCGGCACCGCCATCGACTATGACGGCGCTTCGGGCGTGACGCTGATCGGACCGGGTGAATCGGCCGGGCGTTACAAGCAGTTCGAGGTGAAGGGCGGCAAGTACGAAACCGTCCAGTTCCGTTGATCTGATCCGCACGGCAAGACATGGCACGGCCCGGGAAATCCCCGGGCCGTCGCCTAACAGAAGGCCCCCCGCCCGGTGATCCGGTGGCGAGAGCGGGCCTCGACAGGGGAAGCAAATGATCAAGGTCGAAAAGCTGCACAAGCATTTCGGCGGCTTTCATGCCGTTGACGGCGCATCGCTGGAAATCAAGACCGGATCCATCACCGGCCTGATCGGACCCAATGGCGCGGGAAAGACCACACTCTTCAACGTGATCGCCGGTCGCTACGACGCGACGAGCGGGCATGTCTACATGGACGGCGAGGATATCACCGGCCTGCCGCCCCACCGGCTGTTCGAGAAAGGTCTGCTGCGGACTTTCCAGATCGCCCACGAATTCGGCTCGATGACGGTGCGCGAGAACCTGATGATGGTGCCGCCGCGCCAGTCGGGCGAGAAGCTGTGGAACGCGCTTTTCTCGCGCGGGCAGGTCGCCGAGGAAGAGGAGCGCATCCGCCAGAAGGCCGACGAGGTGCTGGAGTTCCTGACCATCAGCCATATCGCCGACCAGAAGGCCGGGATGATCTCGGGCGGGCAGAAGAAGCTGGTGGAACTGGGCCGCACGATGATGGTCGACGCCAAGATCGTCTTCCTGGACGAGGTCGGCGCGGGCGTGAACCGGACGCTTCTGAACACCATCGGCGACGCCATCGTGCGGCTGAACAAGGAACGCGGCTACACCTTCTGCGTCATCGAGCATGACATGGATTTCATCGCCCGTCTTTGCGACCCGGTGATCGTGATGGCCGAGGGCAAGGTGCTGGCGCAGGGCACGGTCGACGAGGTCAAGAACGACGAACGGGTGATCGAGGCCTATCTGGGCCGTGGGCTGAAGAACAAGCTGAAGGAGGGCGCGGCGTGAAACAGACACGCCTGGCGCTAGGGCTATTCATTGCCCTTCCCTATCCGGCGGCTGCCCAGGAAGTCATCGGTGGTGCCGAGGTGCAAGGCCGGGAGGCCGTGATCTATTCAGACGGAACGTGGAGCTACGCAGCAGAAGGTGGACCAGTCTGCCATAGGGTGGAGCCGCTGCTCTCGGTCTGTGTCGAACCGGACATCTGGTCCGTTGCACCGGTACGAGACGATCGTCCTGTCGATCTGGCCTTCAGGCATGGAACGATTTTCGATGCAAAGATCAGCGTCTGGAAGACCGCAAAACCATATTCTGAGATGTCCGAACGTGAGCGTGCGAAGGCATTGATTTTTGGCATCGCGCCTAGATTGACGCCCGAAGAATTTGAGCGGAGCCTGCAAGAAGAGTTCAGAGACAATCGAGGACTGTTGCCAACACTCGCTGGTCGTTTTGATGCCGAGATCAGTATGAAGCCGGCAAAGACTTTGGTCTTTTCGGGTTCCCCCTTCGGTACACGTGTCATCAGTTTCCGTTTTGCGGACGATCTATCAATCATCGTGGAGACGATAGAGAGTTCGACCCTCTTTACGGACGAGCACAAGCACTTACACGCACGGCTGTTGGCCGGAATTGCATTGGGATCAGAGTTATGACGACGCCCTTCCTGATCGGCGAGAACATGACCGGCGGCTACGGCGCGGTCGATATCCTGCATGACTGCACGCTGGCCGTCGAACCCGGTGAGATCGCCGTCATCGTCGGCCCGAACGGCGCGGGGAAATCCACCGCGATGAAGGCGGTTTTCGGCATGCTGAAGCTGCGGCAAGGCAGCGTCCGGCTGATGGGCGAGGATATCACCGGGCTGTCGCCGCAGGCCCGCGTCCGCAAGGGTATGGGCTTCGTACCGCAGACGCACAACATCTTCACCGGCATGACGGTGGAGGAGAACCTGGAAATGGGCGCCTTCATCCGCGAGGACGACCACATCCGCGACACGATGGAGCAGATCTACGGGCTGTTCCCGATCCTGAAGGAAAAGCGGTACCAGAAGGCGGGCGAGCTTTCGGGCGGCCAGCGCCAGCAGGTCGCCGTGGGCCGGGCGCTGATGACCCAGCCCAAGGTGCTGATGCTGGACGAACCGACCGCGGGCGTCAGCCCCATCGTGATGGACGAATTGTTCGACCGCATCATCGAGATCGCCCGCACCGGGATTTCCATCCTGATGGTCGAGCAGAACGCCCGGCAGGCGCTGGCAATCGCCGACAAGGGCTATGTCCTCGTGCAGGGCGGCAACCGCTACACCGACACCGGCGCGGCCCTGCTGGCCGATCCGGAAGTCCGCAAATCCTTTCTGGGAGGTTGAGATGAAATTCAGCGTGCTGACTTTTCTCGCCTTGATCCCCACCTCGGCCCTTGCCGGATACGAATGCACCGCCACGCAGCAATGCGGCGGCGGCACCTGCGAGCCCTATGCCGGTGGCCCGTTCCTGATCGAGGAAGCCGGTGACGTCTGGCGCGTCAGCACGGACGGCCAGGCCTGGGAGGGCTACCAGACCACGACGGTGGAGGCGGGTGGCGAGGTTTCCATCGTCCTGCCGCCGCAGAACGGCATGTCAGGTCTGGTCAGCATTTTCCCGTCGGGCGAGTTCCTCTTCACGGCACATGCCTACGGCCAGGGCGCGGTGGCGATCACCGGTTCGGGCAACTGCATGGCCGAAGGCGGCTGATCCCTTTCCCTATCCTCTCTGGACTTGCGAGACCCGATGGACATCCTGAACGCCCTCGTCGCCTTTCTGAACTTCATCGTCGTGCCGGGGCTGGCCTATGGCAGCCAGCTGGCCCTGGGGGCGCTTGGCATCACGCTGATCTTCAGCGTCCTGCGCTTTTCCAACTTCGCGCACGGCGACACCATGGCCTTCGGGACCGCATTCGTGATCCTGTTCACCTGGTGGTTCCAGTCGATGGGCATCACGGCGGGCCCCTTGCCCACCGCCCTCCTGGCGCTACCCATCGGGATCCTTGTCACCATCGCCATGGTGCTGGCCACCGACCGCGTGGTCTATCGCTTCTACCGCAAGCAGCGCGCAAAACCGATCATCGTGGTCATCGTCTCGACCGGCGTCATGTTCGTGATGAACGGCCTTGTCCGGATGATCATCGGCACTTCGGAGCAGAACTTCACCGACGGCTCCCGGATGATGCTCAACCCCCAGGATTTCAAGGCCGCGACCGGGCTTGCCGAGCCGCTGGCGATCAAGACCACGCAGGCGATCTCTGTCTTTGCCGCGGCGGTCTGCTGCGCGGCGCTGTTCTGGTTCCTGCAGAAGACCCGTACCGGCAAGTCGATGCGGGCCTATTCCGACAACGAGGACCTTGCGCTTTTGTCCGGCATCAACCCCGAGCGGGTAGTGACGATCACCTGGATCGTCGCAGGCGCGCTCGCCTGTATCGCGGGCACGCTTTACGGGCTGGACAAATCCTACCGCGGTATCGTCTATTTCAGCCTTTTGATGCCGATGTTCGCGGCCTCGGTGGTGGGCGGCCTTGGCTCGCCACTGGGGGCCATCGTCGGCAGCTTCATCGTGGCGTTCTCGGAACTGATCATCACGAACGCCTGGCGGAAGATCTTCAGCTATCTCGTTCCGGCGGACTGGCTGGGCGACGGTCTCTACCAGGCACTTTCGACCGACTACAAGGTCGCGGTCTCGTTCAGCATTCTGATCATCGTACTCCTTTTCCGCCCGCAGGGCATTTTCGGAGCCAAGTGACATGGCAAAGTATCGCAACCTGCTTCTGTTCGCTGGCGTCGGCGTCCTGTTCCTGCTCACCGGCCTCCTGCAAAGCTGGAACCTGTCGCTGAACATTCTGAACCTGGCGCTCCTGTCCTGCATCATGGCGATCGGGGTGAACATCCAGTGGGGCTATGCGGGCCTCTTCTCGACCGGCATCGTCGGTTCGGTAGCGCTTGGCGGGCTGGCGGTGGCGCTGGTGTCGTCCAAGCCGGTTCCGGAAGGCTGGGCAGCCGGGGGACCGCGCATTGTCGGCGCGCTGGTCTTCGCCGCTGTCGCCATTGCCCTGGCCGTCTGGCTTTACCGCCGCCTCAAGCCGGGAACGACCCGTGCGCTGGCGCTGGCGCTGTATCTGGTCATCGTCTTCTTCATCTATCGGATGATCCTCGACCCGGCTGTCATCGCGGTGGAATCGAACAACCCGGCCCAGGCAGGCAACATTGGCGGACTTGGCTGGAACTCGATCTTCGCCTGGCCGGTCGGCGCGCTGATGGCCGCCGCGGCTGCCTGGGTGATCGGCAAGATCGCCTTGGGCCTGCGCGAGGACTACCTTGCCATCGCCACGCTGGGCATTGCCGAGATCATCGTTACCGTGATGCGCAACGAAGACTGGCTGGCGCGCGGCGTGAAGAACCTGATCGACTTGCCCCGACCCTGGCCGGTGCCGAAGGAAGTCGACCTGCAGGTCAATCCGGCCTTTGTGGAACTGGTCAACGACTTCGGGCTGAACTCGGTTGCCGCCTCGACCATCTTTGTCAAGCTGCTCTACGCCGTCATGTTCGGCGTCGTGCTGATCCTCCTCGTCTGGGGCTGCGAGCGCGCCCTGAACAGCCCCTGGGGCCGGATGGTCCGCGCCATCCGCGACAACGAGATCTCCTCGGAGGCGATGGGCAAGGACGTGAAGTTCCGCCACCTGCAGATTTTCATCATCGGCTCGGCCGTGGTGGGGCTGGCGGGCGCCATGATGACCTCGATGGAGGGGCAACTGACCCCGCCGTCCTACCTGCCCCTGCGCTTCACTTTCCTGATCTGAGTGATGGTCATCGTC